>JADCJN010000018.1 GCA_020247005.1 Silvanigrellales bacterium
CGAAGGTGCGTTTTTTCGGGAATGCCTCGCTCTCGCTTCTAACCAAAATTGCATCGGGCTACTGGCATGTTGCCGACTCTCAGACCGGGTATCGCGCCATAAACCGCGCGGCACTCGAAGCCATTGACTGGGACAAAGGCTACAAGCGCTACGGTCAGCCAAACGACGTCCTTGTTTCCCTGAACATCCACGGATTCCGAGTCGCCGACGTGCCCGTTCGACCCGTGTATGGCGTTGGCGAAGTCTCGACACTCAAAGTCAGGAAAGTGATTTTCTCTATCGGTTGGCTCTTGGTAAAGCTCTTTTTCAAGAGAATGTACGAAAAATATGTTATTCGCGACTTTCATCCGCTTGTGTTCTTCTACGCCTTCGGATTTGGCCTGCTCGCGGTGAACGTGCCTCTTTTTTTCAGGCTGTGCGTAGTTACTTTTCTCACAGGCGCCGTACCCAAGGTGAATCTCATTCTTCTTGTTTTCTCGGCACTGACGTCGGTTCAATTTATTCTCTTTGCCATGTGGTTCGACATGGAAGCGAACAAAGAGTTGAAGGCAAGGCCGCGAGTTTAACCCTTGACCGATCCTCGATCGTTAAAAGAAGCCTTCAAAATACTGCACAAGCTTCCTGCAATAAGGACTTTCGTCATTTCGAAACGCATCGAGATGCTTTTGTCCTTTGATCCGCCAGAACTCTTTGTCAGACCGTGGGCATGCCTCAAACAAACGCCAATGCTCCTCGAAGGGTATCATTTCGTCATCTTCAGTGTGCAATGAAAGCAACTCCCTGTTTGGAAGCGATGCCGCTTGATTGGCAGAATCACCTTCCCAACTCTATGAACATCAAACCCCAGCAGGAATCGCCACGGCGCTGCCGTCGCGCAGCGACGTGTAGTGGGGCGACATGATTTCCACGCCTGCGCTGTGGAACGCTTCCTGAATGTTTTGGTGCAAGAGGGAATAGGTCAACTCCATGTCGCCAGGCGCGCGCGTGGAGGCGTTTATTTCATAGGAAACGTGGAAGTCGTTGAGTGCGCGCTGAAACACAAAGGGTGTGGGCGACTGCATAATGTGCGGGGTTTTGAGCGCGGCCTCGATAAGAAGCTCATGCACCTGCCGCCAGGGCACGCTGTACCCAATGGTGATGCTCGTGTTCAGAATGAGCCCTGTGGTGTGGGCATGGGAGCTGAAGTTCACAATGTGGCTGCCCAGCACCGCCGCATTGGGAATGGTGATGTCCACGTTCTTAATGCTGCGGATGCGCGTCACGAGGAGATTTTTTTCTGCCACATCACCCACGGTGTCGGCGATTTTCACCCTGTCGCCAACCTTGAAGGGTCTCATGTAGGTAATAACGATGCCGGCAACCATGTTCGAAATGGCCGAAGACGACCCGAACGACAGCAACAGACCCAGGAACACCGAAACACCCTGGAAAGCAGGAGAACTGGAGCCTGGCAAATAGGGGAACGCCATGACGAACGCGAAGGCAATGACAACAACCCGCACGAGCTTGTAGGTGGGCGATGCCCATTCCCGGTGGAAACCTTCGAACCGTACGTTGCCTTTGTCGACTTCGTTGAAGAGGAACTTGACACCCCGGAGCACGAAAGAGGCCACAACAGCGACGACAATGACAAAGAACAAGTTGGGAACGTATTCGACCGTAACCCGGAAAAGCTCCTTGAGGGGGCTTGTGGCGTATTCCACAAGCTTGGGAGCCCAAGAAGCCGTCCAAGGAAAATAACTGAGAACCAAGGGAACGAAGAGGTAAAACAACACGAGCAGAAGGGCGAGCCGAGCCGTTTTCACAAGCCAGTGCAAGGCGGCCGCCATGCGGTTTGCCGAAAGAAGTTCAATGGACTGAATGCGCAGCGAGCGAAAGTGCCTCGCATGCAAGGTGTCGATGCGCCGATGCAGGCGCGGCGCAAAAAGCGACAATGCATACACCAGCCCGAGGAAAGCAAGGAGCGTGGCGAGCGTGTAGACACCCGCCAAAAGGAGCTCGCGGGGGTTTTCCATGCGGCGCTTGTCGCGAAGCGAACCACGGAGCTTGGCGACGAACTCTTCGGCCACGGCTTTGGCAGGGGCGCCGTGGCTCGCTGCGTCTTGTTCCGTAACGTGCAGAAGAACAGCGTCGCCCAGAACAACGGCAAGGCCTTCTGCGCCTTGCGAAAACTCGAAAGCGTCGTCGTCGAAGTTCTGCTGGAGGGCCACACGTTGGAGCCGGCTTTCCACCACAGCGGCCCTGTCGGCGGCGCTCAGGGAACCCTGGCCGTGCTCGAGGCACAGAAGGGTCTGCCCGGAAAACACGATGGGCGCGCAGGCCTTTGTTTGCGGCTTCTCTTCCCCAGAAGCCTGGGCACCCCCTGAAAAAGAGAAAAACCACAGACAGATTGCCAGAAAAACGGAACACTTCTTCACTCGCACTCCTGTTGACGCCTTTTGGCAGGGCCTGGAAATCTTCAGCGCTGCCGAGCAAGGCGAAATGCGCCCCTCATGAGTTCCCGACTTGAACGCGTTGCACCAAGCTCCTCAGCAACGGCCTCCCATCCCGACACCGTTGAGGTGAGCTCTCCCACAAGCTCCGATGCCCTGCGACCCGAGACGCGAAAATGCTTGGCGACGTCGAGCGCCAGAGAAAGGTCTTGTTCGTTGGATTCTTCCGAGACGTTGAGACGAAGTCCCGCGCCATGCGGGTTCGGATTCACATCGAAGGCGGGGGCCAGCCGCCACCCCTCCGCTTCGAGAAGAAAACCGTGATTGCGAAGGTGGTCGTCGGTATTTGAAACGAGCATTCCGAACACGATGCGCTTCCAGAGTTCCTCGAGGTCTGCGTCCGGACGGGAGCCTTCCCGGATGAGAAACGCGGCGATATCAAGATAGGAGGAAGCGTCACTGTCGGCCGACGCACCGTCGATACGCTCGAGAGCGGTCATGGCCGACATGTAGAACCGGCGCGCTCCTTCGGGAGAGCGATCGAATCGGCGCGAGAGGTGAGTGTGATGCCTCGCAGAAAACTTTTCGCACTTCGCGTGCGGAACGGAAAGCCCACAACGACCAGCGAGCACCCAGGTGATGAACTCCCACAGTCCAACGTCCCATTCGTCGTCGCGTGACGGAAACTTCGCGATGTAGAGCGCGCCATCTCGATCGACCACACTCGCTTTAGGGCGAGCCCCTCCCAAGGAACCTCCTGGGCTCACGAGCATCCTCAACCACTTCGCGTAGTCAGGAAGTTCCTCCGCGTCGTCTTGCTCCAGAACGTGGCTGGCATGTTCGAGTTCGCGAAGGCTCGTCCAGGGAGGCGACGCGAATTTTTCGTCGTCGTCGACAAAGGGGCCATTTTCATTGAGACGGAATTGAAGAGCGCCAAGCCGGTGTCCATCATAAACCCCGAGGAGAAAGTCGGATTCGAAAAGCGTTCGAGCGGGTCGCTGTTCTTCGCGAGCCCGGAGGGCTTCTCGGCGCTTGAGAAGGAGACGCCCCCAACGATCGGGAGCCGAATCGAGGAAGATTCCGAAGTTCGCGCGTTCCGCGTGGGAAACGAAGTGGCGGCCCTGAAAGAGGCCAAGCGAGGGATCTAGCGGGAAGGCCTTTGAACTCTTCAACCACCCCCGATCGTACTCGAACGAGAAGGCTTCACGACCTCGAACGACGTCTGCGTGCAAGATTCCACAAAAGCTCGAAGTCGTGTCGCCATTCGTTCCGTTTCCGCCCGCGAACACCAGGATGTCGCGGGAGCGCGAGCCCTGTTTCATTCTCCCTCCTCGGTAGCAGCTTTCTCGCCGGGTGGTTGGCGCCGCATTCGAGGAGCGCGGGCGCGAGTGGGCATCTCGAGGTCCTGCAGTTTTCGACCGAGCTCATCGTCTCGAGCCAGTGTCTCGAGATCGTTATCGAGGCCGAGAACGAATAGAACGTTTGCCAGTGTGCCAACGGAGCTCGTCCCCTTTCCGAGCTCGAGGCGACGGAGTGACTCAACTGAAATTCCTGCCCGTTCGGCAACGATGGCGAGCGAGAAATGTCGCCTGAGGCGCGACTGTCGGAGGCGTGCGCCCAAAGACTGGACCCTCGCTTGCACCCGAGGGAGGAGCGGAGTGCGTGTTTTCGTCATAAAACACCATAAATGAGATTTTAATAGCTTTAAATAGCCGTGTGTGATGTTTTAAAGAAGGAGCCGCATCAAAAGCGGCCTCCCGAGACGGCTGGCGTCAAATTACCATAAATGATGTTTTAAAGGATTTAAAGCATCATTTATGATTTTTTAAGAACTTCGCGATGCCTTAGCCAGCAGAGCATCGGCGAGGTGTCATTGTGGGCATGGAGCCGTGAACAACGCATCCTTCTCTCACCGCAAGAAAACAGCCCCCCCCAAAACGGGCGCGTTCCAGAAACCGATGCTCTGCGTAAAACAGAATGTCTGCGGCCACATCGATTGGTGTAACCCCGTTTCTGTAATTTGCTCCCAGA
>JADCJN010000180.1 GCA_020247005.1 Silvanigrellales bacterium
AAACAATCGAACTTGAGAAACTTCTGAACCATCGTTGCTAGGTCGCTCGGCAAAATCCTTGGAGGATGAATCCGAGTTGAATTTCCGACCCACACAACTCGCCAAAAAAAAGGAAGTCAATACCAGCACAATTCTTGATGACTGCATACTAGAATCCTCAAAATAATTGAATGGTTTCAACAAAAATCAACGAACCATCGACTTCCTTCATGAAGGGCAAAAGTTCTTGTGCACACTTTCTAGTTGAACGACGAGGATACATTGAGTTCCCCGCCGTGCAAAATCGTCACTCGGGGTCCCAATGGCGCTCGAGCCTGTCGCGAGTGTTGGACATCATGAGCAGCCGTCTGTCCCCGTGCAGGGTGCGGTTGACGACGTTCACAGAAAAGGCATTGGCATCCCAGTGCCCCCCAATCCAGGCCGATGCATCGAGGCCATCTGGGGTCCCCGGACGCAAGAGACAGCGCAGAAAGTCATTGTAGCCATGTCCTCCCCCCACGCCTTCCGGCGGTGCCGCGTTCGCGCCCCCAACACACAGCGGGTAAAGACAGATGTCTTCCATTCCCAGGGTTTCCATCACACGGACCCGATGAGTCCAAAATTCGTCCTGGCTGTAAAGGTAACTAAATTCGAAGGGGAGTGCTTGCACGACCTGGTGCAGGCGCACCTGCCCGTCGGTTTTCTGCTGAGGCATGTCGAGAAGGGTTTCGTCGCGAGCGTCGATGTAACGATCGTGCCCCACCTGAAACTCGTGCAATTGAACGTCTTCCCAATCGAAAGCCACCTGAATAATGACGTGGAGTTCTTCGAGCGAAAGGCGAGCGGGAACAAGAAGCTCGCGCCAAACAGGAATTTCCGTTCCGGCAAGTTCAACGCGCAGGCGGAGAATGGCGCGCGGAGAGACTTCGGTGGGCGAGCCCGTTCCCGTGGCTCCACCCGCGGTGCTCGACCCGGCGCGCTCGCTTTCCGAGACCGCACGGAGATGGCGGCGGGTGCCTTGAGGGGAACGCATGGACGAGTCTCCTTTTCTTGGTTTCGCCCGACCATAGGGTCCCAAAGCCGGCTGGGCAAGCACAGGGCTCAAGGAAGGAGAAGATACTCTCGCCAAGGATAAGGACCTTCACCACGCGCATAGGCCGGACTTTCGCTCCAGCGCGAAAACTCCTTGGCGTAGTAAGGGTTTTCCACCAAAAAACGCCCCCACCGGCTATACATGAGGGCAACTTCATGTGTTTGGTGAGAGGCTTTGCGGGTGGCCGTTTCAAAGTGCGTGAGCACGACGTCGCCCAAAGCCCAATTCACGAGCCCCCTCTTCTGAAGCTTCAAACACAAGTCGAGGTCTTGGTAGGCTGTGGCAAGGTCCTCATCGAAGCCGCCGACGGCCAAAAAATCTCGCACCCGCACCGCAAGCGCGGCCCCGGTGACAGCGGCAACCGGCCAGGGGCGTTCGCGCCAGGCCACCATGGGGGCCCAGGGCTGCCCCCGTAGGGGGTGAGCTCCCACGATCTTGACCCCGGGAGCGAGGAAGAGGTGCTGAACCCGACCGTTTTCGTAAAGCAGCGTGCAACCCACCGCACCCACAGACGGAGCGCTGCTGGGGGCCGCAAGGAGTTTGCCCAGGGCGTCGTGCTCCTTAAAGGCCACATCGTTGTTCAAAAACAACACGACCTCAGGTGCAAACGACGCCACTTTGCCCGCAGAAGATGTGGGTGCGGTTGGGCTTTCAACCTCGGTACCCACATCGGTACCCACCTCGCAGGCGACTTTGAGGGCAAGGTTGTTCAACCGAGAAAAATTGAATGGCTCATCGACTCGAAGAATTTGAAAAGGCGCACGCGCACCATAGCTTTCGAGTCCGAGGCGGGTGGCTTCTTCTTGTGATCCATTGTCCACAAGCATCACACGAATTTTACCCACTGCCGCCAAATGACGAAAAGCCTCTTGGAGTTCCAGGCTTTCCAAACAAGCCTTCGTCAAGAACCACTTGTCGCGAAAGGGAATGACGACAACCGCACTGGGAAGTTCCGAATGGAAAGAGGGGGAAGATTGCAGGGCCTCCTTCTGCGCATCGGAAAGGTGAGCGACCAGCAGGCGCGAGGGGTCGCCGCCCGTGTCAAAGGCCGTGCGCGTCAACGCATGGAGCAACCACTCCCGTACTTTGTACCTAAGTTTGCGCGACAAAAAGACGGCGCGCTTCGAGGAGCTCACGTGGGCGTCTCCAGAACGTTGACGAAAGGAACAGCCAAGAGAGCAGGGTATCGCTCGAAAATCCGCGTCGCCACCACCCGCTTCGAAGACGGGGAAGTGAACCTCGCGACGTCCGGTGCGGGGACCCCAAATTCAGGGGACAGGCGCCCGTCGCGTTGGAAGCTCTCGACGAGCATTTTCCAGGCATGGGTCTGAGTGCTCATGTTGAGACGTTCGCCATGGGAGGCCTCGGTGTCAGCGAGCCAGGCTTCGAGGGCGCGCACCACGTCGTTGCGGTGTACGAGGTTCACCACACCCGACAGGTTGCGCACGAGTCCACGCTTGAGCCACGACACCGGGTGCCGCTCGCCACCGAAAAGTCCCGAAAGAGCGAGAATGGTCGCCCCTCGCTTTCGCAAGGTTTCTTCCTCTGCGAAACGGGGTTGCCGGAGGTCGAGCGGCGACGTTTCATCGACCTCCCAAAACCCGGACTCCGGTTCGGTTTCGGATGCATCCGGCAAAAGGTAACACGAAGTGCTCGACAGAACGCATGTGGGCGCGCCCCCGAGTCGGGTGTCGAAAAAGGCTTCTGCGCCTTGTGCCGCGGGAAACGTCCACACCGTGGCCCGTGGCCGAAAAGGCACCGAGCCCCATGTGCCGGGGTCTTCGAGCCGAAAGGCAACGACATCGATGCCCGCGGCATCGGACGCAAGCCGCCGGCCATCGCGTCGCGACACCACCAAGGGCGAGTGGGGAAAACGCTCGTGAAGTGCATTTGCCAGGGCTTGGCCAATGAAGCCGCCACCCAGAATAACGACAGGCGCTCCGCTCATGGTCGTCCCCAGTGGAATGAAAGCGTCCGCGTCGCCAGAAGACTCGTCACTGGCAGGCCGCTTCCACAGCTTCAAGTTCCTTCACGCAGTCCACGAGGTTCTCGTGCCCTTGGGCTGTAATCACAATGTTGTCTTCAATGCGGATGCCCAGACCGCGCCATTTCGCGTCCACGTCCGTGTTGCCGGGTTGTACGTACAGCCCCGGCTCCACGGTGAAAGCCATACCGGGTTCCAGGGGACGACGCGCGCCCGCCACGTCGTAGGCGCCGACATCATGCACATCGAGACCAAGCCAATGCGAAAGGCCGTGGGGATAAAACTCTTTGTATTTTTTTTCCTCCACGAGCACTTGGGGATCCCCTTTCAGGAGGCCCAATGTCAGAAGGCCGTCGACCAGAATTTCCGTGGAGGCTTCCGACAATTGCTCGAGGGTCGCACCGGGCCGTGCAAGCGCGATGGCCGCCTTCTGCGACCGCAAGACGACTTCGTAAAGTGCCTTTTGCACCTGGGTGAAACGCCCGTTGGCGGGAAATGTTCGCGTGATGTCGCTTGTAAAGCCGTTCCATTCGCAGCCGGCATCTATCAAAACGAGGTCGCCGTCGTCCACGCGGCAATTGTTCACAGCGTAGTGCAGGCACGTGGCGTTCTCGCCTGCGGCCACGATGCTCGGGTACCCCATCCAGAGCGAGCCACGGCTCCGCGCGAATTCTTCCAAAGCCGCTTGGAGGGTGTATTCATGCGACCCGGGTCGACCAACGGCCATGGCACGCTCGTGCATGCGGCTGCCGAGCCGGCAGGCTGCGCGCATTTGTTCCAACTCCCAAGCCGATTTCACTAACCGAAGTTCACCCAGAAGAACCGTGTTTTCTCGCCACTCCACGCCTTTTTGCCGAAGACGCGCGTTTCGCAGCCCGGCGTCCACTTCCCGGCTTGCGGCCAAAGTTCCCCCCGGTCCGCCGTACACACAGGACGCGCCTTTTAGAATTTCGGGAAGTTTCGCTTCCAGCTCAGAAAGCGGATAAGCCGCATCAAAACCATAGGCCAGTGCGGCGTCTTCGGGAGGAGTCATCGGACCATTCCAAATTTCCGTCTGGGCGTCGCGTGCGGGCAAGAACAACACGGAACGTTCGCGTGCGGCAAAGGGTGCGAACACAGCCACGCCACCAGGTTGCTCAAC
>JADCJN010000181.1 GCA_020247005.1 Silvanigrellales bacterium
AGGACACCTCCCTTTCACGGAGGCGACACGGGTTCGATTCCCGTAGAGGTCACCACTCTCGCCCGTCCTCATTTGAGTGAACTCACTTGAGTGAAAAAACCCCCGATGCTCAACCCATCGGGGGTTTTTCTTTGTTTGGCTTTTCACCCCCGCCCTCCTCTTGAAACAGACGCTTCGTAGCCTCGCTTTCCAGGTCCCGTGCAGACTGGTAAACCAAGCCCGTCACCCATTCGAGTCCAATGCCCGCCTTGCGGCCGCAGCCGGAAGCCCGAACGGACATCCGACGCCTTTGGTGCGGGAGTCGATTTGAAGAAAGAGTCCGTTGTTGCAAAAGAAGCCCTTGGGATCCTGGCGCGCCTTTCTCCGGCGCGTCAGTCGATTCTGCTTTTTTGGAAACGTTGGTGGAGCGAGATCTCTTTAGCCTCAAGGCTCGGCCTTTTTCTCGCTTTCACCATCTTTACGGTGACGACTCTTGTTGCGGTGTTCCAGTCGTTCCACACCCGCGCGAGTCTGACGGAAGTCGCCATCACACGAAATCAGCTTCGTTTCCTTTCGCGCCTCGACCCCCTTGAGCGCGCCGTGTGGCACCTCGATTTCCCTTTGGCTGAGTCGCTTCTCCGTTCGGCCATGGAAGGAGAAGAGGCTCTTCGCATTTTTGTCTTCGAGCCGTCTGGGAAGTTCTCTCTCGCGGTTGAGCGTCAAGGCGTTCGCGAAGCGCATTTTCGGGTGTTTCGAGATTCGGCTCTTTCGCTGTCCACGCTCGTTCCAAAAGATCAAATTGACTCGATGTCGAAACGTCTAGACGAACCGAGTCGGAGCGAGCCGCTGCATGTGGACGGACTGAACGAACCGGAGCTTGCACGGCTTGCTTCTCCCCTGTTCCACCGGTTCGATGAGTCAGGAGACGAGCAGCTCATCGGATACGTTGTGCAAGACTTCTCTCTCCTTCCGTTGCGTCAAAGCATCCGCAGCGCTGTGTCGGGTGTGATTGCGTTGTACACGTGCGTGGCGCTCCTCATTTTCGCCTCGACATTTTTCGTTGTGCGTCGCGCGCTCCTTGTTCCTTTGCAGCGTCTCGCTTTCGCGAGTCTCGATGCTTCGCGAGGCATCTTCAACCCCGTGCGCCTCACCTCCGGTCAAGATGCCCTTGGCGTGTTGCAACGGAATTTTAACACGCTCATGGAAGAAACGCGGCGACAGTTCGACACTTACGAATGGCTCGGTTTCGAAGGCTATCGGCTTGCCCGGGCCGAAAATCTGCTCGCACTCCGCGACCAGGTGCGCACGAGCTTCACCCGCTTTTCTCCGTGCAGCGTGACTTTCGACATCCTTTTTTCCGAGGAGTGTTTTAGCCTCGCTTCACAGGGGGGGCTTTTCGTTCGTCTCGACGAGAGTGGGCAAACCGTTTTTCATGAGCGCATGACTGCGCCACAAATTCTGCGTTCATTTTCATTGGCCCTGCCCGTCGATCCGAGCCGTGACAAGCTGCCCAAGGCCTTCATTATCGCTCGCGATTTTCCCTTTGACGAGATCCTTTCCTTCACGCGCCGCGTGAGCTTGCTTGCAGCTTCGTGCGGGCACTGCATCAACACCCTCCTGTTGCAGAAGGCTCTGACGCGCATCGACACGCAGCGAAATGAACTCCAAACTCTGCTTGGCAGTGTGCCCGTTGGCATTCTTCTTCTCGACTCGAGGCTGGTCATTCAGCGCGAGTATTCGCGCCACGTGACACGACTCCTTGCCGTGAAGAGCCCAGCTGGACTTGCCTTCGACGAAGTTTTTCTGCGTTCTCACACGGGGGCTGGAGATTTCGAGCGCATTCGTGCGCGCCTCTTGGAGGTGTTTGGTCGGAGCTCTGACGAGCTCGGAGAGAGCCTTGCGAGCCTTCCGTCCACCATGCAGCGCACTGCTGGCAAGGGTGAGCTCGCCCTCTTCGAGGTTCAATGGGTTCCCGTGTGGAATGCGGAGAACCGCGTCGAAAAAGTTCTTGTGACTCTGCGCGATGTCACAGAACTCGAGATGTCACGCATTCGACTCACGGCGAAGAGCCGTCTTGCGTCGCTTGGCCAAATGGCGGGAGGCATTGCGCATGAAATCAACAACCCTCTCGCCGTGATTCAAGGCTATGCCATGACTCTTCGAAAACTTGTGAGCGAGTCCGACGAGCTCGATGTGCCTCGGGTGAACCATGCAGTGGCGCGTATCGAAGCGACAGTGGAGAGAGCAGCGCGCATCGTGAGGTCGTTGCGTACGTTTTCAAGGGACGCCGAGAACGATCCTCTGATCCATTACTCCGTGGCACTCCTCATTGAAGAAGTGCTCGACCTTTGCCGCGAACGCTTTCGAAACAACAACGTGGAACTCACCTGCGATGCCATCGCTCCCAACGTCCTCTTGTTGTGTCGCCCCGTAGAGTTGGGGCAAGTGTTGTTGAATCTTCTCAACAACGCGTTCGACGCCCTTGTGGCTTCGCCGGTGGAAAAACGAAAGGTGTCGGTTCGATTTGCGGACGACGGAGAATGCATGCGCATCAAGGTGTGCGACAACGGGCCGGGCGTTCACTCCGAATACGTCGACCAAATTTTCTTTCCTTTTTTTACAACCAAGGAAATTGGCAAAGGAACGGGGCTTGGCCTGCCCATATCGCTTCAAATCGTGAAGGCGCACGGGGGCCGACTTTGGCATGAACCGCAGAACGGAGAAACGTGCTTCGTTGTGGAGCTCAAGACGAGCCGTCTTCCTGCCGATATTTCTTGATTTCTGCGCGTCTTTGTTTCGAAAGGGCGGCCAATGTTTCTTGCCAACCTTTTTCGTGGTTCTTCAGCGCGGCATGAACAGCCCGCGCGACAATGAGGTTGCGGTACCACTTCTTGTTGGAAGGGACGATTGTCCACGGGGCGTGTTCTGTGTGGCAAAGACTCAGCGCATCCGCGTATGCCGCCATATAAGCGTCCCAGAGTTTGCGTTCCCTCCAGTCTTGCGCTGTCAGCTTCCAGCTTTTCTCGACTTCGCGTTCCCGCGCTAGCAACCTTCTTTCTTGTTCCTCAAGGTCGATGTGCAGGAAGAACTTCAAGACGATTGTGCGATTGCGCGTGAGCATGTGCTCGAAGTCATTGATAGCCTTGTAGCGGTCTTCCCAAACCTGCTTGTCCACAAGACTCCGCACGCGTGCGATAAGGACGTCTTCGTAATGGGAGCGGTTGAAGAGCCCAATATGTCCGCGCGGGGGAGCTTTTGCATGCACGCGCCAAAGGAAGTCGTGCGCAAGTTCGGTTTCGGTTGGCGACTTGAACGACACAGCTTGGCAACCCAGAGGATCGGTGCGCTGGAACACTTTACGAATGGTGCCGTCTTTTCCACTCGTGTCCATACCTTGAAAAAGAACGAGGACAGCGTGTGTGCTTGCGGAATACATGAGTTCCTGAAGGCGTCCGATGTCTTCCGTGAGTCCTTCCAGCTCCTTTTTTCCATCGTTTGCGTCGAGCCCTTCGGGCAACTGTGGCGAGATTTTGCGCGGATCAAGCCGGAGAGTCTTTCCGGGCGGGGTCGTGTTCTTTTTCAATGCAAAAAGGTCTCCAGACTCAAGGTGTGTTCACTCTTTCCCCTGCGCGTCACCTCGTGCATACTCCTTTGCACGACCCTTTCGTCTAGCGGTCCAGGACACCGCCTTTTCTCGGCGGGAACGGAAGTTCGAATCTTCCAAGGGTCACCAGGTCAGGGCGCATTGCAGTCGAGGGGGCCTCCCTGCCGAGAGGTCTGTTTGACAACCTTCATGCTGACATCGATTTCGAAGAATTCGCGCTCAACAATGAGGTCTCCTTTCATAATACGATACAGAAAGATGTTGCGGGTTGGCGAGTCAGGGGTTGCCAGAAAAGTGAAGGTGCGGTTCTCGTGCGTCGCTTTGATGCCAAGGCCCACTCCGATGTCAAAGCCCTCCGATTCCGCTCCTTTTTCGTAAGAACGAATGGTGTAGGGCGTGAGCATGCGGATGTCGGGGGTGATGTTGTAAATTTCCGCACGCAGGCCGGGCGCGGGTTGAGTGAGTGTCGTGTGGAAGCGGGCACGGCCCTCGAGGACGCGGAGTTCCTGAGTGTCGGGTTCCAAGGGGCAGTGCAAGGTGTGGAGCTCGATGGGGAGTTCAATAGCCTCGAGAAACCCCGTTCCTTTCTCGAGGCGGATGCCAGCCTGAGCAAACGCTTGAGCGGGGACCCCTGCGGCCCCCAGTGTCGCAAGAGACAGCGCAAAGCCAAGAAAAAGTGGGCCAGCAGCAAACGACATGGGGGCTCCTTTGTGTTGTCTTGTGAACATGCTGTTCTTGGCATGGCATAGTGAGAGCGCCACCGCATGTCAATTCAACCTTTCTTTTGTTCCCCCCGATTCACGGGCTCGGCACCGTCACTCGTAGGGTTGCAACGCCACATGTTCCCAAGCCCGGCCTGTGCGCGGAAGGTTGGCCAAATTGGCCTCGGTTGCGGGGCCACTCCCGTAGTCGTGCCATACCCACAAAACGACGTTGTGAACCCCTTCTTCTCGCGCAATGCGAATTTGGCGCTCCACCCGAGTCACGTCGTTTTGTGCAGAGGCATCGATGGCAACGCCGTACCGATCCAAAGCTCCCGCGTCTCGGGCGAGTTTTGCCAAGGTGCGTAACTGCGAACGGAAGAGACTTTCCTCTCCGTAGTAAACCTGCGTCACCACGCCGTCGATGTGTCCGCGGGCAAGCCAACGTTCCCAACGCTTGAGGTGTTTCTGAAGTGCATAGACGGATTCCGGGCAAGCCGTCAGCCTCATGGCTGGTCGTGCTGCTTTCACACCGCGCCAGGCCTGTTCAACGAGCGAGTCGAGCAAGGCTTCCCGAAAGGCGACCCAGCGCGGGTCGTCGACATCGTTGGGTGGCCTTCGTCCGGTTGCAGCAAAGTAGGCTTCGGATGTGACGTCTTCGTATCCGAATTCTCGGCCCCTTTCATGCCGCGACCAATGAAAATGATCGAGTTGAATTTCTTCAAAGGGCATGTCGGGAGCTGCGAGCTCAATCAACATGTTCACAATCAGCGCGCGCGCGCCGGGCGCACCCGGCGAGAGGTAGGCCGAACCCGCCTCGCTTGTTGTGGCACTGCCTTGTGCATCACGCTGCAGCCAGTGGGGTTGGGCCAATGCAATGGCATGCCTCGGACTCGGCAGCCGGAGCCCCAGTTCAAACCACGCAACGGGGTGGAGGCCTTCCTCGCGAAAAATGCGTCCCCACTTGCGTGCCCAGTTCACGTCGTCGGTGCGTCCACCGGCCGCCTTGAACGCGGCGCTGTTCCAGAAGGGGATGCCGTCGGAGTAAACGGCCACGTAAACGGTGTTTAAATTGGCGGCAAGAAAACGGCGGGCTAACGCGCGGAGGCCCTTTTCGTCGAGGCGCACGAGCTCGAAGTGGCTCACGTAAATGCCGCGCACGCCATTTTGCGCACTCACAGGCGTTCGCACCGGTGCCGAGGCACGGAGGCTCGAAAGAAACGAGGAGCTCCAGCGGTTGGTTGAGCAGACGCTGCCTCCACCTGCTCTGATGCACGACTCAATGAGCTGGGTGGAAAAAGGCCCAAAGGCGTCTTTGCTTTGCGCACCCAGGCGAATGTCGTTGCCCAGGCAGGCACCAATGGCATCGCTCCATGTTGCGCCGCGATCGCAAACCCCTTGCCCGCGCAAGGCGAGGTAAAGTGACTTTGGCCAAGTCAGGCCTTCGCAAACGTCGGTTGTGAAATTCGAACGCGCACATTCTTCCACCAGAAAGGAAGGAAAGGGGCCGAGAACCGAAGTGTCCTTGTTTGAGACGCAGTAACCAGCAAAAGGAAAGGGCGCGCCCTCGCGTGTGAATGCCTCAGGGCATGCGCTTTTTTCGGGCCTTGCGAGCAGATTTTCGAGCGTGGCCGTGGAAGCCGCTGCGAGGGCATGTGACGTGCCGTTGTCCACCCCACTTCCAGGTCGGAAGGGGGATGCAAACGGGAAATCGAGAGCAAACAAGACCGACAAGAGAAGGACGGCCCAGACCCGTCTTGAAAGAGGCGCAGGCACTTTGGCAATATTCACGTCCGATCTCCTCACTCCGTTTGGGGCGTGGCGAAAGGCTTTGCGCCGTTCGCTTTTCGCATGAAGACGGGCCTTTATGTTACACGCATTGTGCCAGAGAAGAGGGAGTGGGCCAAAAAAAGAGACACTCCCCCAGCGAAGCCAAGGAGGCGTGCACGCAAATGGGGTTTTCTTTTTCAGATCTTCAGCCTCACCCTTTCGTGCCTCACCCTCTCCTTCGGGCGGCTTTGTTACAAACCCTCGCGCCCACCTTTCTCTCTCCAGCCCGCGCATTTTCGCGCCGTGTTGGCACTAAACCCGCTGCTCGAATTCACGAAGTGGGGTTGCCCGATGGCGACTCGCTCGTTCTCCTTGAAAACCTTGCAGGGGGCCCTTTCTGTGTGAAAGTACCGGAGCCTTCGCGTTCCCTTGTGTTTCTACTTGCGCCCGGACTCGCCTCGAGTGCGGGCGCCCCGAATCTTGTGCGTCTTGCCTGCACGCTCGCACATCGGGGTGTGAAAGCCTGGCGTCTGAATCACCGTGGTATGGGTGAGGGCGCAGGGCGCGCGCGGGGCATTTACCATGCAGGCCGGGCAGAGGATCTCCTTGCGGCCCTGCGTTATGTTGTGAGCCATGAGGGCTCTGCGGCTCGCATTGTTCTTGTGGGGTATTCGCTTTCGGGCAATATGGCTCTTCTTATGGCTGGGCGCCATGCGGACACTCTTCCTCGTCAGCTTGCAGGAGTCATTGCCGCAAGCCCGGTGCTCGACCTGGCCGCAAATGCCCCTCTTATTGGGAAGGCCGCCTCTGGTTTCTACGATGGGTTGTTTCTTCGGGACCTCCGAAAGACGGTGACCAGCCGCCACACATCCTTTCCCGACCTCGGGCCCGTGCCTTCGTGTCTCGGCAAATCGCTCGCGGAGTTCGACGCCTTGTACACGGCACACCATGCGGGCTTCGTGAATCGGGAGGCGTACTACGCCGAGTGCTCATCGCTTCCGTGGCTTTCTTCCATTCGTGTGCCGGCTCACATCATCGCTTCCCGAGATGACCCTTTTTCGCAAGCCGATCCGCGGGAATTCTCGACGACAATGGGCAGCACTCTTACGGACGCGGGCGGCCATCATGGTTTTTTCGCATCAACGCCTTGCCCCCATGGCAACCGTTTTTGGCTCGACGGCGAAATCATGCGGGTGGCCCAAGCGTTCTGATGTTCACTTTGAATCCTCCTTTTGCCCTTGGGGTGCTTTGCATCTCAACCCTTGCCGCCAAA
>JADCJN010000182.1 GCA_020247005.1 Silvanigrellales bacterium
ACGTCATTGAGAACAACTTCAAGCGTCGCAGCGTTATTGTACGTGGGCAGAACGACGAGGGGCTTCAAAACGGATTTTTCCACGGGCGCAAGGTCCTCCTCCCTCAGACAAAATGGAGAAATCGAACGCGGTGGCGTCTTCAGCCGCGCGGACGAGGTCCACGGTGAGGGTGTCTCCTGGGGAGATGATGCCAAGAAATTTGCACCGCGGTACACCGGCAAAACGAAGTGCTTCGTTGAACGCGACACGAGCCACAGCTTCAAGCAACTCGAATTGACTGCATGCAGGCAGCACGGGGCGTTCATCAAAATGGCCATCGTAGTCGGGGTGATTTAACCCAATAACACACACGGCACGGCAACGTGTTTCGTCGACGAAATCAAAAGATGCGTCTATGCCCGGCAGCAGAGCGCGGAGGGGAGCATCCATTTGCGGTGTCGTGGTCATGCGGGAGCCACCTCCAGGCGTGTGTCCCCTTCCTGTTGTGCACGCACACCTTGCGATTCAAGGAACAGGCGAAGGGCTTTTGTTTCTTCTTCGATGGAAAGCGGTGTGGTCGCCGAAATTCCCTTCAAATGAGCTCCCGGTGCAAACACCCTCATGCGGAGAGTGACAGATTTTCCATCGGCGAGCTTGAGGACCTTTTTGTTGATCAAGGGCCCCGTGCTTTGGAAATGCACCGGCGTGATGGGGACCCCAGCAGCCCGTGACAAGCGGAAAGCCCCTTTCTGAAAAGGACCTAATTTGGCATCGGGGCTCCGCGTGCCTTCGGGGAAAACGACAAATACGGCGCCATTTTTCAACAAATCAAGAGCACGCGCATACGCTTCGGCGCTCTGAGACGGAGAGGAAGGATCGACGGGCAAGAAACCGCTCGAAAGAATGATATAACGCAAGAGCGGGATGCGGACAAAACTCGACTTCACAAAGGTAAAAGCGCCAGGAACCCGCGCGATGACCGCAAGAACATCGAAGAGAGAGATGTGGTTGCATGCAAGAAGAGCCGGCCCAGGAACAGGCTCTTCCAGAGTTGACTCCAGCCTTGCCACTTTCAAGACGTCTAACATCACAAAAATTGCCGAGAAAGCCCTGCGAATGACTTCCCGTATGAGCGCTTCGACGGCTGCGCGACGAAAGAGACAAAGGCACCACAGCAGAGGCAAGGACGCGGTGACAACCACGCACCCAAAACCGAAAAGACCGAAACCCACGACGATTTGAAGGCCCAGAAGGACCCAATGACAGACAGCCGCGGGCAAAGACTTAGTTCGCGACACGGGATGCGGGTGTGGCTTCCGCGGGAACAACAGACAAGTCTCCCATCGTCGATTCTTCATTGCAGTAACGCAGAACGAGTTCGTGAACATCCTGAAGGGTGCGAATAGCGCGGATCTCCGCATGCGGTGGGCGAATTTTGAACACACGCTCAAACGACACAACGAGGTCGATGGCGTCGAGGCTGTCGAGCGAGAGATCTTGAAAAAGAAGGGCTTCGGGCACCAGCTTTTCAGGAGGCGTCTCGAAGAGCTCGACGAAGAGCCCGTTCACGCGACTCAGAATCTCGTCCTTGCTCGGGTTGTTCATTTGGCCACTTTCTTGAGCACGAGGGAGGCATTCACGCCACCAAAACCGAAACTGTTTTTCAGCACGACTTCGACGGGTGCACCGCGAGGCGCACCCATGACATGATCGAGAGGCGCACTTTCCGGATCCGGCGTTTCAAGATTCAGCGTGTGCAGAATCCTGTTCCTCTCTAGCATACCCAGACACGCACCGAGTTCAACGACACCACAGGCTCCCATAAGGTGTCCAAGGGCACCCTTCAAGCTATTGACAGGGGTTTTCGTGCCAAAAAGAGCGTGTATGGCCCGCGACTCTGCCAAGTCACCTACGGGCGTGGCCGTGGCATGCGCGTTCACGAACGAAACATCTTCCGGCGAGAGCCCCGCATCGGCGAGAGCTTCTCGCATGACCCTTTCCATGGCCTCCGCACTTGGGTTCGTCATGTGGCCACCGTCGCTCCCCGTAGAGAAACCAACCACCTCTGCCAGCAGAGTGGCGCCTCGGCGCTGGGCCGACTCTGCGTCCTCGAGTACGAGGGTGCCCGCACCTTCGCCCACCACAAGGCCATCGCGTTGGACATCGAACGGCTTGGATGCACGCGCTGGTGAATCGTTATTCGCTGTGCTTGTGGCTTTCATGGTGTCGAAGACACCGATCATCATGGGGTGCAATTCTTCCGCACCTCCACAAAAAAAGACGTCCGCGAGTCCGTGCTTTATCGTTTCGTATCCGAGCCCCACGGCCTGGAGGCTCGAAGCACACGCTGTGCAACTCGCAAGCAGACGGCCACGAATCCCCATGGCGATGGCGAGGTTGGCCGCACACGTGTGCGACATGATTTGAAGGAACGTTGTGGAAAGGAAGCCATCGAGTCCATTCGACGATGTCATGCTTCGAAAACATTTCTCGATAGCGGACGTGCCCCCCATGGTCGAACCATAGGAAACACCCGTGCGGTGGTGACGCACAACGTCTTCGGACAGGCGTGCATCCGCAATGGCGCGCCGCGTCGCCTCAGCTGCCATTAGAGAAATGCGGCTCATGGAGCGTCGCCACTGACGAGGAAACGAGGCATCATCGAAGTCCTCGACAGGCGATGCCAATCGAGTGTGCAGGCCATAGGCCGCGGTCAGAGGATCGACCCTTCGGACACACGAGCGTCCTTCCGCCAGAAAAGATTCGATGGCCCCATAGGAGGCTCCCGCAGGAGAAACGAAACCTTGGCCTGTAACGAAGACTCGACGTCGCGAACTCACGTGTAGAATCCTCCATTCACGCGCAGAACAGATCCATTCACGTAGGACGCGCCCGGAGACAATAGGAATGCGATGACCGAAGCGACTTCTTCGGGCCGCCCGTAGCGGCCCTGAGGCACGAGTTTACGCATGTCGGGAATGTCTGCGGTCATGTCGGTTTCAATAATGCCCGGGCTCACCACGTTGCACAGAACGTTTTTACCACCCACTTCGCGACCCAGCGCCTTCGTGGCTGCAATGAGCGCACCTTTGGCGGCGGAATAGTTCACTTGCCCCCGGTTGCCCATTTCCCCTGCCACACTCGCGAGCGTGACAATGCGCCCCCAGCGTCCTTCTATCATGCGGGGCAAGCAGAGCTTGTTGAGCACATAAAAGGAATTGAGCGAAGCATTCAAGACGTCGTGCCACTGCGCATCGTCCATGAAATAGAAATTCGCGTCTGCAGTGAGGGCCGCATTGTGAACAACGGCTTCGAAACCACCGCCTCGCTCGATAGCTGCGGAAACGGTCGCGCGCATGGCGACAGCATCGAGCAAATCGACTTGCAGCGCCTCGCAACGCACGTCGCGTGCGCGAAGCATTTCGACCACTGCTTGGGCTTCTGCTTCTTTCGACTTGTAGGTGAAAGTGATGTCCCAGTCGGCAGTTTGGCCCAACAACTCGACGAGCGCGCGGCCAATGCCTCGGCTACCGCCCGTGACGAGCACCCTTCTGCGAATCTCTCGTGACGCCATTGCGCGATTCTCCCATGATGCCGACAGTGCTTTCGACGAATGTCTTCAAACGCGCACGTCCGAGCTCTCTACCACCCAAAAACACCCGCCCTTCAAAGACACCTGCAGGAGGCATCTCGAATTCCTTTTTCACGCGCACAAGAAGGCACTCACCCAGGGACGGCTGCGCGTCGGCGATCACATGGCAGTCGTCCACCGCAACGACGTAGCCAAATGTGCCAGGCCGCTCGGGCCTAAGAAGCCACGACCATCCGCAGTAGCAGGCCACGGCCTGAGCGACGATTTCCACATACCACGATGGTTTTAGGAAACCTTCGGCATCGAGGAATGGCGACCCGGAGACGACGGGCACACGGACTACGGCCCCTTGTTCATCAGCCACCTCGAGGCTTCCCACAAGCCGCATGCGCCGGCGGTGAGGGAGAATGTCGTCAAGGCTTATTTCCGAAAAATCCATCGCGTCTCCGACGCACGGGGAAAGACTCCATTTCCGGGCCTGGAAACAGATTCCGGTAGAATACCGGAGTCTGGCCCAAGTATCCAAGGCCACGCCCACTGCGGCGTCGCGGCGTCGTTTCGTCCCCCCGATGGCAAGAAAACATCTCCTGTCAGAAAGACTTCATCGCTCGATTTTTCGACATCTTCTTCAGAACACGTTTCGAGAAGCAAGGCCTCGGCGCGCGCCAGGTGGCCTGAGGCCGAGGCGTCCTCCCGAAGTTCATCGGCCGCAAGAACGAACACCGAAGCGTGGCCTGACGCTGAAAATCGCGCACTTCGCCGCGCATCAGCCACCCCCAAGGTGAGCGCCTTGTGCGCAGCATCGAGGCCTCCACACAACGTGACAATGGGGTTTTTGAGCCCCATGAGAATAGAAAGGTAACCCACGGGACAGTTGTGCACGGAGTGCTGAAATGCCGTAGGAGAAAGAGGCAGTTCTTCGCGGCGCAAGGCCTCGAGCATCCCGAGGTTTGAAGAGAGTTCGCCGAGCGCAGTGGCAAAATAAAGCGAGCACCCTCCTTCACGCACGAAGCGCGCGAACAATTCGGGCGCACGTGCTTCCACACGGTGGGCAACTTCAAGCAACACCTTTTGCAAAGGTGTCATGCGACGAGAAAGAGGATGCGAAAAGGAAAGGGGCGTGGAAAGTTCAAGAACACACGCTGCGTTCGACACGACACGCAGGGGCCGATTTGCTGCCATAGGCGCATCAGAGTGCACGTTCGACCTCGCCCGAAGAGCCGAACACGAGCGAGACGTTGTTCCCGCCGAATCCAAAGGAATTCGAGACCACGTAACGCATAAGACTTTTGGATGGAACACGAGGAATGCAGACACCTGGCTCGTAAGTTTCGTCTTCGAGGGAGGCTCCTGCCCAGACCATGGATTCCCGCAGGGCAAGCAACGAGACGACGGCTTCAAGAGCGCCTGCACTTCCCAAAAGATGCCCATGCAGCCCCTTCGTGGAGCTCACGGGAACGGAAACACCAAAAAGCCCCGCGATGGCGAGCGCTTCCGCAGCATCATTGGCCCGCGTGCCAGTGCCGTGCGCATTGATGTAATTCACGTCTGTGGGCTTAATCCCCGCATCGCGCAAGGCACGCTCCATGGACAATCGCATGCCCACTCCGGAAGGGTCTGGATGGGTAATGTGGTGCGCATCACTGGAACAACCGTACCCAGCAACACTCCCCAGAACCCGCCCTCGCGCGGAGAAGGCCGAAGCGCGCTCCAGCAGAAGAAGCGCACCTCCTTCGCCCAGGTTGATGCCGGCACGGGAGTGGTGAAAGGGACGACAAGATTGGGAGTCAAGAATTTGGAGAGCCTCAAATCCGCATACAGCCATGGGATTCAGAAGATCAATTCCACCGACTATGGCGGCATCGGCCTCACCCGCAGCAACTGCGAATGCCCCTTGGGCAATGGCATGTGCTGCCGAGGAACAGGCAGTGCAGAAGGTGAATGAAGGTCCGCGCAAAGGAAACAGAGTGCGCAGTGCCTGTTCAAGTGCGTCGGCAAGCCGCCACTTTCCATCTTCCAGAAGAGAGTCAACGCCGCTATTCGACGTGCCAAGGTAGAGCCCAATACGCTCGGGGGCGTAGCGTTCGAAAACGCCAGAACGCGACGCCAGAGAATCGAGGCAGTGTGTGATGGCACGCAGGCCGGCAACATCGGCTTGGCCCAGCCGCGCAGAAGCTCCTTCATATATGTGAGAGGGAACGACGCCCAAAACCCCCCGCGTGTGCGCGTGGAAACGGTGCTCAGCAGTGAGGCCGCGGGTTTGGGAACGCAAGGCGCTCACCAGTTCGTCTGGGGTGCAACCAAGACTCGAGAGCACGGAAACTTCGGTAACGACAACCTTCGAGGAACCGAGTCGGATCATGCAGTCGCTTGCCCCGCGCGCAACGAAAGGTGCGCATGCAAGGCCTGGGCAAGGTTCTCGAGGTTTGAAAGGGCGCGACGCCCAGAGTCGTCGTTTTGCACCTTCATGCCATAGCGTTTTTCAAGATGGACGGCGATTTCGAGGAGGTCGATGGAGTCGAGTCCAAGCCCATCGCGAAAGAGGGGTTCGTCGTCTTTGATTTCATCGGGCTTCACGTGCGCGAGGTTCGCGACGTCAACCACGAGCTTCTTGAGATCCGTTTTGAGTCCGAGGAGGGTCGGCTGTGTCATGACTCGTTCCTTCCGTTTCCCTCGATCGTATTCCAAAAAGGGAAGAAGTTAAACCAATGTGTCGGAGAGCGGGCAACGCGAGTCTCAAGCAGGGCGACGTAACGCCTCAGAAGTCGCTCTGGCTCCGGACGCGCTCCAGGCGTAGCCCCCAAGGGTTCACGTCCATCCCACAACGCTTCCAGTGAAACCACATGAAGAGAGCTTGGCGTCAAACCCTCCTTGATACAAAAGAATCCGACGAGCGGCTTTCCAAAACGTGCCGCAATTTCGAAAGGGCCGAGGTGCCAGTCTGCGTCACGTCCGAAGAAGGGAACACACGCATTGCGCGCTTCCCTCGGCCCTCTGTCCGCGAGGAAACAGACGATTTCCCGATTGTCGAGTGCTTGTTTCACGTCGAGCAGAAGGCCTACAGTGCCACGCGAAGCATCTATGACCTTCGCACCCATTTCAGCCAAATTTCCTGCCTGCGCCGTGAAAGCGGGATTCGCGCCCAGATCCATGACGACATTGATGCGCCGCCCTTCGCTGGCCCCTTTCGAAAAAACCTGTCCGCAAAGAGCCCAGTCTCCAAAATGCGCCCCCAGGAACACAGCCCCATTGTCGAGCAAGTGAAGGTCGAATGCGGTTTCAAGACGCATGGGCGGTACACGCCCGTGCCTCAACGCGAAGAGCCTGTCTATCATGGAAAAGGCGAAGCGCAGGAAATTCACGTAAGCAAGGAAAAGAGGCTGCAAAAGGCCTTTGGCTCGCCCCATGGGAACAATCGTGCGGTGGAAGTTGGCCACGGCACGTCTCTCTTTGTGGCCCGTCAAAAAATAGAGAAGAACGACGAAGGGTGCTCCCAGGTAACACATTTGGGGCCCGCCCCACCTGAGAAACAGGGAAATCAGACGGGCTCCAGGGCGTTCAGGAGTCACCACAACCCCTTCCGAATGCATATGATTCATCGTTTCCTTATCATCCTTTCATGTGTCTCACCCCGCTATGGAGCGGTCGCTCGGCACGTTGGGGCGCGTCAAGAATCACTCCCCTGCCTTCAATGGTGCCACAAACCGCGCCGATACCCCCTACTGGTGCAGACAGGAGGTCGTGCCGCATGGGAAAACTCTTCGACCTTGAAACATTCTGGCTTCTTGACCTGGCTGCAACGGGCGCAGCGACGGCGCTCTTTTTGGCAGCTGGGATTTTGTTGCGACGGCATGCGGCTGTGGCGCACTGCTCGCGGCCCATTGCCTTGCCAACAGGCAGTCGTCTTCTCAAATCCCTTCGCCCGAGGCGACTGCGCCAGTTCGAGGCCATGGCGCAGGGTCTGCTGACCGACGTGGGTGGCATTCTTGTGGAAGGTCCGCACCGACACCCGGAAGCGCGCGCGCTCTTGCCCATCGTGTCGGAAGTGCGCCGTTTTGGCGAGACGCTGGTGAAGTCCAGGCGCTTTTTGGTCACACTTCTGGCCCCGGCCCGAGAAGCGCGTCTTGCTCCGCTCGTTCGCGACCTCAGCCGCGTGGAAATGCTTTTGCGGGAACTCCCACGCTCGCGTCTCACCCTTGAAGATGTGCTTGCTGGACGTTTCGAGACAGAAAACTGGACTTGAATGGAAACCTCGGGTTGTGTTGACGCTGAGGCACTTAATTGGGACGACGGAGAGCGACTGCCATGACGAAACCAAGGGAACCCGATGAGGTTTGGCACGCACGAGAATATTGGAGTGGCGACTCCCGTGATGGTCAGTATGCTAACGGCGACGGCTACCACTACTTCGAACTCAAAGGCTCGGGGCACGTCTTGAAAGCCTTCGAGTATTACGAAACCGACGATGGCGAGGAGCACGCCGCAGAACTGGCGGAGCTCGTGGGCATCAATTGGTTTTCGTTCTTTGGGTTCGAGGAGTCCGACGAGCTCCTCGAAAACGTTCCCGAACACGAGTTTGCCTACATCGCGGAAATCGCGAAAAAGACGACAGGCTGACGCCAAAAACTCAGGAGGGCTTGTCAAGCGTCGGCATCCGCGTACCTTCCCCTGCGGCACATGCAAACCGTGAAACCACCGGTGCACGGCTTGCATCTGCCACATCGGTGATGCCTTTACGATAGGCAAGGAAGGACGTTTTCATGAAATACTACGAACTTCTTGGCGTGGCGAAAACAGCCACAGAAGAGGAAATCAAAAAAGCCTATCGCAAGCTCGCTATGAAGCACCACCCCGACAGGAATCCGGGGAACAAACAATCGGAAGAGAAGTTCAAGGAAGTTTCGGAGGCATACGCAGTGCTTTCGGACGCCGACAAACGAAAACAATACGATCGTTTCGGCGACGCCGGCATGGGACAAAACCAGGGCTTTCGTGAAGAGGCCTTCCGCAACGCCGATTTCCACACAATTTTTGAAGAAATGGGATTTGGCGGTTTTGATTTTAACTCCATGTTCGGCGGGACAAACTCCGCCCGCGGCCGAGGTGCCCGCGCCCGCGGTATGGGCGGTATGGGCGGTATGGGCGGTATGGGCGGTATGGGCGGTATGGGCGGCATGGGTATGGGCATGGGAGGCTTCCGCGAAACGCCCATGGACTTCTCGAACTTCGATGTGGAGCATGAGCTCGAGGTGAGTTTTGCAGACGTCTACAATGGGGGAGAGCGGCAAATCAACCTCACTCTCACCACAGGCGAACGTGTGAACGCTCGCATCAAAATTCCAGCCGGCATTGAAGACGGCAAAAAACTGCGTTTGAAAGGCCAGGGTGCACAACGCCCCGACGGGCACAAAGGCGACCTCTACTTGAAGGTGCGCATGCTGCACCACCCCCAATTCGTGCGCCACGGACATGACATTGAAGTTGAAGTCCCTGTGGCCTACTCCACGCTTGCACTGGGTGGGACGCACGAAATCCCCACGCCGGAAGGGAACAAAAAGACGAAATTGAAGGCAGGCCTGCAGAGCGGGGTGAAGGTGAGGCTCAAGGGACTCGGCTTCCCGGCCGGTGCCGGAGGGGCTCGTGGCGACGTCTATGCGAAGCTCGAAGCGAAGGTGCCTGAAGAGGGAACCGTGAGTGACGAGCTCCGCGAAGCTCTAGAACGCTTGCGCGTGTTGGGCTACTGACGCTATCGTACGCTCTTCAATAGAGGAGAATCTTCATGGGCTTGAATTTCAAGGTTGCCGGAAAAAACTGCGATGACGTCAAAAGCACCGTGGAAGGTCTTCTGAAAAGCAAAGGCCTCCCGTCGTTTGCTGAAGTTGTTTGGCAGGGAAATGAAATGTGCGTAAAAATAGACAAGGGCGGAAAGAGTGAATTCCGTCTGGCTCTGAAGCAGATAGGAGCCGACACTTCGGTGGTCGAAGTCAAGCGTGACATTGCCTTTCTTCACAAGCCGTTCGTGGGCAAGGTGGAGACTTTCGTCGACGACGTCATGTCGGCGCTCGGGGCGAAGAAAGCCTAAAACGAGATTCGCCAGAATCCGAGGGTCCTCTTGTTTCCTTCGCGGCGGTTTTCCGCCATCGTCTCCATCGCCGCCGCCAACGCTACCCTGTGGTCTTGCGCAAGCCGCACCACAGCAAACCCATCGTCGCTTGGGTCTGGCGCAAGAGAATCAACACTTGCCCAGCAGGAAGTGGTGCTGGCACGCACCCTCATTCTGATGGGGCGGCAGGTCGCCTCTCCCGAAGAGCGTGGTTGGCTCGCGCGTGTCGATGCCTCCTTGGGAACGACGGAAGATGCGCGAGCCGTGAACCTGGAGCGGCGCATGCGCTCCATGCTCGCGGCCGACTTCACTCCAGAGGAACGGCTTTTGGTGCTCGCACAAGGCGAAGTTCACCTTGCCTATGAACTCATTTCCGCAAACCGTTTCTCAGAGGCTCGCGAGGCCGCACGATTTGTTCTTTCCAAGGAAAACGTTTCTGCCCAAATTCAGAGGTGGGCGCTGTCGGCCTGGATGATAGCGCACGCCCTTGCTTTGCCATCCCCTCCGGATGACTTCAATGCGCTCCAACGTCTGCACTGCGACGAACTCTGCCCCCTTCCCGGTTGGCGCCTCGTATCGGAAGAAGACGGCGGCTCACTTTCTCGCGTCGGATACAACGACCGCCTTCTGACAAACCTTCAATTTGAGCTCGCTGGAAAAAAACGGCCGCGCTGGCTTTCAGCCCTCGTGGAGTCTCCGCCGCAGGCGGCGACACAGACTCCGGCGGAGAGTGAACCCAATGTGCACACAAACAATCACTCCGTGGCTGTCGCAGAGCTTTCCAGGCTCCTGCAGAAACGCCGATGGACGGAGGCGGCACGCGTCGGAGACGCCTTTTTAGAGCGGCGTCTTTCAAAGCTTGCTCCGCGAACAAAGGCAGATGGGCCAACGGCTGTGGCAACCTGCGACGGCGTCCGCATTCTCACTCTGCACGCAAAGGCCAATGCCGCGCGGTTTGGTCAGCGGCGAGAGGCGTTTCTTTCGTTTCAGGAATCCTTTGTAGGTGAACTGGAACGCACACCCTGCACCCCTGCGGAGGTGGGTCTTGAGGACGATGATTTTCGAGTTTTCGTCATCGACTCCCACCTCTGGCTTGCACGTTTGTTGTGGGAAAAAGGACGTCTCATTGAAGCGGGTGCATGGGCTGAGCGCGCAGCCAATGCAGCCCGCGAAGCGGGCGACTGGTCGCTTTTTCTTGAAAGCGCTCAGGTTTTGGTGGGGCGTGTCGCATATGAAGCCCGCACACCTCAGGACGCCCTCGCTCTGCTCGAAAAACTGACGACTCAGTACCAAGGCCCGGAGGGTGAAGATTTCACTGTGTGGGCCGCACTTCGCAAGGGGCTGCTCGCATTCTTGGCCAAAGACTTTGTCGCTTCCGAGAGGGCGTTCGACTCCCTACTGGCGCTCGAAACCGAGGGCGCCACGCGTTCACAAGCTTGGTATTGGAAAGGCCGTGCTCAGGCAGCCCAAGGACTTGCCGCTGCCGCTGTTGTTTCCTTTCAGAAGTCAGGTCAGGAAGACCCACTGAGCTACTACGACGTCCTTTCCGGGCAACTCGTTTCGACGGTGTCTGGACTCGCGTCGACACCGGAGGCGACTCCGTTCGAAGAGCCCTGGCGCGACGTTCAGGAGCGCTGGATCCGCATGCGCGTCGGGAAACCCTTCGCGTTGTTCCGCCCGGAGCTTTGGTTTGGCGATGACGCGCCTGGTGCAGGTTCGCCTGCGGCGTCGCAAACCAACGCGGCAAGCCCCCTTTCAAGCGGCGCAGGTGACGCCCTTGCCGATGACGCCCTGCGACGTCGGCGTCGAACGTTCGAAAATGCCGTGAGTTCAAGTCTGCTCTTGGCCACCGCCTTGCGAGCAGGCTTAGGCGTCGAGACCTTCGAAAAGTTCACCACCCACCTCCGCGACTCTGGCTCTGTCTTTTCTCGTCTTCTGCGTTCTGAAGCGCTTTGGGCAAAGCAAAGTTATTCGACTTTCTATGGATCTGGTCACAGCCATTTTCCGAGTGCCGTTCGCATCGCATGGCTCCTGCATGCGCTCGGAGATTACCGCTCCGCGATTCCGTTCGTGGCCCTGTTTAAAAACGAACTTCTTCAAGAGAACGAAGACCTCGCGTTCCTTTACTTTATTTTCTACCCCAAGCCCTATGTGGCTCAGTTCACCGAAGCCGCACGCACGTGCAGCGTGGACGCCGACCTTCTTTATGCCGTTGCGCGGCAAGAAAGCCTTTTTCAGCCTGGCGTGGTTTCTCCGGCTGGAGCCATCGGCCTCATGCAACTCATGCCAGCCACGGCCAGACGCGTGCTGCGCACCACGGGCCGACCTTACCAGGAAGTGACAGCCGACGATTTGCGCGACCCGAGCTTGAACACTCTTGCGGGAGCCTGTTACCTTCGTGATCTCATTGCACGCTACGAAGGGAATCTTCCTCATGCTGTGGCAGCTTACAACGCCGGAGAAGACGCCGTAGATACCTGGCTCGCACGTCGCGACAAACTTTCAGACGCCACGTACTTCACGGAGTGGATTCCTTACCAAGAAACCCGAGATTATGTGCAAAAAGTCTTGAGAAATTATGCAAACATGAAATGGATCTACGGACCGAGATAGCGAGCCCGAAAGTAAGTCACCGGGACGTAAAGACGTTCATAACAAGGGCGAGGGAAACATCGTGAGTGTGTTCAGAATTTCGATTTCGGCTCTGCAAGCGCCTTGGAAGGTGTCCGCAACGCTTATGGCTTTGGCGTTCGCGACACTCAGCGCACAGGGCTGCACACCAAGGCGTTTTAATGCGTCGGAGTCCGATGCCGCTTCGAAAAAAAAGAAGGCTTCACAAAACGAAAAACCAAGCGACAACGGCACACTCGTGGAGCTTGAAAGCGACATCGTTCCCCTGGAAGAAATTTCGGGGCTTCTTCGATGGCAAGGCGCAGCATCGCCGAAAAAAGAACGCATTCTCGCTTTTTCCGATCGAAACCATGTCGTCGCCACTTTTGATGCCAATGAAAAGTCAGGCGCGCGCGACTTCCAGCTCAGAGACCTTTCAGACGCCCTGCGTGACTTCGGTGACAGGGTCGAAAGCGACTCCCAATGGGAAGCCGCGGCCACCGATGGCGAAGGCACTCTTTTTCTCTTGAAGGAAAGCCTGTCGGTTATCAACGTGTTTTCGGCAGACCTTTCGAAGGCCATACACCGCATCGACCTCGACGTTCCCAAAAGCCATCCGCTTTACGATGACTGGCAAGCGGACTCGAATTCCCGTGGAGAAGGCCTTTTGCTCCTCAAGAACGGTCATTTTTTAGTGGCCAAGGAAAAGAATCCCGCCGCGCTCGTAGAATTCGGTCCGGCTGGAGACGCCGCACTCGGACTCGAGGCAGCTTCTCGTTTGGGCGGTACAGAGGCGTTTCAGTTTCCAACGAAAACAAGAGCCACTTATGTTCCGTTGAAGGTATGGCTTCTGACAAAAGAGAGCGAAGAAGCGATGCCCGACATCAGCGAAATCACCCTCACAGCCGATGG
>JADCJN010000183.1 GCA_020247005.1 Silvanigrellales bacterium
GAGGCCTTTGTGCTGCTCAGGTGGTTCGAACGAAGACCCGTCGGATTCTGGGAGGCGTCCTTGCCCTTGAGGCTCGCCAGAAATTTCTCGAAAAGGGTTGTTTCCACGAATGCCATTGATCCGGCTTTCGGTGGGGAAGAGATGGTACATGTCGGCTTTCGATTCATTAAACGAATTGTACGCTTTGAGCTTTGACTGCGGCCACGTGTGCTCGATATTGAATTCGTTGGCATCGGGCATGCCATTGCGGAGCACCACGGTGTCGTTGGAGTAGACCGATTCCACGATGGTGTTGCCTTTAGAATCCACCTTCGCGTCGACTTTGAAGTAAACAATTTCGCGGGATTTTGAGTAATTGGGGCAACTGCGCGAACGGTTTGCGATGGCATACAGAGCATCGCGGTTGCACTTCGAAGCGCCCGTTCCTTTGCCACAGCCAAACGGGTCGGCAGAGCCAACAACGGCCGGAGTGTTGCTTCCTTCGCTTGGGGAAGGCACCACGACGGGCGTTGGGCGAGAAGGGGCTTGCTCGGCGCAGGCTTCCGGCTTTTTCACAACAATGTGGGACACGTAACCCGACTCATTGTTGGCGGTGACGACGTACAGGAGGCGTGTGCTTTGGAGTGCTGCGAATTCAGCATCGTCGGCGGTGGCGAGCGTGTTGCTCTTCCAGTCACCACCAATACGGTCACCGTTTTCATTACGAACAAAAACGTCGCCTCCATTGGGGGCGACGAGGCACACGGTTGCGGCAAAAGCAGGAGTTGAAAGGCTCAAACACAGGCCAGCCAACAGTCCACACAAGACACCAGCGGAGGAAGGAGAAACTCCAGCTGCGACACGACTCTTAAGGGGGCGAAGGCACGTCAACATGGCAGTCCCGCTCCGTGAGAAATGTATTTTTCTTTGCAACGTGTTCTGCCTAACAATGGAAAACTCATTCGTCAAATAATTAATGTGGCAGTTTTGTTTTTCTTATAGGGCAAAGAGAAGTGAACATCTTCAGTCACCTGAAGAGTCTTCAACCCACACAAAATGGGGGCCGCACTCTTGATTTTGAGCGATTTTCGTCGAAAAAAAACCCGGCGGAAAGCCGGGTTTTCGGGGGGAAGCTCATTAACGGGGGTCGTTGGTCGGCCCGTAGCCAAGGAGGGCCACCATGCGTGCACGCTTCACCGCAATGGTGAGGTCGCGCTGCTGCTGAGCCGAGGCGCCGCTGATGCGACGAGGCACAATTTTGCCATGTTCCGTAACGAAACGACGAAGGAGCTGAACGTCCTTGTAGTCGAAGATGATTTGGGGGTCGAGAACCCGCTTCGGGCGAGAATAACGACGCTTCTTCTTAGCCGTGGATACTGCCATCGAAATGACTCCTGAAAGGGTAAGGCAGCAGCGAAGGCCATAAAAGCCCTCGCGGCGAATGGCGGACCTTAACCAGATGTGATGCCTTGGGTCAAGGGTCTATGCGCAGCTTCGGATAAAGTGCTTTCACCTTTCCATCGGCGTACCCCTGGTCCCACTCTGCCAGCTGCAGCTTGATGTATCCGAATTTCACGTTGGCTTCCGCATAGATAGGGAGCCTCCGGACATCGCGCGTCAGCCACATCTTGATATCGCCCTTTTGCTCCATCAGCCCCCCGAAATGAGACGTGATTCGCCACACGTCGGTGTCGAAGGTCTGCCCGTCTTTCTTCAGGGTTTCTTGGCCCTCCAACTTGGCTTTGAGGGTCCAGCTTTTCTCGCTCGTGAACACGGGAAATTCAAAGGTCTTGAGGCCTTTGTCAAAGGGCACGGACTTCCGGAAGAAGTAGAGTGCGCCCAAGGCGTCTTTGGTCGAAGACGTCAAAGGGAATTCGTCTTTTTTCAGCTCGCGCCCTTTTCGTTGGGTGCGCTGCCTCACCTTGCCATCTTTCGTCGAAAACTCGACCACCTTTGTTTGGCGGAAGGTGCCTTCTTGTTGGTTGATGTAGAAACGCAGGGGCACGAGGGCATCCCCCGAATCCATGAGGCCTTCTACGGAATCGTGGATGCGGGTGATCCATGCGTACCATTCGGCGCTCTTCACTTCGCCGGTGATGCGGTGGGCCCATCGACCCTCCCAAGCCACGGGGGTTCGCATAATCACTTCCGCGATGCCGCCCTTCACCCCCAGATATGTGATGACGAACCGCATGCGTTCGCCGATGTCGAAAGGGAGTTTTCCGTAGGTGTTCAACGCATTTTGCATGAGCACCGAGCCCGGAACGAGAGGCGTTGTTTCGGGAACTTCAAGCTGGCGCTCGAAAGAGCCGTCGGAAAGGTTCGAGAGTTGGGTTTTTTTGGGGGACGCCTCGCTCTTTCTCTGGCCGAAGTTCCAGGCCAACAGCACACAGCACAGGAACGAGGCCCTCTGGACCCGAGACACAGGAAATGGGAACGAAACCTTCATGGAGCCTCCCGCTCGAAACGGCTGGCCTTGACGGTTGCACGTGCGCCTGTGGCCCCACGTCGCACTGCCGCGCTTCCTTTTTCCGACAAGGGGGCAGCCATCAAGCCCTTGTAAAGGGCCTTCATGGCCAGCGACACGGCGTGGTCGGGGTGACCCACCACGAGGGGTATCGCCTCAGAGTGGCTTTCGCGCACGCGGACACTGGAAGGAATGAAGGGTTCGAGAACGTTGAACCCACCTTCCACAAGCTCACGCACGATGGCCGCGCCGTGCTTGGCTCCTTTTTGGTACTGGTTCATGATCATGCCCGAGACAACGAGGTGAGGGTTGTGGTCAGCACGCACTTCGTCGACCATTTGCTTGATGTCACGGGCGGCGCGAACACTGAACGTGTCGCAATCGATGGGAACCAAAACCTCTTTGGCGGCAATGAGGCAGGCGAGGGCGAAAAAATCGTTTGCTGGGGGCGGATCGAAAAAAATGGCGTCGTAGCTCGTATTGCGAAGGCCGTCTCGCAACTTGTGAATTTTGTGCTTGTTCTCGAGCTTGTTGCGAAGGTCTTCCAGAGAACGGTCGGCGGCCACAAGGTGCAAATTCTCGAGACCTGTGTCGGTTGTCACGTATTCGAGCAGACTTTGGCGGAAGAGGTTGAGGCCCAGACAGCTTTCATAGAAGTCGGAGAGGTTACGCCCAGGCACGGCCTCTTTGCGAAGGGAACAGGTGCTGTTCCCTTGAGGGTCGGAATCGACAAGGAGCGTGCGGCGTCCCGAAAGAGCCGAGAGTGCAGCCAGATTCACGGCCAACGTCGTTTTTCCGACCCCGCCTTTTTGGTTGTAAACAACAATCATCCTCGGTTCGGCACGAGTCTCGGACGATGATCCAGACATAGGGGGCACTCCTTGCTTTTGCACTGGCAAGGGGCCAAGACCCGCGGAGTCTCAACCGAACCAGATGCTGCGTCTGAGCTTCAGCTTATCAACAATGGTGTCTTGAATCATGTCTTTGACCCGCTTTGACATTTTCGACACCAATACGCGATCTTTTTCGGCGCCCGGGCCGTAGTTGGAAAAGTCGATGGCGGGCATGCAGTGAATGCTCCACTTCGACGGCAAGGGAATGAGTCCGAGGGGGCCAAACCAAGGAAACGTCGGAGTGATGGGGATGTAGGGAACACCGAGCAAACCTGCAAGGAAGGTTTCGCGCATCAGCATGGGATGGATTTCTTCGGGTCCGATGAACGCGACGGGAACAAGAGGTGCGCGCGTGCGGAGGCAAAGCCGAATGAAACCGCCGCGCCCGAAACGCGCCAGATGATACTTGTCGCGATGCAGCTTCCCGAGGCCTTTGACGCCTTCCGGAAAAACGACGACGGGAAACTGACTTTCCAGAAGCTGTTCCGCGTTTTCCTGGCTTGCACGCACCCCTCCAAATCGGTTCATGAGCGACCCGAGGAAAGGGAAATGGAAGAGGAAATCTTCCACCATGAAACGGATTTCGCGGTGCGAAGGGTGTTCCTTCAGAACGGCCATTTTGAGCATGGTCGCATCGTAGGGGAGGCTTCCGCTGTGATTTCCCACAATGAGACAGGGCCCTCGTGCGGGAATGTGCGACAGGCCGTAGGCTTCCACCCGCCAATAGCGAGAGTAAAGAAAGTCGAAGAGGGGACGCACGAAGTTGTCGAAAATGGGGTCGTAGCCAAAGGCGTCAACTTCCTCGGCACGCAAGGACAGCGAAGCCTCATGGTACTTTCGACGAAGATTGAAAGGATTGATGCCTGAAAGCCAGTCGTCCCAGACGGGGGGATGGTGACCGCCTGCCAGCCCGCCCCGGTCGTCGAGGCCACCGGCGCGACCTTCTGGCGACTCGCGACGCAGCTCTTCAACTAGCTCGGCGCGAAGCTGCGCACGGAGTCTGTCGTACACGTTTTCAGACGCGCCTTGCAGCCGTTCTTCGACAGACAAGAGCACACCGTCGAGTGCGCCCCGAAACTCGTGCATTTTTCCCATGACCGCGATGAGTTCGTCACGGGACGCAAACTTTTGGGCGTCGCCTCGGAAACGCGACTCCATGTCACGTTCGATGCGACTGAATTGCTCAAGGAGTGTGCGCCTGACCCGAAAGACGGCTCCAGAAAGGTCCGTCAGTTCGTTGCCCGATCCTTTTGGTTTCTTCGCCCCCAGGGTGCTTGAAGAGGCGCTGGGGTCGAGGGTCTCGTGGGCTTTGGCGCGAGCACGGACGTTTCTTGAGGCTTTGGGTGAGGACATAAACGCACCTCCGGCAGAAGAGTCGAAAAGGGTTTCAGAGCACGCGCTCAAAGCCTTGCGCGCGCGCCGCGGGTTCGTCTTCGCCGAGGAGCTGCGTGGGAACAGCGAAGCCCACCGTGCGAAGCCTGTGTGCCTCGATCATCGCTTTGAGCGCTTGGCGGCTGGAGTAGTGGGCGCGGAAACCAAGCCCTCGTTCCGCCTTCTTGCCATCGGCCACGCAAAGGTACTGGTAGAAAGCGACAAGGCTCGGAGAGAGTTCCCAAATGCGGAGGCCATAGCCAAGCGAAAACACGGTGCGGCACACAAATCCGGCCACCGGCA
>JADCJN010000184.1 GCA_020247005.1 Silvanigrellales bacterium
CGCTGCCCACGCCACGGGCCGCTGCCAGGAGTCTCCTCGCCTCAACGAGCGACTCGCGTTCCTGGGCCAGGGCGAGTGCGCGGCGCACGTGTGCGAGTTGAACGCTGGGGGCCTTGGCGTCGCGCGCGCCGCGGGGCCTGAGTTCACCTAAGAGCCTTTTGGCCTCGGCATGATCACCCAGGTATAGATGAGAGGTGAACTGGACGGTAAGAGCGCGCGTCCGTGCCCAGCCGTCCCAAGCGTGTGCGAGCGATGCTGCCGCTTCAATTCCTGCCAGCGCGTCGATGAGGCCACCCAGATTCATACGGGCGGCTGCGACTTCCACCAGACAGCGGGCCCGCACCCGAGGCTCCTTCGAAATGCGTGGGTCCTCGAGCACAGCCTGCCAGTGCCCTTCGGGCTGCTCGAGGCGCCAGCGTGCGAGTGCGGCAAGAAACAGAGCCTCTGCGGTAAGAGCGGAAACGCTTGACCTCGCGGACTCACGTTCAAGAAATGAAACGCGTGCGGCGACGTCGCGGGTGCGTCCATCGAAAAGAGCAGGAATGGCTTCGATGAGGGCCACGGCGGTGGGGTCCAATGCGGACCCCCACTGCGCAAGCCAGGCGGCGACGCGCGCGGCGCTTTCGACGGCAGGCAGAAAGAAGGCGTCCTCAAGCGCATCGCGCGCACAGGGAGGGCCTTCGAGATCGTCTATCCAGTCGAAGTAACGCGCGCTGTGGCGCTTTGATTTCAAGCCCTCATTCTCATTCGCAGGGCACTTCGTCGAGGCGGAACAGGGTGTTTTCCGCATCGGCTTCGAGCCATAACGGAATGCTCGAGTGGCCACCACCGCCGCATTCGCTTTCGAGGGAGACGCCCCGGTTCTTCAAGAATACGTTGCCGTCTTCGGCGCGGAAGATGTCGTAGCCCCCGCCGTCGCAGAGCACGTTGCATGTCCAGTTCAGCAAGGGTGAAGGGTCGTCGGTCAGGCTACAACGCGTGTAGGCCACGAACGGCGCCGAGGGGGCGCGGGTGATACGCACGTCGAGTTCGGCGTTGCGGCGATCGCCCACGCGGTTGAGTTTGAGGCTCACGGACTTCACCTTCTGACCGAGGTGCGCGTCCAGGTGTGCTTGGCTGTAGGTGCGCGAGAAGCACTTCGGGAACTCGGCGACCCTCGCGGAGGCGGCAGATGAAACAAAACAGGCAGCGGTAACAAGAGTGGCGGACGCGAAAGACAATTTCATGGGAATCTCCTTGTGGCCTCGGAACCGGCTGAACTTTTTCTGCGCGAGAACCTTCGGCGAAAGAGAAAGTGCCTGTCTGGCACAGAAATGTCGTGACAGGCTTTATTTCACGATAAAATACTGAAATAAATGGATATAATATAATATCATAAATGGAGATATCATAGAATTCCGTAAAATATAGGTTCTGACGATGAATTGACAGTTCATTAGAATTGAATCGACAGTTGATCTTCATTTTAAGGTCTTTTGGTCTCACCCGCCCATTCGACGCAGAAGAGCGAGGGCTGCGCCCACCTCACCCGAGAGCGAACGCGTGACGTTAAACCGCATCCAGCGACCCTGCTCGTGAACAGGCTCGCGCACGGGGGCGTCAGAGAAGAAAGCGTCGTCTTCGGAAACGAAGATGCCCCCTGCGTGCAGAGCGGCGAAACTGACTTTGGCTTTGGCGGGATCGCGCAGCCTCACACGCCGATAGGGCCAAATGACCCCACATCCCGGCGCAAGGTCCACAACGTCGGCGTGGGCCTTCACCTGTCTTTCGAAAATTCGCGTGGCGCGCTCAACTTCCGCGCCCAGTTCGCGCTTGTGGCGTTCGAAAGCGTCGCTCTCGCACAAGACGACCAGGAGTTCCTGCAGAATTCCGCTCGCGCAGAGTCGGAATGTTCCCTTGAGCTCCGTGGTGCGTTCGCGCAAAAGCGGGGGGACAACGAGCGAGGCAAGGCGGTACTCAGGGCCGAGAATTTTACGGAAGCCGTCGATGTAAAACGTTTGCTCGGGAAGGAGCGCGGCAAGCGAGGGGCGTGCGGCGATGGGGTGCTCTTTTGCGGCCACGACCGTATGGCGCAGGCAGTCGTCTTCAATCACGTACGCGCCCGTGTGCCGCGCCAAGGCGGCGAGTTCGAAGCGGTCGGATGCCGACAAGCAGGTTCCGAGTGGGTTGTGCGCGTGCGGTGAGGCGACAAACGCGGCCGGGGGCTCTGCGCGGCAGGCGTCGGCGATGCCGGCCCATGCGTAGCCGTCCACCCGGCGCGGCAAAGCACGAACCTCGAATCCGAGCGAGGCCGCGAGCCGCGAGGCGCCCTGCCAGCCTGGCGACTCCACGTAAACCACTCGAGCGGATGTCACAGACCGCAACGTCACGAGCGCAAGGAGAATGGCCTCCTGCACGCCGCCCGTGAGCAGCACACATTCGGGATCGGGCGGTGGGGCCCCGGGAGGTGGGAATGACTCGGCGAGCAAGCGACGCAAGCGAGGCATGCCGGCCTCGGGAACCCATGCGTGCAATGCGCTCCAGTCGAGATGCTTGCGAAACAGAGCTTGTGCGCGGAGAAAAGAGGGCGTGGCGTAGAGGGCCGGCACGTGCCATGCAGAGCCCGGCTTGTGGATATAATTCGAGGCCTCCGCTTGGGACTCCGTGCAGGGGGGCTTGCCGGTGGAACGACGGAAGAAGAGGCCGGCGCGGGGGCGCGCCACGAGTTCTCCTGTGACGCACAGATCCTCGACCGCAACCATGACCGTGGTCTTGCTCACGCCAAGCTCGCTCGCAATGTCGCGGACACTGGGGGCCCTCGCGCTCCCCCCTTCAGCGAGGGCGCGCGCGGCCAGGGAACGGAGATGCTCCATCACCTTGGCCTTGCCTTTGGCCTTGTTCATTGCACGTCTCTTGTGGAGTGGGGGCACGGAAACGTGGACGCAGGGCACTCTGTCCCTATGACACAACTCATCTGTACTACCTATGAATAAAATCTGTACCAATAAAGACGAGCCGTCTGTCTCTTCGATTGCGCTCTCAGAAGGGGTATCTCATCGATTCATGAGAAGGCAAGGCCTTCCGCGAGCGAAAAGGACACCCCGTGCGACGTTCCCCATACTGTATCAAATTGGTGGCCCACGAGTCTCCTCTCGTGAACCGCTTTCTTGTGGCCCTCTTGGTTGGCAACTTCGTCCTCAACGTTTTCGACGCCATGACGACGCCCTTCCTTGCGCTTCTCTTTACGCGCCAACACGGCCTCGGCACAGCGGAGGCCGGGCTGCTTGTGGGCATGGTGGTCCTGACTGGCACGCTCTTCGCTCTCCCAGGAGGGGCGCTCGCCGACCGGTTTGGCGCGCTGCGCATGGGCTTCCTCGGATTTGTGCTCAATGTGTTCGGCCTCGTGGGCCTCGCGCATGCCGACACGCTCGCTTCCATTGCTGGATTCGCGGGGATGCTGGCTTTGGGGCGCGCGTTTTACATGCCCTCGACATTGGCACTGCTCACGCTCCTCGCCGGTCCGGGGCACGAGTTGCGCATGCGCGGCTATCGTTACATGGCCACAAATGTGGGATTCAGTGTAGGCCCGCTGCTCGGTGCGGCTCTCGACATTGCAGGCAATACGAAGGGCTTTCTCATTGCCGCGGGCTTCAATGTGCTTGCCCTCGCTTTCCTGGCAACGAGCGCGGCGTCCTTGTTACGTCGGGGGGAACGCGCCGACGTGTTCCGCAAGCCGCTCGAAGGGGAGGGCGCGCACACGGTGAGCGGAGCTGCGCACAACCCGCCGACCAAGGAGCGCATCTCGATTTGGGATGGTTTGCGCCCAAGGTTCATGAAGTGGCACGTTGTCGGCGCGTTCGTGACCGCCGTTGCCTACGCTCAGCACCAGTCCACACTCAGTCAGTCACTTGTTGCGCGAGAAGATGAAGCTGGGCTGTCGCTCTACGCGCTCCTCATGACCATCAATGGCGTCACGGCCGTGGCCTTCCAAATTCCGATGAACGCACTCTCGCGTCGTGTCGGATTGCGGATGGGTCTCGTGGCGGGTCATCTCTGTTACGTCTTGGGGTTCCTCGGGTTCGCCCTCCCCACGGGAAGAGCCTGGATGCCTTGCTTGGCGATGTTCGTTTTTACGCTTGGCGAGGTGCTTTGCGTGCTCAACGTGGGCGCGGTCCCTATTTTTGCGTCGGGAGCCAGCGACCGTGGGCGTTACCTTGGCGCAGCGCAGCTTGCACAGGCGGGCGGAGGACTCGGGCCGATGCTCGGCGGGGTGCTGCTCGCGGCTCTGGGCGTGCGCGACGTTTGGTTTGCCGTGGCGGGGCTGGTGTTGCTCGCGCTCCTCTTCCATTTGGAATCGTTGCGCGCCCTTGCCCAGAGTCCACACTCTTCTTCCCATTCCCCATTCCCCATTCACCTCAAAGAAAGCCGCCGCATGACCACGCCTCGCCAAACCGTCACCCGATTTTTTGAACGCGTCCGCTCGGGGAAGGCCCCTGAGGAGGCTTCTCTCTTCCTTGCGCCCCGCGTGGCGGCACACCAGGTTGTCTCGGCGTTTGGGCCATTGACCCTCGTGCGGACTCCCGACGAATATGCAGCACACGTGCGTGACATGATTCACCAGTACGGCCTCTTCACACTCACAATTGAAGATGTGCTTGCCGACGGCAACAAAGTCTTCGTTCGCTGGCGCCAGGAGGGGCACCACAGAGGGCCTCTCTTTGGGGAGCCTCCTACGGGCGCACCGCTTGTGCAGCGCGGCAGTGCGGTTTACCGCGTGGAGGAGGAGCGCATCGAGGAATATTGGATCCAGGTTGAGGCCTCGGGACTCGAGACCCAAATTGCTGCAGCCCGTGCTGTTGGAACAGGGTGACACTCGACCG
>JADCJN010000185.1 GCA_020247005.1 Silvanigrellales bacterium
GGAACGTCAACCATGACACCGGAACTCAAGAAGGTCCTGACCGAAGCCTGGGCACCCGCGCCGGGCGACACCGAGGCCTTGAAAGCGGCTCTTGTGCGGGCCCAAGAACGCGTCCGCGAGGTTCTGACTCCCAGCCCACTTTTGCATTCCCATTGGTTGTCGGAAGAAACAGGCGCTGATGTGTGGTTGAAACTCGACTGCCTGACCCCCAATGGAAGTTTCAAAGTGCGTGGCGCTCTCAATGCCATTGCCGCGCGCTTGGAACGGCGCCAGGCCGCGGGTCTTGTTGATCCCGCAGGCACGCCCGTTAAAATTTGCGCCGCCTCGGCAGGCAATCATGCTCAGGGGGTCGCGTTCGCGGCAAAGCGGATGGGCGCGGAGGCCCATATTTTCCTGCCCCGGCGCACACCGCTGGTGAAGCGAGACGCTACGGAGCGATTGGGCGCGAAAGTCTACCTCGTGGGCGATGTCCTTGAGGAGGCGTTTGAGGCGGCTCTGGCGTTTTCGAAAGAAAACGGGGCCGAGTTCATTCATGCGTTCAACGATTTCGACATCATTGCTGGTCAGGCCGTTTGCCTTCTCGAAGTTTTCAGTCAGTTCGAGGCCCTGAGCGGCAAACCGTCGTCTGCCATCAACGACTTTTTGTGCAGCGTAGGGGGAGGCGGACTTGCTGCGGGATGCGGCATCGCCATGCAGCTTTTTGGCAACGGTCGCGTGCAGGGGGTCGAGCAGGCCACGTTCGATTCGGGGCTTCGGAGCTTAAAAGCGGGGGCGCAATTGCCCATCGACCACCCACCAGAACCCACCCTTGCCGATGGCATTTCTGTGCAGCTCATTGGCAATGCAACTTTCTCACTGATGAAAGACTCGGTCGACAGGATCTTTACGGTGTCCGACGATGAAATTACGGCAGCCATTTTGGGACTCTGCGAGCGCGAACACCTTGTTGCCGAAGGGGCGGGAGCAGCGGCAGTGGCGGCCTTGCTGAAAAATGCAAAAGCTTACGAAGGCCGAACCGTCGTGGTGAGCGTGAGTGGGGGCAACATCGATCCTCAGCTTTTGTCCCGCGTCATTGCGAGGGGTTTAGGCGTCACAGGGCGCACTTTGCGCCTGACCGTGCGCATGGGCGACCGCCCCGGCCAGCTGCGCACCTTGTTGCAGCACATTGCTGACAAGGATGCCAACGTCCTCGAAATTCATCACGATCGCACCTACACCCAAGTGAACGTTGGCAACGTTGAGGTCGACATCGCCCTCGAAACCCGTAATTTCGAGCACCAATACGACATTGTCGAATATCTCCAAGAAAAGGGGTTCGTGGCGCGGACCCTGCAAAGAGAGCAGCAGAGCCTTTGAACCCCGGCAATGACTGCCGAGCGTGTGCCCCCTTTTCGGCCTGTGGGTTACAGTGCTAGAAGTTCCCCTTCTGCAAAGATGAAGGACACCCAAAGCCCATGAGTTCGCACCAGATCCCCGATTGCTACGACATCGTTATTGTGGGAGGCGGCCCTGTCGGCCTTTTTGCCGCGTATTATGCGGGATTGCGTGACATGAAGTCGAAGCTCATTGACCGTCGTCATGAGCTCGGCGGGCAGCTCACGGCCATTTACCCCGAAAAGTGGGTGTACGACATCCCTGGCATACCGGCCATTCGTGGCAAACATCTGTTCGAAAACCTCACGAAACAAATTGCGCCCTACAATATTCCCGTGGCGCTGAGCGAAGAGGTGGTTCACATCCGCAAGAACCGCAACAACATCATGCGCATTGAAACGCGTGGGGGCGGCTTCCATCACGCCAAAGCCGTGTTGCTCTGTTTGGGGATGGGGGCGCACATTCCACGCCGCATGGACATCCCGAATTTAGTCGACTTTGAAGGCAAAGGCGTGCACTACGGCGTGCATTCGCTCGAACACTTTCGCGGCAAACGGGTGCTCGTTCTGGGCGGTGGTGACAGTGCGCTCGACATGGCCCTGACCATTGTGGACGACTGCAAAGACCTCGTGCTGGCTCACCGCAGCGACCGATTCAATGCGCATGAAGAAACGGTGAAAAAACTTTACTCCTCGAACGCCGAAATCAGAACCTTTCACGAGCTTGTGGCCGTAGACGGCAATAGCAAGCTCACGGGGGCCACCTTGCGTGACACGCGCACGGCCGCCCAAACGCACGTAGAGGTCGATGCCATAATTATCGCCATCGGCCTTATCTTTAATCTCGAGGGCGTAAAGGATTGGGGCATCGAACTTGAAAAGAATGCCATCGTCGTAGACCATGACAGACGCACGAGCGTTGAGGGCGTCTACGCAGCCGGTGACATTGTCACCTACCCAGGCAAGATGAAACTCATCGGCACGGGCGCCGCCGAAGCCATGCAGGCCATTCACCACGCGAAGACATACATCCAGCAGACGTTCCCTTATCTTTGATCTTCGCGGCAAGCTTTGGACGCCTTTTCCTTGAACACTCCCTCTCCTCGAGTTGCCGCTTTGTTCGCCCCTTTCCTTGCCGCGCTGTTTGCGGGCCTGCTGTTCGCTTTTTGGTGGACACGCGCGCACACCGCCACCGCTCTGGGGCTCGATACGCTTCCGCTTGCTGCAATGCGCATCCGCGCCCTTGTTTCGGGCGCTCTGTCTGATGTGTGGATAGCTGCCTGTTTGGCGCTTTTGGTGTCAGGCTTGCTTTGGTTGGTCTGCTCTCCTCTCGCGTCCTGGAAGAGGCGGCGTGCGGCGCTCGCTTGCACCTTCGTTCTGCTCGTTGTTTCGTCGGTGGGTTTGGGACTGTTGCTCGGCACTCATGTGCCTTACGTCGAATTCTTCGGCACCATACTTTCCTGGCAGCACCTGCGTTACCTGGGTGATGAGGGGTTCTTGCGCGCAAGCGCCGACACCCTCCTTGCCGCAGAGGTCGTGTGGTGTGGTGCGGGAGCTGGAGCCGTCGCTGCGACAACCTGGTTTGCCCTGCTTCCGTTCACTCTGGGTGCCCGTGGTGTTCGCTTCCACCGCGTCTTCGTGGCCTTCCCTGTGCTTCTTCTCGCGCTCGGAGCCAGTGCACAAATTTTTAAAGTGAGAGCGAACACGCTTTCCTGGGGCTGGAAAGTGCCTCCCGTTTTGAAGCTCAATTTTCTGGAAAACGCGGCCATTCAATGGTGGCGTGCTGAAAAAATGCCCGCACCAACGGAAGCCGACCTCCGTTTGCTGAAAGAACATGCCGAAAACGTGTTGGGCGCAAAGGCGGTGCCGGCGGGGCTGAAAGGTTCCCTTGAGGGAGGTTTTCTGCCGTCGGCACCGGGTTCGGTGGGAGACGTGCTCAAGTCGGTGGTGCAACACAGAATCCTTGCCCGCGAGCCTGTTTACGTGTTCATGCTTGTGCTCGAAAGTTTTCGGCCCGAAGAATCGAAACTCTATTCGCCCACACTGGAAGAGTCGAGCACACCCTCCCTCGATGCGCTTGCTCAAGAAGCGGTGGTGTTCGACAACGTGTTCACCACAGGCGGTGTCACTCGCGGGGGCCAGGAGGCCTTGCTCTGCGGCCTTCTTTCGGGCGAACTCACGTCGGCCATGCGTGACATTCCTTCGGCCACTCCGCGCTGCCTTCCCCGACTGTTGAAAGACGCACTCGGCGAAGAAAACGTGCACGCCGCATGGTGGCACGGAGGCGACTTCAACTTCGACAGTCAAGGCACTTTTTGGAAGCGGCAGGGCATGGACACGTTGCTTTCGCGTGAAGATTTCTTCAGCGAACCAGGTGCCGACA
>JADCJN010000186.1 GCA_020247005.1 Silvanigrellales bacterium
CGGCGAGGGGGGCAATTTTCGAGTACGTGGAAGTGTTCTACAATCGCGAAAGGGATCATTCAGCATTGGGTTACCTTACGCCCGAGGAGTTCGAGCGGAAGGCGGCGTAAACTCTGTCCACCAATCGTTGACCACTTCAGTCTATTGCCGCCTTCGTAGATTCCTTGAGGCAGCCTCTGAAACTCTCTACATCGGGATCTCCTGAGTTTTATTTTGAATGGCGCGGGTTCGAAGCGCCTGAGCTCCTTGCAACCGTGCAGTATGCCAACGGTGTTCCACCGGAAACCGTGCAGCTCCCCGTTGGAGAAACAACGAGCCCAGAGGCCGTTGTCTTCAGCGCCAAAGGCTTCATTGAGAGCGTGAGCTTCAAGTTCTCGGGCAGCACGGACACGTTCAAGTGCTTCGACCCGGCAACATGCGTCTTCGTTTCGACAGCGCGTCAGAGTATTGCGGTTTCAACCCGAGACCTCTCCCCCATCGAAAAATACAAGACGATAGCAACGACGGCCGGTGACGCCGTGACCATCCAGACGCGCATCGCCGACGCGGCACCCACGGAGTTCCTTGTCACTCTGAATGACAGAAGCGCCTCGTCGTCTCTTGGCGTGAGTCAGTCCTTCATTGCACGCGGCCAGGCAGCTACGAACGGCGCCGCATTCGTCGGAGCGAGCGCAGTGGAACGCACTTTTGGCACGGGGAGCCCTCTCACGACAGTTCACGTGTTTCCTTCAGAAGGCGGCCTCAAGGTGAAGGCGGACACGGCAGCGCATTTCTTCTGCCACTTCTCGAGGACGGTTTCGTACCCCGAGGCCCGAAGCGTTACCATGCCTCTGGGCCAATCATGTTACATTCGACCCGATTCCGATATCCGATGGAACTACAATTTCGCTTCCCCAGGCAGCAACGTACCAACCTCGACAGAAAGAACTTTTTCAGAACTGGACGTGACCCCTTGAAGGTCCACTCGACGCTCTTCCGAGGCGCCGAGCCCTGGCCGAAGGAAAGCCTGCTGTTCCGAAAGTTGAGCATTCAATGAGGGCATCGTCAGCAGAAAAGAGAGCCGCCTCAAGAAAAGCCCGCGTTTTTCCCCAAAGGAAAGGGTGGCGCGCCCGCCAAGAATCGAACTTGGGCTTAGAGCTTCGGAGGCTCTCGTGATATCCACTTCACTACGGGCGCAAACCTTGGATGCGCGCACGATAGGAAAGGCTATTTCCGTTGTCAAACGGCAACCGCACTTTCAGCCACTGCCCCGGAGGCCATGTGGGCCTCACTGTGTCAGTGCGTGTAGGCATCGCCGTAGTACACAAGCCACAAGAGACTTCCGAAGTCGCGTGGAGCAATGCGACGGCCCCCTTCGCAGGCATCAAAAAGCATGCGGCGCTGTTCGGGCGAGGCGAGTGCGAGATCGATGCCGAGTTCCTCGCCAAGCATGTTCCACAGCTGGAACATCTCGTCCTCGCTCAGCGCGAAAATGGCCGACGCCACATCGTCGCTCACCACTTCGGCAGGCACGAACGTCGATTCCAAGATCTTCACGAACTCATTCTGGAGGACCTCTGGACGCATCGCAGCTCCTTTGCGACAGCTTCACGGGGGCGGCTTGAAGGATTCCATGGCCTTTGCCACACGGTCGAGGCCCATTCCCCGGCTGCCCTTCACGAGCACCAGGGAGGGGGCAAGGGGCATGAGCACGTCCTGTACCCAAACGCCCGGGTCCGCATCCGCAGGAAGCCATTTCAGTGTCGCGAAGTTCTTCTGCGACAAATCTTTTTCCATCAAGCAGCTATACACATCATACATGGCCTCTCCGAAGAGGCACAAGTGAACCCCACGCAGCAGAGCGAGACGGGAAGTCAGTTTGTCGTGCCATTTCTTTGACTCCCCTCCGAGGTCGAGCATGTCGCCCAGCACCAACGCACGCGTGCGGTGCGCCCACTCTGGATTTTCCAGCGCATCGAGAGCCGCATCCATGCTCGCAGGACTCGCATTGTAGGAGTCGTCGTAGAGAAGCCTGTCGCCCTGGAGTGCGACCAAACGCGAGCGCATTGCCGGCGGAACAAACATGCGCCAGCCCACTTCCAAAGCGTCCGCGCCTTGGCCCAAGCACGCCGCGGTGGCCACAGCCAGGGCAAAATTTCGCGCATTGTGAAGGCCCGGCAACCCCACAGTGAAGGTGGCTTCGAACGCCGGGGCAGGACGCCCCACTCCTGCAACAGGTTCAGACGCAGCGACGTTGCCTGGAGCCCACTTGACGAACAGCTCCGTTTTCTGTGCCCCCTCGGAAATGACGCGGAACGAAAGCCTGGAAAGTGCCCGGGGCGCGCCTGAATGCCCTCTCTTTTCAGCTTGAGAAAGGAAGGCCGCGATGTGCGGCGTCTTGAAAGTGTCTTCGGAAGCCACAAAAACGTCGGCCACCGTTGCCTGTGAAAGACGCTCCACGAGCTTTTCGTCTTCCAACTGCCAAATGCGGATTTTTGGGGAGCCCGTGAAAAAAAGATCGCACTCTTCCTTCACCGCAGTCTCCCAGGTGCCCAAACCTGCGAGGTGTTCAGGACCAAGCGCGGTGAGAAGCACGACATCGGGAGCAGAGAGCGCCACATGCTCACGCATGGCGCCCACATCATCGATTCCAATTTCAAGAACGAGCGCACAAGGCGCGTGCATACCTTCGAGCGAGTGTTCTTTTTGGGTGAGCGAAATGGCGACACCCAAAAAGCCGTTTTCACTTTTTTCGGTGCGTGTCACGGTGCGCCGAGCGGGTCCTTTTTGGGCCCCGCTGGCAGGTGCGCCCGAGAGCAGCGCCGCGAGCATCTCTTTCGTGGTGGTCTTTCCATTGCTGCCCCCCACACCCACCACAGGAAAGGGAAATTCGGCCCTCAGGGCGCGCGCCAACGAGCGGAAGGCCGAGGTGGTGTCGGCCTTCGCCACGAGACAGCGCGCAGAAAGGGAATTGGGAAGAGCCCTCACGCCCGCCCAGGAGGCGTCGACCAGTGCCACGCTGGCCCCTTCTCGCAGCGCCTGTTCCACGAAGTCGTGCCCATCGAACCGTTCGCCACGGACGGCCACAAACAGACAGCCGGGGACTATTTTTCGACTGTCGGTGGTCGCGCCTCGCACCACCAGGCCCTCGAGAGCCTCCGATGCGCGCACAGAACTTCCCGACGCAAAGCGCACCCATTCCGCGGGCCGAGGCCACATGCAATTCTCCCGTCGCATTCGATGAAGGCATGTCCACAGGTTAGCTTGCCTTTCCAGACACGTCCACGGGGTTGAGGTTTGTGTTCCGCGGTGGCAAATCTGGGGCGACTCGCGTGCGGCCGCTTGCCCACCTTGGCGCCATCCCTTCCCTGGAGACACGACGCTCATGCAGACGACGGAAACGTCTTTCAGCTACCAGCCGCGCACAAAAGTGCGGTTTGTCACGGCCACCGCCCTGTTCGACGGACACGACGCGAGCATCAACATTATGCGGCGGCTTTTGCAGCAGGGGGGCGCTGAAGTCATTCACCTCGGCCATAACCGCAGCGTGCAAGAAATTGCACGTGCGGCCATTGAGGAAGACGCCCAAGGCATCGCCCTGAGCTCCTACCAAGGTGGCCACATGGAGTTTTTCGGCTACTTGCGCGACGTGCTCGACGCTGCCGGGCGCAAAGACATGAAGATTTTCGGTGGGGGCGGTGGCGTCATTCTTCCCAAAGAAATTGCCGCGCTCCATGCCAAGGGCGTCACGCGCATTTACACGCCCGATGATGGCCGCAAGCTTGGCCTTCTGGGCATGATTTCCGACATGCTCGAACGCGCCGACACTCCCATTGCGGTGTGGCACAAAGAACTTGGAAGTCGCCCCCTGGCAGCAGCGGAAAGCCTCCGCCTCGCCCGAGCCCTATCTGTGCTGGAGGTGAAAGGGACGCTGCCCCCCGCCATCGCCGCGCAGGTGAAAGCGGGTGCTCGCCCTGCGAGCCTCGAGTCCGAAGGCTTCCAATTGAAGGCCAAAGCCCCCCTTGTGCTTGGCGTCACCGGAACCGGAGGTGCTGGCAAAAGCTCGCTCACCGACGAAATCATTCGACGCTTCATGCTCGAGTTTCCTGAAAAGCGCTTGTGCATTTTCAGCGTCGACCCTTCCAAAAAGAAAACCGGGGGAGCCCTCTTGGGCGACCGCATTCGCATGAATGCCATCAACCACCCGAACGTTTTTATGCGCTCGTTTGCCACGCGTGGAAGTAAAAGCGAGCTTGCTGGCGTCACCGGGGAAGCCATTGCGCTGGCGCGCGCCGTGGGATTCGACCTTGTCATTGTGGAAACCAGCGGTATCGGCCAAGGGGACACGGGCATCCTGGGTGTCAGCGACGTCGCCATGTACGTGATGACGAGCGAGTATGGGGCCTCCACCCAGCTCGAGAAAATTGACATGCTCGACTTCGCCGACCTCATTGCCATCAACAAATTCGACAGACGAGGCAGCGAGGATGCCTACCGCGATGTGAAGGCCCAACTCCGCCGGAGCCGTTTCGGTGGAATGCCACCCGAAGACGACGCCTATCCTCTCTTTGGCACCATTGCCTCGAAGTTCAATGACGACGGCGTCAATGGCCTCTACCGAGCCCTTCTTGGCGTGCTGAACGCGCGTTCCGGCGAAGCGACCTGGCTTCCGAAGCTCGCGCTCAAAACCGTTTCACGCAGCAGTTATGTTTCGCCCATCATTCCGCAGAACCGCACCAATTACCTGAGCGAAATTGCGGGCACGGTGCGCGAGTACCACGCGGCCACCGAGGTTCACGTGAGCGCGGCGCAAGACGCGCAGGCGCTGGAACGGGCGGCCGCGCTCATGGCGCACACTGCAGCGCTTCCCGAAGGTGGGCTTGTGGCACCACTCGAAGAAAAGGCTCGCGAGCGCACGGCAGCCCTTCCCCTCGACATCCGCAAAAGCCTTGAGGAGTGGACTGAACTCCGCGCGAATTACGAGGGCGACGCGTTCCGTTACCAGGTGCGCGGCAAAACCTTGGAGGTGCCTACCACCACCACGTCGCTCTCGGGCCTCAAAGTGCCGCGCGTTTCATTGCCGCGCACTTTGGCACGCGGAGACCTCGTCCGCTATTTCCGAAAAGAGAACCTGCCCGGCAGCTTTCCCTTCACCGCCGGCGTGTTTCCTTTCAAGCGCACCGACGAAGAC
>JADCJN010000187.1 GCA_020247005.1 Silvanigrellales bacterium
AGTGGTACCGGTTGAGTGGACACAGAATCCGGGGTAGCCAAGCCCCAGAGAGGTTTGTCAATCATGTCCACGAGAAAACGGTATTCAGATGAGTTTAAGGTCGAGGCTGTCAAGCTGACGGAAACGTCATCGGCAACCATTGCGACGGTCGCCAAGGAGTTGGGTGTCAGCTTGGCCACCTTGAATGAGTGGCGTGCACGTGCCAAGCGCGGAAAGCTTCGCGGCCCTGGGGGCAAAGTCGTCTCGTTCAAAGACGCCAGCGAAATGCAGCGCCTCAAGCGCGAGAACGCGCGGCTGCAGAAGGAGGTCGAGATTTTAAAATTGGCGGCCGTCGGATCGCCGCACCGCTACTTTGCGAAGGAGAGCCTTTGAGGTTCGTTTTCATAACGCAGAATAAGGCGGCCCTCCCAGTGGGACTTCTTTGCGACGTCATGCGCGTTTCACGCAGTGGATACTACAAGTGGCTCAAGGAAAAAGGCGGTAAGCGGGCAATTAGCGACGAAGCGGCACAGGAGAAAATCCGCGAAGTGTTCGCAAAGTCGAGACAGACCTACGGCCGTCGTCGTGTCACGAGGAGGCTTCGAAAAATGGGAATCGTGATCAGCGAACAGCGCGTCGGGCGCCTCATGCGTGAAGCGGGACTGCGTGCCGTGGGCATGTTTAAATTCCGCGCGACGACCAATTCTAAGCGCTCGAGACCAGTCGCGCCAAACCTGCTGGCCCGCGAATTCCAGACATCCTCATTAAACACCGCATGGGTCAGCGACATCACGTATGTCCCGACGAGTCAGGGCTGGCTGTACCTTTGCGTGATTCTTGACCTTGCCTCGCGCCGGATCGTCGGCTGGTCGATGCGCGAAACCATGCACGCGGAGATGGTCACCACGGCGATACGCGAGGCATTGGTCTCCCGCAAACCGACTCCTGGTCTCATCTTTCACAGCGACCGCGGTGTGCAGTACGCGAGTGCCGAAGTCGTTCGAGTACTGCAATCGCACGAAGTCCGGCAGAGCATGAGCCGCAAGGGTGACTGCTGGGATAACGCCGTGAGCGAGTCAGTGTTCGCCACTATCAAGAAAGAACTGGTGTACCGGTGCAAGTTCGCGGACCGGGAGACGGCGAGGCGGGCAATTTTCGAGTACGTGGAGGTGTTCTACAATCGAGATCGGGATCATTCAGCACTAGGTTACCTTCCGCCCGAAGAGTTCGAGCGGAAGGCAGCATAAACTCTGTCCACCAAACCTTGACCGCTTCAATTCCATGGCAGGAAGGCATCCGGATCTGAACTCAGGAGGTCCGGATGCAGCAGCATGGTTTCAAGATTCCGCACGGGGTTGAGGCTATTTACGTGGGCAATGATGAGTAGCGACGAGAGGATGTCCGCTACAGCGCAGCCAAGCATGTTGCGAAAAGACAGATTGACTCTGTGCTGGCGGCTGAAGGTTTTCAGCGGGTGCGCCTAGCCTTGTGTTCGGCAAGATGGTTGCGCACAGGGGCGTTCTCAACCTCACAGAAGTCAATGCGGCGCTCAGCGATAGCATTGAGCGAGGCAGCCGATCGACGTCGCCAAATCGTTTTTCAATCGACTTAGCGATGACAACTTGATCCGAGTACCATCTCAAATTGCTCGCTCTGGTCATGCCTTTTTCATCGTTTGCTCGTGTCGGTTTGCGATTGGGGCACTTCAATAGAAGGCCATTTTCGCGATAGCCATAAAAGGGCCTCTTGGAGACCACAGCTCGAATTTCACCCACAAGCGCATGAGCATCATGCCTAGTCTGCTCACATTGCATGTTGCCCGTCTTTCGAAGACGCTGGCACCCATTCGACCTCGAAACTCTGAGGAGTCGACAAACGGTCTTCACTTCCCGTCCTTTTTCTCGGATGACAGTGAGGACGAGAGCAGTTTTGCCTTCGCTGACACCCAATGGGAGGACTTTGAGATGGCGACACGTTGGCGAGTTTGGTTTTGGCGCGAGGCCCGTGCATGGGCGTTGGCCACAGTGATGGTTTTCTTCGCGGTGGCCGCCTGGGGATTCGTTCCACTGAAGCCGGCACTCCTGTTCAATCATGGGGCTCTCCTTGCCCTTCCCGTCACGCTGCTGGCGTTCGTCCTTCTTTGGTTTCAAGGCCGACTCGGCCCAGCCATCGCGTCGCTCGCAAGTCTCCTTTCTTTGCTCTTTCTCGTGTGGCCTCGCACCGATTCCGGTGAGCTCGTATTTCAAGCTTCTCGACGGAGCGCAAAGCCTGAAACACAGCCAGGCAACCGCGCCGAGGGCACCTTCCACCTGCTTCAGCTCAACGTTTCGTCAGGACGCCACCGTGATCTCTCGAGCCTCTCTGCGCTTCTGGCTGCGGGTGCTTTCGACGTGATCGCGCTGCAGGAGTGCACGAGTGCGTGTTATGAAGAGTTTTCCGAGAGCCTCGCAAAGAAGGGTTATTATTCAATCAATGAAAGCGAAGGGCGGCTTGCTCTTCTCTCGCGCTTCGCCTTGAGCGCACCCCATGCAGGGCGCGAACCTCCGTATCTGCAAGCAGACCTTGTGCTCAAGAATGGCCGACGCCTGCGCGTTGTGACGACACACCTTACGAGGCCTTGGCCATTCGGAGACAGCGCCCGTCACGAAGCGCAAATAGAGGCCGCCTTTAGCCGTATTCGGAAATCCGACCTTCCAACCGTCCTCTTGGGAGACTTCAATGCGGCACCTTGGTTTCCGTCGTTGCGCAGTGCCCGTGAGGCCGCCGGATTCGACGAAGCACGCCTGCCGGCGTTCGCCTGGGCAACCTGGCCGGCGCGGCTCCCACACATCGCGGGCGGCGTGTCGTTCCCACTCCCGGTCATTCCGCTCGACCACGTCTTCACGCGCGGCGCAATGGAAACTGTTTCCTGGCGTGTGGGGGACACAGTCGGTTCGGAGCACCGACCTGTGATGGTGACTGTTTCGTTGGATTCGTTTCCATAACAAAGGCGGATTGAACCGCAGCTTTGTCGCCTCACTTCCGTACCCCTCTTTTTTCAGGGAAAACGGGCTTCAATTCGTTCATTCACTCCGATTAATTCATTTTATGTTTATAATTTCAGTATTAGATAACTCATTTCATCTTAAACTGAATAAACGAATATGACGCCACTTATGATAACTGACATTATCACGAGTGAGATAGAAACAGACGGAAGACGGGAAATCCGACGAAAAGACTGTCGCCTCTCGCGCCCGAAAAAAAGAGGGGAAGCCCAGGAACGGGCCTTCCCCTCTTTTTTTTATATAAACTTTTTATATAAAATCGCGTGTTTGAAAAAAATACACCCCAGTCTTTAGCATTTACCAGGAACAGCCGATGGAGAACACATGGGAAGGTAAGGGCATGCCTTCAATGAGGTTGACAGTGGCCTGAACGTTGGCCACGCGCGGAGAAAACGACAATGAGAACGAAAGCCCAGCGCTGTTTACTCTTCTCTCTTTCTCCCGTTTTGGGCTTGGTGCTCGTCTCTTGCCAAAGAAAGGCTTCAATTGCCGGAACGAGCTTTGCGGGTGGGGCTAGAACGACGGAAACGAAAGCCGAAAAACCACCGCCTCAAAAAATCTTGGCTCTGAAGGAGCTCATGTCCACCTTGGGAATCCAGAGCCCAAAACGAGACATGGCGTCGGTCACAGACAATGAACTGGACCTTCTCACTGAACTTCTTTTGGCTGCGCGTAACAAGAGGTGAGCCCTCGGTGAGTTTCCTGGAAACACCAGGGAGGGCCACGTAGCCTCCGTTTCAAATTGAACGGAGGAGATCGGAAGAGCG
>JADCJN010000188.1 GCA_020247005.1 Silvanigrellales bacterium
AGCAAAACTTGTGAAGCGCGAAGGTTACGGCTTCCGAAATTGGGAGAACTTTCGACTTAAGTTCTGGTATTCCTGCTTTGGCCAATACGTTTAGGCTCTACCCACTACGAAGCGAGTAGAGCCGTAGAGCCGTAGAGCCGTGGTCGCACACAACAACAGCCAACAAAAAACCCCGCCTTTTGAGCGGGGTTTCGAAATGTGTGGCGGAGAGAGAGGGATTCGAACCCCCGGTAAGCTTGCGCCTACAACGGTTTTCAAGACCGCCGCCTTAAGCCACTCGGCCATCTCTCCGCGTGCAAAAAGGTGTACCACGAAGAAAGACCGCCCCGAAAGGGGCGGTCTCTTCGAATTTTCCAAAGGGGACTGTGCAACCCGCGAGGGGGCCGCAAGGCGCCTCACTTCTTCTTGGCGGTCTTTGCTGTCGTCTTGGTGCCAGCAGCTGCGGCTTTACCAGCGGCAATGCGCTTGGCAATGGCGTTCTTCTTGCGTTTCTGCGAACGGATGCGCTTCATTTTCGGGGAGCGGCGGTTGTCTTTCTTGCCCATGGTCGTCTCCAAAGTCGTGAGGTGAGGCCCAAAGGCCACGCGGAAAAAAACGGGATCGGGTTCGCAGGGGATATCAAATCGGCCCTCAAGTCGCAACCATTTAGGTCAAAACGTGAGGATGTTCACGTGAGGGTGTCCATGCGGTCGCGCATTTCCTGGCGGCTGGCCGCCACCTGCTCCTGCTCAATGGAGTCGAACAAGGCCTTGAAGTTGCCATCGCCAAAGCCCTTGTCGCCAGCCCGCTGGATGATTTCATAGAAGAAAGGACCATCGGCCTTCAAACCGGTTTGGAGCGACTGCTCTTTCATGAAGAGCTGCAGCAGGTACTTGTCGTCACGGCCATCCACCAGAATGCCAAGACGCCGGACATCGGCCATGGGCTCTTTGATAGTGCCAATTTTATTCGTCTTCATGCGCTCGGGGAGTTGGTCGTAATACTTGCCTGGGGCGTCGAGGAACTTCGCTCCGGCCTCGCGCAGGCCTGCCACGGCCGGAATGATGGAGGGCGTGGTAAGGGCGAGGTGCTGAATCCCCGCACCGCCGTTGTCTTCCACATAAATCTGAATTTGAGAGTTGTTGAAATAGGGAGCCAGGGGCTGGTTGGTGGCAAACTTCACGCCGCTTTCCGGATCCCACATGACGATGGACTCGAGCCCCGAGCCCGTGCCCAGGTCGGGCTTGTGGTGTGAGGTGTGAAAGTCGATGGCCCAGTACTGTTCGAAACCCAACACCGCCTTATAGAACTCCGTAATGGAGTGCATGGAGCGGCCGTTGCAAGTGACGTGGTCGATATCCGTAAAGCCGTGCTTCGATGACGGAGTTGACGCCCAGTCCGCCGTCCATTCAAGGCCTGGCGCCAAACCTTCGTACCCAGAGTCTTCAATAAAACGGAAGCCCGTTTCGCCCATGCAGGTCGCAATGGCGGTTTCACGCCACTGCCCTTTTGCTCCCTTCACAGTCTGGATGTCGTACAAAAAAGGCGCCTTGCGTTCGGCCAGGAACGTGGCGGTGCGCTCTAAATTGTGCACGCGGTAGTTCAGAAACGCACACCCATCCGGATGAATCTTGAGCCATTTGCCTGCGCTTGAAGCGGGCTCCAGAGGTGTTGTGAAGAGGAAGCTGAGAGTGTCGTTCACTTTCAGTGCCACCGTCCGCATCCCGTGCTTTCGCTCCGCTTCCGCAGTCGACTTCGCCACAGGCCGGAGGTCCATGGTTTGCTGGTGCCACTTCACAGCGCGGTCGAGGTCGCGCACGTAGAACTGAACGGAGTGATAGTCTTTCAAGCCAATGGTCTTCGGGCTCGTGGTCATGCGGGGCTCCCTTTCACGCGTCGTCTTCGGTGCCAAAATGCTGCGCGAACTTAGCCCAATATGTGACAAAAAAACAATCTAGAACGACCACCCCAAAAGAAGCTTCGCAAAATGGAGAGACGTGCCCTGGGCATTCTCTTTGAGGTTGTCGTCTTTTATTTTCCTGTCTTCGACCGAAAGGTTGTTGCCCGAAGACGTCATTCCTATGGGAACAACGCCTTGCGAGAACCCAACCCACGTGGCGCCAATGGTGAAGCCGCTATTGAACATCCAGCGGTTTCCGATGCCGGCTTCCACTTCAATTTGCTGGTGGTTCCCTTCGTACGTTCCGTCTTCGAGTCCTAAAAAGTTTTGTTTCCCGGTATAAATCTCGTAATTGAGGCCACCGGAAAGATAAAAGCTGTTTCCCGGAAAAAAGAGCCCACGCGCACCGAGGCGCACGCGCGTGCTGGCAAGCCCCAAAAACGAATAAGTGCCATGTTCAACGAAGGGCTCCAGCACCACGGAACGGTTCAACGCGTAGGCGACGCTAAAGAATTCGCCAAATCGGGGCATGAAGCCGATGCCAGCCAGCACGGAAATGGGCTTGTTGACGCGCACGGCTGCCGACTTTCCTCGGAACCGCTCGGTGGGCGTGGCAGCATCATCGATGGGCGCAGGCGCAGTGGCCTCGGTTTGTGCGGCACCCGTGTTTGGGCTCGTTGCCGCAGGGGTGGGGGCGCCGGAAGCGGGCGCCTTCGCGGCGCCTGGCGCGCGTGACGAGGGCTTCACACCCTTTCTTTGTGCCCAGGCCGCGGGGGCGAAAGAAAGGCATGCCAACGAGCAAACCGATGTGAGACACAAAAGCCGGAGAGTGCGCATGGGAACCTCGCGAGGGTGAGAGGAAAACTCACCCCCATAAGGTAACCTTAAAGTCAGGCTTCGTGGTGCGCGGCCTTGAACGCAGGCAATTCGCCAGCAAAATGGCAGG
>JADCJN010000189.1 GCA_020247005.1 Silvanigrellales bacterium
AACGAAACTTGGCATTGGGGTGCCGAGGCCACGCATGGGTCGGAAAACATCGCGGCCGAGGGAACAGGAAATTCGCCTGCGAGCGTGAAAGCGTCGACGTCGTTCCAGTCTCTTTCGCTCTGGGGTGCGCTGCGATTCGCGCCCTTGCCCCGGTTTTCGACGTCGGGATTTTCGCCTTACCTCGGGCTTATTGGATTCCGTCCCTTGTCGGGCGGAACAAACACGATCAAGGGCTTCTACGCGCTCCTTTTGGCCAAGGGAGGGATAGGGCGCTTCGCACACGCTTTCGACCTCCGCATACCCCGCGACGAAACCGCAGTGGCCTATTCCGGCTGGGCCTTGAACGCTCACTATGGCGGCGGCCTGCGGGCTGCCTACCGCTTGGGCCAGTGGGCCGATGCCGAGCTTGAGACCTGTTACGTGGGGACGTTGCCTCTTTATGCCCGAACCCAAGTCGAAGCCTTCGAGGTGGAGGGGCAAAACCTAGGGACACGGCGCAATGAGCTGCAGGTGACTGAAATCACACGCGCTCATTGGCAGATGGTGACAGTGAAAGCGGGCCTGTCTGTCTTCTTTTGAACCCGCACAAACCATTAAAAAAAAGAAGATATTCAGAGTTTCTATAAAGAAACAAGAAAAGCCTCCGACCCTACCCCTGAAGCCGACTTATGTTGGAAAATGCGGGAGGCGGACACATGAACTTCAAAGAACTGTATTGGGCAAGGCATGGCGCGACGCCTTCCCAACGGACACTTGAGGGGACACCTGAGACGACACCAGGGGCCCTCCCCGTGTCTCTTTTCCTTTGCGGGTCCCTTCTTCTGGGGGCTTGTTCTGTTGTGAAGTCCTCGGACCTCGGCATGGGGGGAAAAGGGGACGGAAGCGCCCAAACACAAGCCGCCGGTGCTTCCAAGGTGAACGTGAAAATGAAGGTTTTGGACGAAGACACCGCCTCGAAGCTCGGGTTTTCTTTCACGAGTGAAAGCGAATCTGCTCTTGCGTTTTCTCTCGCACCCACTTCGGGTTTCACATTCGACGTTTTAGGCTGCAAGTCCGACTTCACTGCCGCGAACCTCACGGCAAACACACCGACGGAAACCGTTGCTCTGTATGCACACGACCACGGCTGCTTCTTCGACCTCAAGGAGTTTGGCTTCGGCGGCGCAACCTACGTTCCCGTGTCGGGCACGAGCTTCTTCGACGGCAACACATTCGACGAAGACAGAGTTGTTTACTTCGTCAACGACGCCGACGCCACCGACAAAGTCAAAGTCCGCATCCAAGACTTCCTCTCTTCACCGCTCGCAGATGGCGAAGAGTTTACTTACGTCTTTATGCAAATAAAGCGTGGCACCGACTTCGCCGTGCAAGACTACTCTTACACGGAAACCATGCAGGTGCTGGGCGTGGAGGCCCCCAACGTCGCCATTTCCAGCATGGAGCTCACGGCCATCGATGCCGTGACAGGGCAAGCGACCTTCGCCACGACGCTCGAATGCAACGTCCCGACAACTGTTGATGCGGGCAAGAAAACCTGTCCCACAGCCACCGCCACGGCGCAACACCTGGAAGACTTCCAAAGCATCTTGATTTCAGAGCCAGCCGACCCGAACACGTTCGACTACGACGCCGCTCGCGCGCTTTTCGACGACGGCGGAAACGCAGCTCTTATTCACTCCGTGACAGATGCCGTGACCGTGGCTGCCAACCAGTTCGACATCGCCAACAAGCAGAAAGATGGCCCTCTCCACTCCAACAAAGACATGTACCTCGTGGTACAGTACAAGGACCCGGCCAACGCCGAGAACCGTTCTTACCGTTACTTTAAGGTGACCATTGGAGATCCGCAACTCTAAGGCCTGGGCCCTCGTGGTCCTTCCTCTTTGCACCTTAGGAGCCCTTGTGGCCTGCGGCTCCAGGGAAAACAGCCACCCAAACCTTCACCCCGGAGAGCCCTTCGAGCCCTTCCGCGAAAACTTTGCGGGCGAAAATTCGTGCGCCACCGACGGGCTCAGCTCCACCGGGTGCGGAACTGTGGCCATTGCAGGGTCGGCGGCTGGCGGTGGGTTCACGTCGTCCGACTTTCGAGTCACCTGCGGGGTGAAAGGAAACGCGTACGTTGTGCGCCTGGCCGACGCCCTCTCTCCGCGAGACGCCGGTGTGGAAATCGTCGCCTCATTCCGTGGTCTGTCGGCACCCCCTCCTCGGGCCCGCATCTGCAAAGGCGTGGAACGCGACGATGTGCCTCCGCAAGTGCGTTTGAAAGACTCCTACTGCACAGTGCAGGCCCGAGTGCAGGGGCACGTGTTTACCAGCACGGCGAGTGCGAACTGCACCGTGCGCGTGACCGGCGCTTCCCCCTTCCGAGGCACCCTTTCGTGCGCCGCACTGTATGACGGCGAAGACGCCCTGACTGTGGAAGACGAAACCACGTTCACCTGCCCGGCGGCTCCGTGACGAAAGCACTTCTGAAAATGCTTGCGGCGCTCTGCGCTCTCACTTTTGCCGTCGCGTGTGGGAAGGCAGACGACACGGCAGGGGCGACGAGCCTGGTGTCGGTGCGCGTGAGCTGGAACGCTCCCCACCCCGAGGCGGGTTTCCAGCCACGCACGTACGAAATTGCGGTATCGGGCTGTGCAGGACGTGAGAACAGGTCGTTTGCATTCGATGCAAACGACACAGGGGTGTTGAGCCTCGACGAAGGTGACACAAGGTGCAACGCCTTCCCTTCCCGCGTTACTTACGCCGACGCAAAAGGAAACACCAGGGTGTACGTGCTCGCAGCGACGCCCAAGGCGCTGGCGCCAGGCGGCAGTCTCACGCTGAAGCTCAATGCCAGCGGCGAGTCCTCCGCTGTTTCATTGCGCGTCCAGCTTGGCTCCGTGCTGCCCACGCCTTTACCCTCAAAAGCGACCATTGCCTTCGGTGTTTCGCCCGTGAAGGCAATGGGAGCTGGTGACGGCGTCACGGAGCTTGGGCATTTTAAAGGAACAGCGACGGACACCGAAGAAGCCCCAAACGTGCCGCTCGTTTTGAGGTCGGCAACCGAGTCGGCTTCCAATGCACTCGAAGGCAACCGTGCCTTTTTCGTTTCTCTTTCCTGCGAAGACGCCCTTGAAGACGACCGTTGCGCGGGCAAGTCGCTCCTCGACTTTCGATACCGTTTTCTGGCAGCCGAAGGTGCGTTCGAAAGCGCGTCGGCGGCTTCGTCCAGTTCCGGAGCACGTTTGAGCGCCACAGAGGCGCGCGCTTTGTTCGAAAACGGTGCCGACGATCGCCGCCCCACCATTGCGCATTTCGACGGAAACGGATTGCGGGTTTTGGTGGAAGACGCCACGGCGACGTCTTACGTTTTTGCCGTGCAGTGGAACACCGCAGTGCGGGTGTTTCGGTTTGAGCCGAAGGAATAACTCACCCTCTTCAGGGGCGCGCCGTTTGCAAGTAGGCGGTTGACAGCCAGCCCACCCGTGTTGTCGGCCCACGCCAAACCACGCAGGCGTAGGTGCCACTCGTCCAATAATACGACACTTCGGCATGCTTCGGAACCTCATCGATTTGAGGAGCTGAAAGGCTTGGGCCAGAGCGCAAATTCAAATAATCTTTTGTATAGCGCGGCCCGGTCAGAGTTTTCCCGGCTGTGCAATCGGCTGCGGGAGCTGTCGTTTGGGCCATGGTGGTGGTCGTCGTTGCGGTCTGGGTTGTTGTCGCAGACGCCCCGGTCGTCGTTCCGGCAGTTCCAGAAGTTACAGAAGTTCCGGCAGTTCCCGCAACGGCATCCATCGCAGGCGACGGTGCAACATCGGGAGCCACCGTTGGAGAAGCCTCGACGACGGCCTGATTCGCCGTCGGACTTGCCACCGGAAGGGTGCTCGTGCCTCCGTTTTGGAGTCCGGTTGTGGCAAGAGGATTTGTTTTGACCGTCGAGTCGGCCCCTGTCGTCGGGTTCGAAGGCCGCGGAGAGGTGGGAACAGGGCTTCCCGTAATGGGGGTTTTGCGTCCACCCGACTCCGTCGAGCAAGCCGAACCCAAAGCCATGGTGGCCATGGCCAACACGGCAAGCCCCGACGGCGCAGTGTTGAGGCCCATCCTGCGGCCCAAGGAACTGGTTGCGGGTTGTGGTTGGCTCGAACGCATGGTCACCTCCAGGCGCCAGGGTCCAGTGACCCGAACGCAGACCACATGTGTTTCGGTTTTTGCGCGGCGAAGCTTGAGTGCGGCGCGGCGGGTTCCCTTGGAGGCGGAGCCAAAGCCCCCTCGGGGTTGCAACGGGCCCGACGATGTGGAACCTTTTGGACGGCAAGAAGAGGGCCCAGCAAAGACACATGGATGCACCCAAGACACCTTATGTTGCGGTCATCGACTTCGAGGCCACCTGCGGGGACGGGATTCCCGGCCACGAGATGGAAATCATCGAATTCGCCGCCATTTTGACCGATGCTTCGTGGAATCCCCTTCCCGAGGGGGAGTTTTGCAGGTTCACGCGTCCCGTGCTCCACCGTCACCTGTCTCCTTTTTGCAGGGAACTCACGACCATCACTCAAAACGAGGTCGACTGGTCGCCGGTTTTCCCCGAGGTGTTGGCGGAATTCACCACGTGGATGCGCGCACGCATGACCATGGACGAGGTCACATTTTGCTCGTGGGGAGACTTCGACCGCCGGCAGCTGCACAAAGAATGCGAAAGGTGGGCTTCACCCTATCCTTTCAACAGCCATCACGTGAATCTCCGAGTGCTGGCCGCCCAACAACTGGGGCTTCGGAAGGGCCAAAAACAAGGGCTCTATTCGGTCACACAATTGCTGGGCATCCCCTTTCAAGGCACCCAGCACCGCGGCATCGATGATTGTCGAAATGCCATTGAAATTTTCAAGCACGTTGCAAACACGCGCGCGGGTTGACGAACGGACTCCGGGCGCACTAAGGGATCTGCCTTTTCTTTGGCACAAGGCATTCCCACCAAACCCTCAAGTCGGGATACGCGACAGGATCACCGGCTATCTCGCCATCGTTCGTGGCTTCAGGGTGAAATGTGATGCGAAGACTCGGAGGCAGTTGGCTTGGCACCTGCTCGCCTTCCCTGAGGAGGTGCTTGAGAGGTCGACTACAGGGCTCGTGCGCCATACACTTCTTCAGGTCTTCACAAGAAACTTCACCATCTAAGAGGGCCGAAGTTTGTTTGTTCACACAGGCCCTGGGTGCGCATTCCCCAACGGGATCTGACTGCCCTTCACTTTGAGACGGAGGCCTCTCGACTCCAAAGTCCCATTTTAATTCTCGTGTGTTGGGCAACGGAACGATATTGAAGCATGCTGGAACGATACGGCCCATTTTGAGCAAAGTTCCCGTTGCCTCGCTTTCACACGTCAGGGTGTCCGCCCGCCAGATGCAAGTCAGTTCCTTCGGAAGTTCCTCGATGCGCGTCAGAACTGTTGCGCCAGTGGCTTGGGCCAAGTGCGACTTGTGTTTTCCCACCTCGCTGGCGCAGTTCGCGTCGGGCTTGTCATCAATCACAAATTTGACCACGCTATAATCCAACTTCGACAATTCCGAAGACGAGAAAGCTGCTGTTTCAGCGCCCGACGCGTTGTTCTGGTCATTTTGATCGTTCAGGCAGGCGACCATGAGCGAGCTCGTCACACAAGCAGAGAGAAGAGAGAAGACCCGGCTGAAGACCATCCAACACCTCATTGAACTGCCACAAACATTTGCTTCTTATCGGGCGTCGTGAAAAAACATTAAATCCTTAAAAAAAACAAATGCCGACGTTTTCGTATTGTCCTGTTTTTGTTGTTTATTTAATATATTATAAAAAAGTTTAAATAAACAGCGACTTTCATCCGATACATCTGGAAAGCTTTGCGAACCAAACTTCTCGTTCACACCGAAAGAGAGATTTTCCCGTCTCAGAGGTTCCTCGGAGGTTATTCCAAATGGCCACAACAACGCGTCGCCTGAAGCCCACGTCCGTTCTGGCCCTGACAACTCTCGTGCTTGCCGTGGCAGCAGGGTCGAGCCTCAGTGGGTGCCGCAACTGGTGTCACACTGCCAATGGCGTGCAGCCGAAAGCAGGCGCGTCGGGGAGCTGCACAACTCCGGCTGACCATGCAAACGCAGCCCACAAAAGCTGACAGTGGCCCTGAAAGAAGACGACGTCCTAAAGGTGGACTTTAAGCCATTTTCGGAGCGTTCATCACGTACACCACCGACTCCCGGAGGTCTCCTTCCGGTTCGCGCTCCACGAGGAATCGGTCGAGATGCGCTCCGATGTTTTCCATGGCACGTCGCGAGCGGTGGTTGTTCACTCCAACAACGAACTCCACGCGATCGACTCGAGTGAAAGCATGCCGCATCATGAAACTCTTGAGTTCGCGATTGGCTCCTGTGCCCCAAAGGTCTCGCGCCAGAAAAGTGTACCCAATCTCGACGGTCCGGCGCGCAGGGTCGTAGTTGACGAAGCGCGAAGAACCGACAACCACGCCTGTGCTGCGATCGCGCACAAGGAGTGCGCCCTGGGAGGCCATGGCAGTGTCGAAGTAAATAGAAAACATCGCTGGCTCGTGGCGATTCCTCACGGGATGTTGCTCCCAAATGCCAGGATCCGAGGCTGCGGTGAACAAGGCATCGCGGTGCTCAGCTCGCAGAGGTTCCACAAAAATGAGCGTTCCTTCGAAGGTGGGTTGCCAGAAGCCGGCCTCGTCCATTTCTCAGACTCCTCGTGTTAGCGACTGGGGGCACCTATTTTCTTTCACTGGTCTGCATACGGCGAGGCATCCAAAGGCAAAGCACGCCCGCAACCACCAGTGCCATGGCCACGGCGTGCTCGACGGGGAACGGCTCCGCGAGAAGCACATTCGACAGCGACACTCCAATCACCGTCTGCACGCAGACAACGCCGCCCACAATTCCCGGCGGCAATTTTTCCAATGCATAGGCATTCAGAAGATAAGTCACCACTGTAGCCCCAAGAACGACGTAGGCAAGGGCGCCCCAAAACGTTGCAGACAATTGGGGCAGCATTTCGAAAACACGAGCAACCACAGCGGCATCCGGAAAACCCGAAAGCGCAATGAACACGATGACGTTGAGAACCGAGGCGTAAAGAAACACCATGCGGCTAAAGTCGAGACTCCCCATGCGCGTCACCAAAGGTGGTGCCGCCGCCAAATACGTCGCGTAAAGGAACGTGCTCGTCAGGCAAAGCAGGTTGCCCACCAAGGCCTCTGGCGAAAACGTGTCGCCCAGGAAGGGCGCGAACAACAGCACTGTTCCTGTGATGCCCAGTGCGATGTTGGCTATCTTGTTCCAAGCGAAGCGCTCGCGTCCGAGCAACAGGGAAAGCAAAAGGGCGAAGACAGAGATCATGGGGGCGAGAATGGCGCCCGCGGCAGACGTCGTGCGTTGGAGTCCGTAGAAGAGCGCTGTTTGGTTTAAGGAAACACCCACCGCGGCCAGCCCAACCAACGCGAGGTGCGTGGGCAAACCGAGAGGGGGCGCCTTGTGGGAAAGGGCCGGTGCCCTGCGACGCCGGACGGCCGAGAGAAGGGCAAACACGGCAGCGGCCGCGAATCCGCGACACAGCACAATGACCTGAGGAGGCACCTCGGCGATGGCGAATTTCGACACGACGGGCAAACCGCCGAACAGCAGTTGAACCACAAAGAGCGCGGCCCAAGGAAAAACAGACGATCGGCCTGGCGCGGCGTCAGGATCCACGGGTCAGCTCACCCGACCGATTTTTCCATCCCGACACCAGGAGGTCAGAGGCAAATGCGACACAGGCAACGACGAGCACGTTGGCAAGGAACAAGTGCACAAGCTGGAGCCAAATAGGAGCGCGCAAGGCGACGTTGAGGACGCCGAGGCCAAGCTGCAGCACCGTGACGAGGAACACAATGAGTGCCGACACCTGCAGACTGCCTGGAACACCTTTTGGAGGCGCCATGAGCGAAGCCTGCCCTTGAGGTGCGGCGCCTCGCGAAGCCCCTTGGGGCGTCGAGCCTAAAAGTGCGAGGTGGCTTAAAGTGCCCCACCAAATGGCAGCAAAAAGGGCGGCCACAGGATGCCAGACGCGCAACTGCAAAAAGATGTGGCGTGCTTCCTCTGCCACAACGGACATCGCCGACGGCGGACTTCCGACCGCGGTAAACGGCGCTGTGGGAAAAAGCGTATCGCCCAAAGCCGCAATGGCGCCTGTCATGCCCACGGCAGCGAGAGCGACAAACCCCACCCCCACGGAAAGCCCCAAAAGGCCGCGCGCAGGGGGTTTGTGCCCTCCGGAGGCCTTCCACACAGGCACAGGGCGTTGTGTCCACCATGCCGTTAGGGTGAGCGCGCCAAGCAAAAGAAACGTGTTCACAAGGTGGAGGGCCATGGAAACGCCTCGCACCAAAGACTGGTCGTCGGCAACGAGACGAAAAAGAACAATGCCGGCACCGATGAGGGCCTCCAAGAAAACAAAGGCCGTAGAAGCCACGGCGGCTTTGCGCACAACGTGGCCTTTGGGAAAGCTCGCCAGAGCGGTCAAAAGAAGCGCGACGACAGCCAAGAGCGCCACACCGCTTGTCAGGCGGTGCGTGAACTCGACCACGGTTTCCATGGCGGGCGCCCGTGGAACGATGGCGCCATTGCACAGTGGCCAGTGGTCGCCACACCCTGCCCCTGAACCCGTCGCTCGAACAACGGCTCCCCACAGAATGACAAGAACGTTGTAAGCCAGGACGCCCCAGGCAGCCCTTTCAAAGGTCGCGGGAGCCGTGCGCATCTTTTCCAGCATGAAGAAACCCTTTCGTGCAAGCCCGAGCTGAGCCGAACGCTACGCCACGTTCCGGCGCAGACGCAATCCCCGTGTCGAGAGTTCCGCATGGCTCGTTTCTTCGCTTGTCGCGCAGGCGGGGTCTGGTAATCTTTTCAATGAATGGGACCGATAAGAACAGATTGGCGCCGTGTCTCTCCAATTGGGGAATCGTCGCTCGAAGGGAGTTTCGTGTCCAAAAGTCCCCAGGTTTGGCCATTTCTCCTCGTTCTTGCCCTGGGAAGCGGGCCTGGTGGGTGCAAAAAGGCCGACACCGAGGCTGCTGCGGGGCAAGCCGTCTCCACATCCGAGGTGCGCACGCGGCACGCCTCCGTGGGTTGTTTCGAACGGCTGTCATCCCTGATCGCCCTCAAACCCAACGCGCGGCCTTGGGCTGAGCTTTCGCTTGAAGCCCGCATTGGTCTTTGTCGCGGCGCCACAAGCACAGCCCCTATCGATTGCCTTTTGAACGCGCACAACGCATTGGTGCGCCTTGCGAGCAGCGAAACGCCTCCGAACGCCCTTGTCGAGGGCTCCCAGCGCCTGCTCGATTTTTCGTCGCGGGTGTGCGCAGGCCGCGCTGCACTCCCCACAAGCGCCCCCGATTGCCTCGTCGATCGCCTGAAAAAAGGCGCGGATCTTCGCAGCGCGGCTCTTGCCTGCCGAAAACCCCCTCCGCTGGCCCCCGTGTCTGCCCTGCCTTCCTGTGTGGCGAAATTTGCGCTCGGCACCGAAACTCCCGAGGGTGTGGCCTCCCCAGGGCATGCACTTGCGTTCACACCTGCGGAAACGCGTTCCTTGTGCGTGGGCGCTAAGAATCCCGCACGCCCCGTGGCCTGCGTCGAGGCGTTAGGAAAGGTCTTGGCACCTGGGAACCCGGCAAACGACTGGAAAGGCGCCGCACTCGCGTTGTGTCGTGGCAACGACGACCCGAACGCCCTGTCGTGTTTCCAGGAGGCCAAGGGAACACGAGTGCAAAATGGCCAAAGCTCTCTAACGGCGACGCTGACAACTCTGCAAGCCGCACGGCTGTGCGGAGCACTCGACTAACGCCAACGTCTGGCGCCGCTGTTTCCATTCTTGGAAAGACTTTTTCCAAGAATGGTTGCCAATTCCCTTGAAAACAAATGCTCGAAGCGTAGTCTCTGGAAACAGATGCGGAGACGCGAAGCCCATGTCGACACGAGACAACCTCACACAATTCTTGGACTTCCGAACGTTCTTGGTTGCCCACGCCCAGGAGCAGAAGCGCCGCAATGCACACTGGACCTTCGGCGCCTGGGCGAAGCGTCTCGGACTCAAGGGAACCGCATCGCTCACGCGCGTGATTCAAGGAAACAGGCACCCCGGACCTCAAATGGTGGAAAGCCTGGTGCGCTACTTCACGTTTGGCGAAAAAGACGCGGAGTACTTCCGCGACCTCGTCCGTTTGTCGAAACTCAAAGAAGACACCCGACTTTCCACCCTCATTATTGAAAAAATGGGGAAGAAATTCGCCAACGGCAACAAAAAATACGTGGACGAAAAAACCTTCAGCGTCATCTCGAATTGGTATCATTTGCCCATTCGCGAAATGGTGCGCTTGAAGGAGTTCCGTCCAGACCCTTCCTGGATCTCGCGCAACCTCACGTTCAAAGTCGGCGTCCGTGAGGTGACGCAGGCCCTGCGCTCGCTCACTGAGCTTGGCCTTGTGGCAATGGACAACGAAGGCCGCATGACCTTGGCCGAAGGCCGCCTCAACACCGGAGACGATGTTGCCAACGAGGCCGTAAAGCGCCACCACGAGGAAATGCTCGAAAACGCCCGCGCGGCGCTTCGCATCGTTCCCGTTGAAAAACGGCAGATCACTTCGCAGAGCATTGCCATTTCATCGAACAAGCTTTCGGAGGCCAAGGAGCTCATTCGGCAATTCCAAGACAAGTTTTCGGAGCTCATGGAAGACGAAGTCGACGGCGACGTCATTTATCAAATGCAGATCCAGTTTTTTCCACTGACACGGGAGGTGAGGAATCATGACACGCAGGAACAAAATGGAATTCGGGAGCCTTAAGAAACAAGCGAGGCTCGCCATGGCGGGGCTTGCTCTGGCGGGGGTTGCCCTGGTGGGAGTGTGGAGCGTCGTGTCGCCTTCCCTCGCATATGCAGAATCGCGCGTGGGAAATGGAGGCGACTCTGTGGGAGCGGAATACGTCTCCATGGCCGACGAAATTGTGGAGATCCTCGAGACTCTGCGGCGCACCGACGCCGAAGGATTCCCTCGCGGCTTCAATTTCGAAGCGTTCAAAAGGGCCGTAGCGACCGTGGTGGTATACACGCAAGACAAAACCTTTCTGGGCTCAGACGCACGCGCACCTGAAGTCGATGCCCTCAATTTCCCCGACGAAGCCCGCATCGTCCTTTCGCGCTCGCGCTGGAAAGGCATTGGCTACAATTTAAAAGCGGTGCGGCTGCTGGTCATCCACGAATACCTGGGAGTTTCGCGACAAGACGACTCGACGTATCGCATGTCGTCGTATCTTGTTCGCAAAATTGGCAACGGCGGAAGCAAGGGGGAGCTCTGGCCGTTGAAAGACATCGACGACGCGCGCTTCACGAACCCTTTTTACGGCGCTTTCTTTGAAACGACGTTCGCAAATCTGCGACCGCTTGCAGGAGAAGGAAGCACCGTGTTCTACCAAAACGGCCGCAAGACGCTGGCTTCGCGTGTAGCTTTCGACCGCCCACACTGTGAACTTCAGCTTTCGACGAACATTCCTGCGTCGTCGGCCTCGTTGAAACTCGCTGTGTTCGGGGCAGAAGAGATCGCCGGAATCGACGGCGCCAAAGTTGCCATAGACATCAAAAAGTCATTCGTAAAATCGTTTGTTTGCAGCCGCGGCCTGGGCGGTAAGCCCGCGCAGAAAACAACCGTGAAAGACGCCCTCGACGCCCTGGGCAATGAGATGTTCCTTTACCACTATGGCGCCGCGCAAGTGGGAAATCCTCGCTGCCAGTCCGAGTGAACCCAACGATCCGAAAAGAGTCCCCGTTCCCCGCAAGTCCCCGTTCCAAGGTGTTTCCCAAAATGTTCTCTGGAGGTGAGAGATGTCTTTCAAAATCGTGATGCTTTCCGGTTTCCTCGCTCTAGGCAGCGCTACGTTGCCCATGGCTGCGCATGCTGAGCGTTTCGATATCGACTTTGAGGCCGCACGTGCGGCGGGTTCAGGCTGCCGTCTCGGAGAAAATGCGTTTCTGGAAGAGTCAGGGCCCAATGCCGTTTTGCTCGAACTCAACAACTTTGGCGTGAGCCTCAGTGGGCTCGTTGTTCCTGCAGTGGGCTCCCCCAGCAGTGCCAGTACCGCGCGTTCCACCTGCGTGCTCGCTTTTCCTGGCCTCCTGCCTCGCGGTTTCACCGTGCGCTCTGTGCGCACCCAGGGCACCTACGACGTGCGGAAAAGCTCAACGGCGGATGTCCGTCTCGCTGCGCGTGTTGTGGGGGCCGGGCTCGACGCCTCGGCGGCACAACTTGCGTTCCCCTCCGGACGCCCTGCCTTCAACCAGGGTGCCAGCTTCAGCCTGACCAACGTCGTGGAAGACGATGGCGGGCTTTGCAACACATCGCGAAGTGAAAACGTGACGCTTTCAGTTGTCTACGCCGCATCGGCCGTGAAGGGCTCAGCACACTCCTATGCTGACCTCGAACTGTCGCCGGGACGCGGGCTCCGCGTTTCGTTCGACGTGAGGCCTTGTCGCTGACTTCTGGTGTTTTGAGCACCACAGATGCCGTGGGAGTGGTAAAACGGAGCGTTCCAGGAATGGAACGCTCCGTTTCTTTCATCGGCGCGTGAATTTTGCGGAAACACCGCGCTTATGGACACTCCTCCCCCTTGCTGGAAAGTCCCGATCGCCCTATTTTAGGCGTGGCTCTGCTCAACTTTCCGTAAAGGGGTTTCTATGACGTTCCTGACACAGCTCAACTGGCGTGACGCAACCAAAATGTTTGACGCAAACAAGAAGGTGGCCGACTCTGACCTCGCGAAAGTCCTCGAGGCCATTCGCATGGCACCCACAAGCTTTGGACTCCAGCCATTTTATGTGCGCGTTGTGAAAGACGAAGCCACGAAGAAGAAACTGCAAGACGCCGGCTGGGGACAGGCACAGTTTCCCACCTCCACCGCTGTTTTCGTTTTTGTGGCACGTAACGATGTCATGGCGCGCATCGACGCCATGCTCGAAAGTCGCACAGGCGGCGACGCCTCCAAGCGCGCGGCCATGAAAGACTACGAAGGCATGATGAAAGGGTTCGCAAGCGCCTTGACACCCGCCGACCTCAAAACCTGGGCACAAAAGCAAGCCTACATTGCACTCGGATTCGGACTCGCTGCCGCGGCTGAGCTCGGCATTGCGAGCTGCCCGATAGAGGGCTTTTCTGCTCCCGACTTCGACAAGATTTTGGGCCTCCCAGAGGGCCACTTTTCCACCGTCGTCCTGGCTGTTGGCCACGCTTCCGCCAACGCAACGCCCTTTCCGAAGTGGCGCTTTCCCTCGAGCGACATCATCCGCTCCTAAGGTCGTCCGCCCTATTGAGGTCATCCGCTCCTCTTTACCCCGCCAGGCCTATGGCTTAAGGTGCAAGACGTTCCTGCCAGAGCCCGCCCGTTTTGGCCGAAGAGTCGGCATGGAGAACTTGGCAATCGCGTCCGTTCCCTTCTTCACGAGGTCTACGTCATGGGATCCCTGAGTCTTGTCCATTGGCTGGTTGTTTTGGGCATCGCCCTTCTTCTTTTCGGCAATCGACTTCCCGGACTCGGCAAGTCGCTAGGTGAAGGCATTCGCAATTTCAAATCTGGGCTCGGCAATGAAGATGGGGAAGAAGGCGACAAAACCAACGCCAATTCCACAGCCCAAAATGGCGGAAACTCCGGCTCGACCACCTCGCAAAAGCAAATCACAGGTCAGGCCCAAACCGACACCACGACGGCAAAGCGCGAAAACAGCCATCAGCAAAACAGCTGAGTTCGCCTGCGCGAGGTCTTGACGCTCACATTTTTGCCCACTCCATGCCCACCTCCCCCCACTACCCTTGAAGCATCGGTGTTCATGCCGAAAGGCGAAGGCGTTGGGGGAGTTCTTTTTTGCGGATGTCGAAACGTCAAAAAGCGTTGGGTACGACAGCACTGGCCGCGTTCACGCTCGCCGGGCCATTTGAAGCGTCCGCCTTTGAACCCGATCTCGATCATGCCTTTGCCCTGGAAGCCACCCGACCGTTGTCGACACGTCTTGGAGCTTCAGCCGAAGCCGCTTGGGTTGACGCCTCCATTGAAACAAACAACACCGACTCGCGCGAAATCGACCAGCGTTACGTTGGCGTCGTGCGCGCGGAGGCCGCTTATTCGCCCGTGAACACCCTTGGTGTCCGCGTGTTTGCGCGAGGAAAGTACGTCGACCTCCTTCGCCAGGACTCGCTCACAGCCGACAGAAAAGTGCGCGAAAAAACTATGCGCGCCAATGGCGCCATCGACGTCACGTTCGCTGCCTCACAGGGTATTGAGGTCTTCGGAGGCTCAGCCGCGTTGCACCTTCCGAAGTCGAAAAAGTCGGTGGAATTGTCGGCGCTCACGTCGGAAACGAGCTACGAGCCGGTTACCGCGTACGCGCCACGGTTGGGTCTGCTCAAACGCACTCCCCTCTTTGCCGCAGGCCTCTTTTATTCCCTCATGAGCGAACACAAACGAAAGTATGTCGTGCGGACCACAGGACTCGAAGACGAGTCGGGCTCTGAAAATGTCACGATTCCTTCTTCGTTCGGAGGCATGGCGCGTTTCACGCTGGGCAAAGACACCGAGCTCGAACTCGAACTCACACTCGTACAGCTGGGAGAAAGCGCCGAGAAAACGGAACAAGACGCGCCCTACTACCGCGACTACTACCGTGTGCGCGCGGGAGGGCTTTTTCCCGCTTTTGGCACATTAGGGATTTATACCGCGCTCGAACACCGCACGCTCAGCTACAACGATCAGGGTTTCATGATGATGGACAACATCCCTCAAACGTCGCTTGAATTCCGTATCGTCACGCAGGCCCCCGTGCGCATCTTCGCGGGGACCACCATTGTGTATGGACAGGATTCTCAAAGCATCCCGGAATTAAACGCTGATTTTAGCTTTCTCTCGTTCGCTTCAAAAGTGGGCTTTGAGCTGCCGATGTAACTTCATAGGGTGAAGCGAGAGGAGACACCATGGGTCGAAACACCCGCAAGAACAGAATTTTGAAAGCCTCTCGGTTGCTTGTTGTCATGGTCCTTGTCGTCGGTTGCCGCAAGGAAATCGACCGGCGTTCCAGCAGCCGTGAGGGCGCCTTCACGCAACCTCCCGGAGAAAGAGCGGGCTCGTTGGACGCCACAGCTTTGAATGGTGTTCACGCTGTGACCACAACGAAAGCGCCCGCAGCCATTCGGCCCGACCCCGACCTTTACGCACGACGCTTGCTCCGCCAATACCGTGAGGAAGGTCCTCTCGTCGCGCGTGAAATAGGACGCGTCGAGGAGTACCGCATGTTGCTTGGCGGAGCGAGCGAGGATTTTCGCGTGGTTCCGCAAGAGTCTTACGACTCCACCTCTTTGTTGGCGATGCAGAAAGTGGCCGAAGAGATTTGCTTAAGTCTGGTCGCGCCAACCCCCTGGCAGCACCCGGGTTGGAATTCCATTCTTCCGCAAGGCCCGAGTGCCCTGAAAGCAAACGTCACCTTTCTCGCGCAGCGTTTCCTTGGCGTCCCCACTTCACGCATTCCCGCAGACGTTATTACCGACCTCGTGGCACTCACGCAGTCGACCTCCACAGAAACAGGGCTCACGAACGAGGCCTATGTGCCTGCCTGCGTGGCCCTTTCCACCGACGCGGAGGCTCTGCTCCTGTGAAGACACGACACTGGCCATTTGCTCCTCTCATCGTTCTTTTTCTTGCCGCAGCCACCTTCCTTGCACCCAATGTGGGGCGGGAGGCTTCGGAAACCCGCGCTGCGGCGGACTATTCCCGCGCGCTCAAACGCGCCCAATACCTCTTGAATGCGAGCATTCCGACGGATGCCGAGTTTTCCGCCGACGCTGGCAAGGAAACAGACTACGAAGCCGCCGTTCGACGCTTCATCGACAACCCGCGCTTCTACGATGCCGTGATGCGTTACCATGAACGCTTGCTGGGCGTGGGTCTGCCTGCGGAATACCTCGAGGAACTCCAACGTCCTGACATCGACGGCAAGGAACTCAAACTTGCGAGGCTTCGCTGCACGCGTGGCCAAGGAGCTGCATCACGCTTCACGTGCGCGTGGGAGGGAGGCGACGCGGGGCGCAACCGCACCGGCCAATGCCCGAAGGCCATGCAGGAACCCGTGACTCCGTTTTGGAAGCCAGAGGCCATTGTGTGGGTGTGCCCCAGCGTCGCACGCGCCTGCGGTTCGAACCTCAGCAAATGCTTTGTGGAATACAGTGACGAGAATGAAGCCAAGAACACGGAGCTGGGCACGAGTGAGGCCTTCGATTCTCGCTACACCATTGTGAAAAGCCTTTCGCGCCAAGCCGCGGGCCTCGCCACAGCTGTTGTGGTGGACAACTGGCCCTACACAAAAATCCTCGAGCCGGGCCTCACCGCGGTCGATGGCGCTCTGGCGCATTTCTACGGGCAGAAACACCACTTCGACATCGACAAGCTCAACGTTCCGGCAGATCTCATTCGTCAACTCGAGGACGTGAACGTCGACGACACCCGTTTCAATCTTGTTTACACCGGCAATCATTATGAACATGCTGGCATCCTCACCACCTTCGGCTGGATGCGCCGCTACGAAAAGAACCGCACCCGTGCCAATCAGCTTTATGAACGTCTGCTGTGCAGGCGATTCACCGCCGATCTTCCGCGCGTGTTTCCTCAAGATCCCGGCAACCTCCGCACGCGGGAAGGGTGTAAGGGCTGCCATGCCACACTCGATCCACTTGCCGACTTCTATGCCGTGTGGGGCGAGGGGGGAGCCTTATACCAAGGAAACGCGGCCGCAAAGAAAACAACCTTCGCGGGCAAATCGGGCTCCACGCTCGCCGACCTCTCGAGCATCATTACCAACGACGAGGCATTCGCCACGTGCACGGTGCAAAACGCCTGGGAATGGATGATGGGACGCAAGTTCTACAAAGAGGAAGAGAAGCTTCGCGACGGGCTCACGGCCTATTTTGTGAAGACCCGCTACTCGTTCCGAGAACTCATTTACGCTCTGGCGACACACCCCGCTTTCACGTCCGCGGCTCGTGCCGACGCTGTGGTCACCGACCCCCTCGATCCGCCTCCCCTGGGAAAGGTTCCGGAAACGACGCAAAAAACATGCAAACCGGCCGTCGACTTCGACACCGACATTGGTCCTCGGGCAACCCGTTACTGCGCGGGCTGCCACGACGGCACCGATGGCAGGCAATCGCTCGAAACCGAAGTCGACTGGCGACGCCTCGGGAAAACCGCACTGGGCCTGCTTGCGAGTGGAAGCATGCCTCCCGGGCAGTCGGGGCCACCCACGGCTGGCGAGGTTTTCGAACTGAAGGAAGATGTTCGTTGCTGGGTTGAACAACAGGATCTTTGAACAAAGGGCCTCCAAGCCATGACACACTCCGGCGACAAAAAACAACAGGATGCCTTGCAGGAATTCCAGCAAACGCAAACCCGCACCCTTCCCTGCTTGCCCGATGAAGTTCATGCTTTTTCGAGACGCCAGATTCTCACCACGGGCGCAGCCGTGGTGGGATACGCCTCGGTGGCCAGACTTCTGGGCATGCCTGCCGTGGCGATGGGACAGGCTCCAGAGCAAACCACGTTTCCAGTGCTGCGCAAGCTCGTGTGGATCAACATGAGCGGTGGCTGGGACATCCTTGAGAGCGTCGATCCGAAAAAAACCTCCACGGCGAATCTCGACGTCGGATACGACTTTAACCTCACGCATCCCCTTGCGGGTGCGCCTGCTGACGTCCGACTGGGACGTTTTTTTCCCGGCGTGGCTTCACTGGGCGACGACGTGCTTTTGCTGCGCGGCCTCGCCATGGGCACAACGTCCCACGACGCGGGCTCTGTTTACATGGACACCGGCATCCTTTCCAACACAGGCCGTGTGAACGCCGCAAGCATCCCCTCTATTGTAGCGTCGGAAAGCGATGCGACCATTCCCATCATCCAACTGGGCGGTGGCATGGAACCCATGCTCGACCGTGGCCTTTTAAAACCTGTTTCGTTGGTGCGCGCACAGAACCTCGACCTCTATCGAAGCATGTACCCCACAGAAAAAGCGGCCGTCGACAGAAAGCTGGCCATGCTCGACTACCTAAAAAAGTCCGTGGCACGCGCAAAAGCGAAGGTGGGCACAAACGACAGGCTCGGTGCTGTGGAAGCTGCCGAGTCGAAAATTCGCGGACAAATTGCCAGCGGCATTGGCTCCAAACTTCAGCTGACGGATGCAGACAGGGCCCCCTTCGCCGCGGCCGCAGCGAACATGAGAGGCGGCCCTGCCGACGCCTTCGCGCTCGCGTTGAAGCTTTTGAACAACGACCTTGTGACATGCGTGAACATGGGATTGGGGGGATTCGACACACACGCGAATCAGGACAGGCAACTCTCCTCCCTCCTACCCCCATTCGACGTGGCCCTCACGGCGTTCGTAAAGGAACTCCGCAAGTCGAAGAAACTCGAGTCCACCCTCATCGTGCTCTATTCCGATTTCGGTCGCACCGCGAAAATCAATGGCAGCGCAGGGCGCGACCATTGGCCGGTGGGTGGAGCCATGATGCTCGGCGGGAACATCGACGGCGCGCGCGCAGTGGGTGGCACCACAGGCGACTTGCTTGCGCAAGACTTCGACCCCGCCACTGGCAACGCTGTGCGCGAGGGCAATGGACAGCAGCTCACACCGAAACACCTTGGTGCGGCCGTGGTTCGTTTGTGCCTTGGCGACGACTACCTCCGCTACCGCACCTACCTGAGCAAAGAGGACGGCGACGTCGATTCCGATGCCCTCGTGCGCCTGCGCAGCTAAGGCCACTTGCGCAGCTGAGACCTGAGCTGCGCAGGGGATTCTTCTTCTTTCTATCCCCGGAAAGGGATGCCCTTTATGCTGATGCCTTTGCACCCAGCGAAGCTCCGACTTGTGTTCCTCATTGGCGTCTTCGGCACACCCTCACTTGCGCAAGCATACACGGGAGCATTCGAAGGTTTCGGTTCTCAAGCCACCGACGGCCCTTCCCCCTCCGTTTTTCTTTTGAACCCGGCCGCGTTTCTGCCCGGATCCAGTGGGGGTGGATTCGCTTTTGGCATCGCGGAAAGCCTGAGAACGCATGAGGTCGAACAGGTCGATTCGTCGGCCACAAACGACGTTAGCACAAAGTCGAAACGCCGAGACTTCGCCCATGCCGCCGGGTTCATGGTGTCTCCGGGCAGCGGCCTTGGACTGGGCATCACGGTGAAGCAGCACAACGAAGAAGTCCGCAGCACCAACGACAACTCTCGCTATTTTCCGCTGCCAGTAGAAGAAAAGTGGGTGCGGCGGGAAGCACAAGGACGCTTCAACCTTGAGTTCACCAAAAATTTTCGTTTGGGTGCGGGTTTCCGATACCAGTATTTTAAAGGCGACGTCTTAGGCTCGTTCAACCTGCCTCCCGAAGAAATGAGCACGTACAAGGGAACTCTGTATGGAGCCACCGTGGGCGCGCAAATGGTGTTCACGGAAGGGGGTTTTGGCTTGGCCTACCTGACGCCCCTGCGCGGCAAGGTGGCCATACAGGGCGAAAGCAAGGTGACAACCGACCCCGGTGTCGCGCAGGTCACAGGCCACTGGCAAGCGGCAAGCACTTTGCTACTGGGTTTCCAGTACGCTCGTCACTTTCACGAGAAAGACGAGCTCGCCGAACCCACCACAGGTCCGAACGTTCAGAATCAAACGCGCATTTCTCTCTTGGGGCTTTCCCCGGAACGCCGCTTCCTGGCGCTCCAAACCATTGGCGTGGGCTTCGACTGGCGCTTCGCCAGCAAACTGGGGCTTCGCGTGACGCCCCAATATGAGCAAGGCGAATACGTGTTCAGCACGGAGTCAGACCCCAAGGCAGGCGAAAAAGAAAACGAAAAAAACGTGGCCAAATACTACCGCGCGAAAGCCGCGTTTCTGCTGTACGACAAAGCCTTCGAGCTTCAGGTTGGAGCCGAGTTTGCCTCACGCAAATTGAAGGTGACCAACGACAACGACGAAACAGAGTCGGACACCTTCAAAGCCCAAGAGCTCCACTCCTTCGCCGCTGTGAACCTCGTGTTTTGAATAAAAATCCTTCAAAGACCTTCCTGCGCATACCGACATGTGAAAGGCACTTCCAAGTCCTCGACAAGATTCTTTTGGACGAGAGTCTGCGCGACGGAGCGGGTCAGGTCAGTCAGCCTGGTCCTTTGCTCGTTTCCCTTATCGCTTTCGTCAAGTGACGCCGCCTTAATGTCGTACGAAAGGTACCGGCAGGCATCGATGATGTTCTTCATTCTAAATCGTGGCATTTCTCCCAATGAACCAACCATTGCTGAATCGAGGGTAGACAGGGGTTCGCATCCAGAGCGAACATAAGCCGACCTCACATCGGAAATGTAACAACTTCCGGGAACAACCATTTTCCGCTCCGGCGCAGACTGGGCATCCGAAAACTTGTCGAGCCATTCCTTCTCGGTCATTGGCTCAATCTTCCCATTGGTCAGCGCGGGATCGAAAATGCGAGCCACCCCGCCCGCAGGCCTGAGCACCGGTGCAACATGATAATCCCAGGTCATCATTCTACCGTTCAAGAGATACTTGAAATTGAAAATAAAATCCGGGTGTTTTTTCGCTTCGACAATGAATTGTGAGGAGGCAATTCCTTCCGCGGCCAGAAATGCAGACATCAGAATCGCCCTTGCGAAACATCCTCCTTCCGACTTCGTGTACGGAAGGGCATCTTGAATGAAGGCACTCTTCTGCAGGGCTGTGACGGCTTTTGCGTAGGAATCGTTTGAAACGTTAGCAGTCGTCGAGGCACCCATCGGTTGGGCGTCCTGGCATCCTCCCATCAGGAGCGCTATGAGCACTGCGAAAACATGCCGCATCACAATCTTCATCGATGCCGCTTCCTCCCGACTCAGTTCTGATTCTCTGTTGTACTCGGAACGATCACTAAAGTTCGATCGGGCGAAGTGCCGTTTCCACTGACCTGGTTTACGAGTTGTGATCCCGGAAAATACCCCGAAAAATCTTCGATTTTATTGTCAGGAAAGACACTGAGCATGTCAGGGGTCGGGAACTCTCTTGCCTCGACGCAGGTTTGTTCTTTCTGGGGAACAATGCACAACACCGACCGTGTTTCTTTTATGCGTATTACGTTTCCATTGCCATCAGTAGAACGACGACTAAAATTAACCTCATCAACCTTGACGTATAGATTTTTCAATGCCGCGCCTGCGGATCTTTTAGTGATTGAAGTCGTTACCGTGCTTGCAAAAGCTTCGCAATCACCGCGTGCAAAAAAGAAAGCCGACGCGGGGAGGCCCAAAATGGAAAAAACGACTGACCCAGAGGGACTCTGTTGGTTCGAAGCATTTGAACTTTCACCGCGACCCTCTCCAAACCTCAAGAAAACATCAAACGTGCCTTTCTCTGAGTTTTCTTTACAGAGTGGAGGGGACTGCAGATTCGAGACTCTCGCTGCTTCGCTGCTGTTCTCGGTATTGCAACCAACCAAACCGGCAAAGAGAGAACCGAATCCAAGTG
>JADCJN010000019.1 GCA_020247005.1 Silvanigrellales bacterium
AAACTGGTTTGCCGCACATCGTTTTCAAAGCCATCGAGGCCTTCGAAAAAGAGAACTTCAAGGTTCGCATGGTAGTGAGCGAAGAGGCTCTTGCGTTCCTTCCTCGCGTGCGACGCCGCATCTCACAACTTCCCACGCTCGCTGCCTGCGCGGTGTTGCTTGGTGCACTCGCGGCTGTTCACGGCGTGTGGCAAAGCTTTCAAATTGCCGACGGCCTCGAGCTCGGTTTGAAGAGTTTCGCTTTCACCAAAGGCCTCAGTGGTGCCCTGACCCCCTTGGCTCTTTCGCTCATGGCGTCTGTTTTGCTCATGCTCCCGTATGGGTTGCTCGATGCGATTGCGGCGCGGCTCGAAGGGGAAATGGAACACAGCCTGACCATTGCGCTCAACATCCTTGCACCTGAAATGCAGCCTGTGTTCGCCGCAGCGCCCGCGGCAGGCTCCGCAGGCCGCAGTTCGCAGGGGGGAAGCGGCGCACACCACGCGCCTGCGGCCGCAGCGGGAGGTGCCGCCGCGAGCCACGCTGCCACCGCCGACAGTTCCGACGACGAACCCGGAATTTCCGGGCGAGGGGGCTATGAAGAATCTGAATCCAGTGACCGGATCGAGTCCGTTCCCGACGAGGAAGAGATCATTTGATTCCTCGTGGGGATCACGCGCAACCTGGGCCGCCCTTCTCGGCGTGGGAATCGCGGTTTCGTCGGCGTTCACGGCCGCCATGGTGCTTCTCATGGCGCCCCAGAAGGTGCGTTTCTTGAACGTGCGCGCCGCCAACTTGCCCGACCTCCGCTCTGCGAAATTCCCCGGAGAAGTGGACGTCTCCCAAAACACTCCACTCCTTTTTTTTGGTAAGAACAATGTTGTTTTTGGCACGGTCGGCTCGGTTATTGCGCCTCGCCTGGGCACAGGATCCCAAGGAGGCGAAAGTGTTCTTCTGGTTTCCCGTGCCCGCTGGCGCCAAGAGCTGACAGTGAAGGCAAAAAGCCTCTCGGGCCTGGCCAAAGAAACAGCCCCTTCAACGTTCGTTATTGGCTTCGATGAGCGCCTCGACGACGAGGGCGACCTTCGTCTTGTAAGCGAAGTGGCTTCGTTCGCGGCGTCCCTTGGGCTCCGAAACGAAAATGGAGAACCGCTGTCCGCACCCAATCTCGTATTCGCGCGTGTGCCTGGCGGGCCAACGTCGACCTCGTGGAAACGAGAGGAGTAACTGGCCCATGTTCACGCGCTCCACACGCGATTTCGGCATCTGGAAAGGCGATCACCCTTCGCACCGGCGTCACACGGGCTCTCCCACGTCCGCCGTGGTGACGGCCTTGGGTGTGTGCGCGTTCGTCTGTTGGCTCGTCTTTTTTCTTTCGTTAAAAATCAGAGGCGAGTTTTTCGTGCTTGAAAACGAGGGACTCCGGCTCGCGAAGGTGGACGCCCTTGCTGTGCCTTTGCAAGCAGAGCGACCCGCAGCGCTGCGTTTCGGTGTTCGTAAGCACCCGACACCGGGCGAAGGGCTGACGCTTCTGTTCGAATCGGGCCGTGTGTTTCGATTCCCTCGGGAAGAAGCGGAGCTCAAGGCCCTGATTGAAGAGCGCACGGGAGACATGGAGCGCACCGGCCTGCTCACGCTCGTGGCCAACCCAGCTCTCAGCCGCGCGCAAATTTGGCCGGAAGCAGGCATCCCACCAAGCGACATGCGTGCCCTAATGGGCTTTCTGACGAACCTCGGTTTCGACGATTTCGACGTCGCCATGGAGGTGAACTGAGATGGCACGAGCGAAGAAAGCCGTTCGGCAAACCCAAGGTTCGAAGTCGTTTCTTCACCTCACTGTGTTGCAGCAAGGTGCTCCTCAAATTTCAGCCCGCGTTCCCCTCAGAGGCCTTCTTTCGCGCGGCATTCGTGTTGGCCGTGCGCGCCGAGCGGAGCTCTTTGTTCCCTTTGCACAACTGCCAGAAGCCCTGCGCCTCTTTCGAGTGGGGCGCGGCAAGGCTTCTGTCTTCATCGATCCTCGACTCGAAGGCTTTCTGAACGATGGCAATCGGTTTGGGACCGTGCGGGAATTCATTGCGCCACGGGGGTCATTGCGCGACCTCGCCACGGTTCTCGAACCCCTGGAAGTGAAACTGGGCGACGGTGCGCGCGGCACGGTGTGCCTTGGCGATTACGAGATTTTGTTTCGCGTCGACAGCCGCAACGACACGCCCAGGCTCCGTAGCCTTCCCCCGGGCGCAGGCCGTTCGCCCCTTGCCCTGCCGAGCAGCAATGATCCGCTCGAGCGTCATGGGGTGTGGATAGCGGGGTTGGCCGCGGCTCTTTTGCTCGGCCCCTTGGTGCTTTGGCTTCTAAAAGCGCCGAAAGCCGACCTTGCCGGAGTGGGAAATCTTCCTGCCGAGTACGCTCAAGACATCATTCACCCCGAGCATTACAGCGTGCTTCCTTTTGTGTTTCGAGAGCGAGTCGACACCGAGCCTCCTGCGCGATTGGCTCACGAATGGGTCACCGCCTTGCATGCCCGGTGGAGTGCTGCCGAGGACGGTGTGGTGGCGTCGTCCGGCATCCCACTGCTTGGCGACTTTCCGGCCTCTGGTGTCGGCCCCCTTGACGTCGAGGCCATAGAACGCCGCGCGCGCGCGGCCTACAGCACCTTCCACACGGAAAAAGATCGCTTCCCCGACGACCGTTACCTCAAGGCCTTAAAAGGCTATCCGCGCCTCATGACCGCAACGGCCGGTGGAACGAAAGGATCTTTGTATGTAAGGCAGGTGCGGCGCATTCAGCGTTTGCGTGAAACGGCCGAAACCATACGTTCGCAAGCGCTCGCGGAGCAGGAATTCCTGAGGGAGTATTACGCCGACTTTGATGTTGTGCTCAAAGAACCCTTCGAGATTCCAAAGATGGGAGTCATTACGGGGCCTGTTCCCCACGAAGATTTCCTGATGGAAAAAGCGCGCTACGAAAAGGCAGAGCAAGCCACGCGTGAAGCAAAGGCGTCTCCAGTGCGCTCAAAGCTCTTCCAATGGGCAAACGCTGATGCCCGGGGGCGAGCGAGTGTGGTGTGGCTTGGCACCGATGGGGCGCTGGCCCCTGCTCTGTTGGCTGGCCGTCTTGCCCTTGCACCTGCGGGAGCCGACAATCTCTTGGAAAATGCCCGATACGCGACCGGAGCCACGAGTCTGCCTCCGCCTCCGAAGCCAAAACCTGTTATAAACATGTTGGATGTTGATCTCCTCGTCTATGCCAAGCGAGAAGAGCTGCGCGCCTGTTATGAGGCCGCGCTCCGCCGCGACAAGGGTGTAGGAGGAACCGTCGAGTGGCTGTTAGAGATCGACCCGTCGGGCACCCCCCGGGGTGTGAAGGTTGCCAAAAGCGACATCCAAGACCGAGAATTTCTTCTTTGCCTCCGAGATCGCGTAAGAACGTGGAATTTTCCGGCGCCCAAGGGTGGCGACATCGCGTTTCGTTATCCGTTCCGTTTCCGCAAGGCGACATCTTCCTCTAAGGACCCCTGATGCCAGAACAGAAACTAAGACTCATCCCCCTGGGCGGCTGCGGTGAGATCGGCATGAACATGACCGTTCTCCAGGTGGATGAAAAAAACTATTTCATTGACTGCGGTCTTCTCTTTCCCGACGCGAGCCTTCCAGGCGTCGACATCATTCTGCCCGAAATCACGTGGCTCGAAGAGCAAGACATCAAGCCCGAGGCGTGGCTCATTACCCACGGGCATGAAGACCACATTGGTTCGCTGCCCTTCCTCTACCCCAAATTTCCGGTGCCTATTTACGGAAGCCCGCTGACGCTTGAATTCATTCAAGGGAAGTTTCTGGAAGCGGGCATCAACAACGCGACTTTCCACACGTGGGTTCCCGGCGAAACCGTTCCTTTCCGAAACATGCGCCTCACGCCGTTCACCGTGAACCACTCCATCGCGCATTCGCTTGGGTTTTTCATCGAAACGAAGCATGGAAACATCCTGCACACGGGCGACTTCCGCATCGACTACGATCCGCCTGAAGGCAGCATGACGCACGAAAACATCGCCAAGGTGGTGGGCCGAAAAAAAGTCCAGGTCATGATGTCCGACAGCACGAACTCGTTTTCGAAAGGCACCGACCTCAGCGAGAACGATCTTTCGCAGGGGTTTGAAAAAATCATCGCGGACTCTCGTGGGGCCGTTGTGTTCTGCGCGTTCGCGAGCAACATTTGGCGATACCAGAGTGTCGTGGATGCGGCCGTGGCCGAAGGCCGCCGAGTGTATTTGCTTGGGCGCTCTATGGTGCGCAACTTTGAAATCGCCGAACGTTTGCGCCTGGTGAAGTGCCCCGCGGGTCTCATGGTCGACGACGACGAAATAAAACGGATGCCACGAAGCAAACTTGTGGTGCTGTGCACCGGCAGCCAAGGAGAACCCTTCTCCGGCGCGAGCCGGCTCGCCTTCAACATGCTCGACAAGTTGAAGCTCGACGCCAACGACACCGTCGTCTTTTCGGCGCGCGCCATTCCGGGCAACGAGAAGTCCATCGGCCAGCTCGTCAACCAATTCTCGCGTCTTGGATGCCGGGTTGTGACGGCGAAGGAAGCCGATTGCCACGTCAGCGGACATGGCTATCAAGAAGACCTCAAGGCCTGCATCCGCGCCGCGAAGCCGAAGCATTTCATGCCCGTGCACGGGGAATACCGGCACCTCAAAAAGCACATTGAACTCGCCGTGGAATGCGGTGTGCCGTTCGAAAACTGTTTCCTGGCCGAGAATGGAGATGTCGTTTCCGTGGGTCCTGAGGCTCACGGGGTTATTGATCGGGTTCCTTCGGGGCGCGACTTCGTGATAAAGGGCGGCATTGTCAACTCCATGAGCGACGTCTACCGAACACGCTTGGGGCTCGCGCAGAGCGGCCTCATTTGTGTTTCCTTCGTTCTTAAAGAACGCGGAGGCGAGCTCGCTTGCAGGCCGCAGGTGGTGAACCGCGGCGTGCCCATGCCCGACTCCGAAATTGAAAAGAAAATGCCACAGGCCCTTGAGCGTGCTTACGCATCGCTGACCAAGGAGTCGGGCAAGCGAGACGTAAAGCTCGACGACTTGGCCGAAGAGCTTCGCATCCACGTGCGGCGCGCAATTGAAAGCCGCACGAATTACAAGTGCATGGTGTCGGTGTTGCTGTCACGCGTGGGCACCTGACCCGCCGAAGCGGACTTCGACAGATGCCCGGCGTGGTCGAGGTCGAGCTTCACCTTTATGAGCCAATCCAGCAATTCACAAAAGCGATACGGCTTCACAAAGTAGCCGTTGAAGCCTTTCGAGAGCGCTTCACGTCTTTTGTGCTCGTCTCCAAACGCCGTCACCGCAGCGATGACAATGGAATGCTCACCGTAGTGGCGCGTCGAAACGAGCTTTTCGATGAAGGTGATGCCATCGACGTGCGGCATGCTGAGGTCCGACAAGACGACGTGAGGCTGGAGCCCCACCACCTGCAGGTAGGCGTCCCGTGCTTCCGAGAACGCCTGGATTTCTGCGCCTTGCGACGTCAGCCACGAGCCGAGGATGTCGAGGCAGTCAGGGTCGTCGTCGACCACCATAATGCGAAGTCCAGAGAGTTTTTCGCTTGGACGCAGGGCTGGATCAAGCAGCACCTCGTCGAACTCCCGTGGGGGTGTGTAGTTTTCCGTAGGCAGTTTCACGGTGAATTCCGCTCCTTTTCCTAGGCCCTCGCTACGGGCTTCCAAAGTGCCATCATGAAGCTCTACGATGCGTCGAGAAATGGCCAGTCCGAGGCCAAGCCCACCCTGCGTTCGCGTTAGCGAGGCATCTTCTTGCGAGAAGAGATCGAACACGTGGGGAAGAAATTCGGGGTCGATGCCTTTGCCTTCATCTGTAACACGAAGTGTCGCCTCTCTTAAACGATGAACCACGGTAATTGTGATGTGAGCCCCGAACTCCGAAAACTTAATGGCATTCGAGAGAAGTGCTGCGACGACTTGGCGCACGCGATCGCGGTCGCCGTGGACGTACACGGGTTGAGAGGGCACGACAAGATTTGCGTGCATCGATTTCGCGTCCAAAATGTAATGCAAGTCATTCAAGACGTTTCGAGCAACAGCCTGAAGCTCGAAGGTGCTCAGTGTTAAGTCAAGGCGACTGGCAAGGACCCGAGAGAAATCGAGCAGTTCTCCAATCAGTCTGCTCTCCTCCCTTGCCGCTCTCAAAATGACTTCAATTCCCTTGCGATGCCGTTCCGCAGAAACATCCCCATTGGCGAGCACTTGGGCCCACCCTAATATGGCCGTCATGGGTGTCGCGAGTTCGTGAGAAATGATGGACAGGAACTCTTCCCGCATGCGCATCATTTTTTCGGCAGCTTGCCGCAAGCTCTTTTCCATCTCTGCGGCACGCTCGAGTTCGAGCTGTATTTTTTTCTGAAAAGTGACGTCGACGACGGCTCCCACTTCGCCAAGAACGTGTCCGGAGTCGGCGACCACCAGCGATGTGTGCGCCTGAAGCCAGACTTCGTAGGGGTGGCCTTCGTGCGCTTCGATATGAACTTCACGCATTCTTGCAACGAGCGGGTCGAATCCGGGCGGTGCTCCTCCGCCATGAGGAACGGGGTCGTGAGGAACGGGGTCGAGAAAGCGCAGAGGGTTGCCCTGCCCCACAATCTCGTCGAGCTTCGGATTTCGGTAGGTGATGTCACCTTCCGGGTCTCTCAGGAAAATGCCCACGGGCGAGAGGCTCGTGAGCTGACGGAAGCGCTTGAGCATCGACTCTTTTTCCGATGCGAGAACGGCTACAAAATGAAAACAAACGCAAACCGTAAAGAGATAGGCTTGGGTTTGCAGCAAAGATTTGTAACTCGCTGCGCTTTCAGGGTCTGCCGACAACGCGCGGGCCACGTCGGAGGCACTAAAAAGTGCCACGGGCAAAAGTGCGAGAGAAATGCCACGCGGCCCAAAACGAAAGGCGATGACGAGCAAGACAGGAAGAATGAAGAACTTCGTGTCGGGCGTGAGCGCTGAGAGCCCCCGGAGGTAGGGGTATGAAAGGATCGCTGTTAGGGAACACAAAAGCAGTGCCCCTTCAACCCAACCCCCATTGTAAGCAATTGAGGGCAAATTCCGCTTGCGGCCGCGCCAACACAGCCAGGCGGGCGCGAGCGAGAGTGCCCCGACGACGTTGGAAAACCACCGGCCAAGCCACACATTTTTTGCGGGCCCCAATGGGCTCCAGCCCTCCGCGCCCAAAACTCCCCTCATTTCGCCGAGCCCGTTGAATGCGAGCAGTGCCCCTGTGGCAAGCGATGCACCCAAGAAAGGTGCGATGGCCGTCGAGGCCGAAAGTGCAATGACAAAGCGGACGGGTGTTTCGGAGTGAACAAGCTTTCTCTCAGTCCAACGCCACACCTGTGCGCCCACATAGAGCTGAAGAACGGCAATGCAGGCATATGCCACCGAAAGCACAGGGGCTTGTGTCGAAAGCAAGAGTCCTTGAATGCACAGAGCACTGCCACCCAAAAGAAGTGTTTCTTTCCAAAGGCGCTGAGGCATTGCCACGAGCATTCCGAGCAACAGCCCCTTGGAGAGCCACGCTGTGCCCGAAAGCATGAGAGGCCAACGCAAGCTGTTACCTAGCTCAGCCAAAACGAACGTGGCCACAAAGACCAACGTTCGAGATGTGAACGTTGCCTTTCGGTTCGAATCCCCGCGGTCGGAGTGCCTGCTCATAGTGAGCAAACCTGCGAACATGCTGCGATAGGGCATCCTGTCTCCAGGCATCACGACTTTGAGCGTTGGTTGTCTGCCTGCGTTCTTATGGCGTGCGTGTGTCGATTGCAAGTTATAGGAACGTGGTGAGAAAAGCCTCAACGTTGACACCGAGTCTTTCCACAAGGTAGCCGCCTTCCTGCACAAGCACGGTTGGTTTCGAAAGTGCCTTTATTTTCTTGCCAAGAGTGCGGAAGTCTTCGGGGCTGAAACCGAAATGGCCCAGGGGGTCGTTGTCGGCAACATCGAAACCACACGACATCACAAGAAAGTCAGGCTCCCTCTTGGCGTACGCCAAGGCCAGGCCCTGTTCCAGATGCTTCAGATACGTTGACGCGGCGGTGCGAGGCGTCAAAGGGATGTTCAAATTGAAGCCGACGCCGTCGTCAATGCCGCGCTCGGTTTCCCAACCTGTGAAGTAGGGATACTCCAACTGCGGGTGCCCGTGCAGACTCATGTAAAAAACTTCGTCGCGATCGTAGAATATCGATTGTGTACCGTTTCCATGATGAAAATCGAAGTCGACAATAAGAACGTGCCCATACTGACTGAGGTAACGGGCGGCGATGGCCGCATTGTTCAGATAGCAGTAGCCCCCGAACATGGATGCCGACGCATGGTGTCCAGGTGGGCGTGCGAGCGCATAGGCCACACCGCCAGAGCGCTTCACGAACTGAGCTGCCGCATAGGCTCCCGAGGCTGCCGCGGAGGCGGCCTGCCAGGTGTCTGCCATAATGGGCGTGCCGACATCGAAACAAAACGCTCCTGCGGTGAGGCGGGTCACAGGTTCGCGCACAGGAACCCGCGTGTCGCAAGGAAACACGTAGGGCCAAATGACTTCGTCTTTGCCCAGGGTCGAAGATGACTCCAGGAAACGGACGTAGGCTTCGTCGTGCACGGCAAGAATGGCTTCCGTTGGCACCCTTTCGGGGATGTGGAATTCAAACCCGCCGCTTGCCTTGAGCTGGCGCAAAATGACGTCGATGCGCGCGCGCTTCTCGTGGTGCCGGAACCGCTTACCAGAAATGATCTCGTGCGTGAGCACGTGATTTTTTTGCACCGGGTCGTAATACACTCTCATGACGGAACCCTTGCTCGCGTGCGACGCGAATGGGGTGTAAGATGTTGGCACAACTGACGTGCCTCATCGAAAGAGAGTAAAGCATCCCAATGCGGGGGACAAAGTGACGAACAAGGGAACTCTGGCGATGCTGTGTACAGGCGTCGTGGCAAACTTCGCGCCGAGTGGTGGCGAAGCTGTGGCCCAAGGAAAAGCGGTGACAACACCCACGGCTCCTCAGCCGCCTGCGGCACCCGCAGCACCCACACCGAAAGTCATGGCAACGCCCGCGCCCGTGACAACAGCGAAGGCGACGCCAACGCCTGCACCCACGCCCGTGGCAACAGCGACGCCAACGCCAAAACCCACTCCCCCTCAGGCGCAAACGTCTCTCTGGTTGCGTGCGCCCCCACTTGCCTTCGACGTCAAAACACGCGTGCCTTCCTCGCTGCTCGAAAACACCCGTGCCGAGGTGACTGAAAGCTCGCGCGACGAACAGTTCTCGCTGTTGACGTCTCAAACAGGTGGCGCCCAAAAAGATGTCCTCTTTTTTCAGCGCAGGTATACACCCACCGAACGTTTTTCTGTGTTCTCACAAGCCTCTTCCGAAAATCAGAGCGGCGAGCTCTTGCGCAACATGCCCCAAATTTATGATGCGCTCGTGTATTGTCCGCTGTCGAACGAACTCGTGTTCCAGGCGCCGCCCATGGATGCCGGTGGCAAATTTTTGGTGAAAGCGCGCCCCACACGCGTTTACATTTACGCACTCGACACAGGCCGCCTCGAGCTCATTTGGCGCCGCGAAAAAGACCGCGAAGGCACGTTTGTGCCGCGCATGTCCGCCACCCCCGACTGCCGCCATGTCCTTATGAACCTTCAGCTCGAAGTGCCGGGAAACAAAGTTCCCTACGGTGAACTCGTTTACCTCCGTAGGCCCTCCACGCAGTCTGCGAGCAAACGGCCTGTGAACATCGAGTGGACCTCTTCCACAGTCAACGAGTCGGCCAAGAATGGCGTGTGGAAGGGATTCGGCGAGGCCCTCTTCGTGCAGCCTCGAAGCCCCGCCTATTACGTGCCAAGCGAGTTGCCACCCGCCGTCTTCGCCGTCACAGACATGGTGGAGAAAGACAAAAACGTGCCGCTCGTGAATGTTTTCCTACCTTCCGGTGGGTCGCGCATTTCCCAGGCTGCGGGCGTGCGTTGGCAGCGTGAAAGGGTGAAGGCAGAAGGTTCTCTGCGCGATCTTTTCTCGCCGGCCACCGACAATGCGGGAGACGCTGTTTTTATGGTGGCGGAATCCAACGAAACAGGATCGTCGGGAGCCTTCCGACGCTCGCTTGTTGCGTTCGAACCTCGCCGATTGGAAGCTGGCATGAAGACTCTCGTGAACGGAGGCGAAACCCGGTTTTTTGGTGTGGACGTTCATCCTTCGGGCAAACGTCTTGTGGCGAGCTACGTGCAGGCACGCACAGAAGCGCAAATGGGAGAAGGAGCGCCACGCGACATCGCCGGCGTGGCCGAAATGACTCTCGACAAGGCCGGAAAGCCGCAATGGTCGGAAGTCTTCACCATGCTGCCGTTCCATGCTTTGGAAGCGCACCACGACCCTCGCCCCGTTTATGCCGCCGATGGCGCCACGCTTTATTTCGTGAAGCCGCAGGTGGGCGACCTGCCCGAAGCTGCGCTCTTTGCCGCCACGGCGAAAGTGAATAAAGAGCTTCAGTTCGGCTCGAAGCTCATGAAAATAAGTGTGCCGAGCGAAGAGAAGTAGGCAAGGTCAGAGACTCAGAAATTAAGGGCACTCTTCCAGAGTTGTGGCCTCTGCATTCTTATCCTTCGCTTTAACAGCGCACTTCTTTTTCACGTTGTCGAAAAAGAGGTTCGTGGAGGAGCCTGGCTTGTAAAGGAATGCAGCCTCCACGTAGTCGTGTTCGACGCCCACGTAGACGCTCGGTGCATTCTCGAAGTTGGCATCTGAATTTGTGACTGCACTGAGAAAAGCATCTTTTGAGAACGATGTGCTCAAGACCACAGGAGACGACCACCTCTTAGCCGCCTCAAACTCAGGGGTGGTAAAAATTCCACCAAAGGTTCCGAAAGGGAAATTGTTGAGTGTTGCCAGTGCGACTTTGGGGTCGGAATACTTCATATTCGTGCCGCGGTGAAGCTCGACTGTGCCGGTTTTGCTCTCCGCAATGAGTATTTTGGCAAGCGTCTCGGAGGCCTTTCCGAGGGCAGGAACGAAACGTTTCTCGGCCTGCTGCCAAATAAAGTGAGGCTGTTGCGTTAGGAGCTCTTTCGCGTCGTATTTGCGACGTGGATAGAGAGAACCATCAACTCCAACGTTTCGGTTTCGGTAAAACCCCTCCGCAAACACGTGACCTTTGTAAATTGCAATTCCGCCGTTCGAAATTCTTGCTCCGGCAGAAAGAGAAAAGATGACAACCGGTTTTTTCATAGATGTGTTGATAGACGCATGCGTGTAACAGGGGTCAAGGAAGAAAGAATCGACCGTCAGCTCGCCGCGCGAAGCCTTTTGAACTTCTGTGTTGAATAGAAGATCTTTGAAATTTTCCTCGGTCCAGCCCCCTTTTTGCGATGCCACATTCATGGCCTCCGTCAGGGCTTTTCCCAAGGTGGGAGCGTCGTAAGGGGCATTCGCATCGAGGGCGTCGTTGCATTCTGGCGTCCCCTCGGGGGAATCGACCTGGATGCCTTTGGCGCCCGACTGGTTGTAGCCTCGTGATTTGCAGGCATGGAGCCCACCTGAAACAAGGACGAGGGAAAGTGCCGAAAAAATAAGACGAGAATGCATGGGTGTTCTCCCTGGGCTCTTTTGGGGCGCAAACGTCTTCATTCATTTTTTGGGAACTGGATTCTTTTTCGCATCCGGAAGTTCTGTGGGAGGAGACCATTCGTAGAGCTTTTCATCGAAAACAATGTCGTCGTCACCGGGGTGTGGAGGGGGTGGTCCGTCGCGCCTGAGGGCTTCTCTTGTTTCTTTTGGCGTGTTCTTTGGTGCAATTTTTTTGTTCAACTCGGTGGTGCGGGCGTGAAGCGCTGCCAGGGTGGCAACTCCCAGAATGCCAAAAATAAGGGCACCAAGGACAAGAGCCTTTCGCCGAGACGAACCTCCGTTCTCAACTGTCGGCATGGTTGAACCCTCTGCGCTTGGCGGGGAATCCCGGCACTCAAAAGTTGCCATGGTTTCGAACGAAGGTGTTGAACGCAGCGTCGACCAAGCGGCGGTTGTGTTCCCTTGAAGTTCGCTTCCCACTGTGCAAGGCTTCCCCCTTGACGTCTGAAAGCCTTAACTCCTTCGGTGCCCGCCCAGTTGTATGGCGTGTGTTGTGTGGTTGAACCACTGTGTGCCGAAGCTTTCCTGGAGTGGGTCACCATGCATCCGAGCGATCTCGGGCTTCCTTTGGAAGCCTCGGTCCGTCGTGAACTTTTCTTTTCTCGTGTTCAGCAGGGCTCGTGCCTCCTTTTCGACGGAGGCGTTTCCACTCTGCTTTACCAACGCGGGGTTTTCATCAACCGGTCGTTCGACGAGGTGAATCTCGACGGCGGCGACCTCGTTTCGGAAATCCACCGTGAATACGCGGCGGCCGGTGCACAGGTTGTCACCACGAACACCTGGGGGGCAAACGCCTGCAAGCTGGCCGCGTACGGCCTCGAAGGCAAGGTGCACGACATCAATTTCGCAGGTGCGCGTTTGGCGCGCGCTGCGGTGGGAACAGAGGCCTGGGTGGCGGGCAGCGTCGGCCCCTTGGGCGTGCGCATCGAGCCCTGGGGCCCCACGTCATTCGACGAAGCGAAGGCGCTTTTTTCAAAGCAGGTGCGCGCGCTTCTCGAAGGCGGCGCCGACCTCATTGTTCTCGAAGGATTCGCGGATCTCGGCGAAATTCAACAAGCATTGAAGGCAACAAAGGAACTCGAGCCCGAATTTGGTTCCATTCCTATCGTCGCGCAAATGGCCACCAACGACGAAGGGCAGTCGCTGTTCGGCACCGAGCCCGAATGGTTCGCGCGCAAGCTCGATGAGTGGGGCGCAACGTTCGTGGGCGTCAACGGCGGCAATGGCCCCGCACCCGCCCTAGAATTGCTGAAGCGTTTAAAAGCGGCGACGTCGAAGCCTCTTATTTTACAGCCCAACGCAGGCTTGCCGCGTCAGGTGGATGGCCGCCTCATTTACATGGCGAGCCCTGAGTACATGGGCGAATTCGCACGGCAAGCCATTTTGCAGGGCGTGCGGGCGCTCGGAGGGTGCAGTGGCACCACTCCGGCCCACACGCGCGCCATGGCAGGGGCCGTGCGCCAAGGCAAAGCTTTGGCTTCCGGGGGGCAGGCCATCCCTGTTTCCGTGTCGGCCGAAGTCAAAGCCGCACGTGTGCCGGCCGAAGAAAAAAGCATCTGGGCGCGAAAAATTGCGCGCGGCGAATTTGCGGTGTGCATGGAACTCTTGCCGCCCAAAGGACTCGACATCGAGAAGCTCATTGCGCGGAGCATCGCCTGCCGTGAAGCCGGCATTGACGCCATCAACATTCCCGACGGCCCTCGTGCCAGTGCGCGCATGAGCGCATTGGCGGCCGCATGCATCATTGAGCGCGACGCGAAAATTGAAACCATCCTTCATTATGCGTGCCGCGACCGGAACCTTCTTGGCATCCAAAGCGACCTTATTGGAGCCGCGGGGCTGGGCCTTCGAAACATTCTTTGTGTGACGGGCGACCCTCCAAAAATGGGGCCCTACCCCAACGCCACGGCGGTGTTCGACATCGACGCCATTGGCCTGGTGAACATGCTCAGCCGTTTGAACGATGGACAAGACCTCGGCGGAAGCTCTACCGGGCGTCCGACCCGTTTCAGCGTGGGCGTGGGTGCCAATCCGGTTGCGCCCGACATCGAGCGTGAAAAGTCGCGTTACGCTTGGAAGGTGGAAGCGGGTGCCGAGTGGGCCATCACCCAGCCGGTTTTCGATGCCGATTCACTCTTTCGATTCCTCGACTTCTCGTCGAAGTTCAACGTGCCTGTGGTGGCCGGCATCTGGCCGCTCACCTCGCTGCGCAATGCGGAATTCATGGCAAATGAAGTGCCTGGCGTCTATGTGCCCGTGGCGGTGCTTGAACGCATGCGAAGCTGCAAAACCGCGGAAGCCCAGCGTGCCGAAGGTTTGGCCATCGCGCGTGAACTCGTTTCGGCCATCAAGAGCAGCGTGGCAGGCTTGCAGCTTTCGGCACCCCTTGGGAACGTCGACTTCGCGTTGGAGCTGCTGAAATGAGCGCCATGGTTCACTTTTCGCTGGAAGACATGGACGTGGAAGTGCCGCTTGGGGCGGCGTTTCTCGACGTGGTGGAGGCTTCGGGCGCCGACGTCACCTTCGGGTGTCGGAACGGAACCTGTGGCACCTGCCGCGTGCGCATCGACGCCGGGGCCGAAAACCTTTCGCCCATGAAGCGCGAAGAACGCGATTTCCTCGGGTCGATTGAAGCCGCGCCCGACGAACGCCTCGGGTGTCAGTTGTGCATTCAGGGCGACGTTCGCATCAGTTACCTCGGTTAGAGGTTTCCTTCTCGTTTCATCGTTTACGAGGTCCAGAAAGTCATGAAGACCATCGAACAAGTCATGCGCGAGAAGCTTCTCGTGCTCGACGGTGCCATGGGCACGCAAATTTTCGCCCGCAAGCCCACTCCCGACGACTATGGCGGGGTGGAGCTTGAAGGGTGCGTGGAGCTTTTGAACGAAACACGGCGCGAATGGATCCAAGACATCCACGCCAGCTACTTCAACGCGGGCGCCGATGCCGTAGAAACCAACACGTTCGGGTGCAACCGCATCGTTCTCGACGAGTTCGGCATTGGCCACCGCGCGTTCGACCTCAATGTTAAAGCCGTGCGGCTCGCCAAAGAAGTGGCTCGCTCGTATGCCACGCCGAAATTCGTGGTGGGCAGCGTGGGGCCCGGCACAAAGCTGCTCACGCTTCTGCAGGTCGACTACGCGACGCTCTATGAAAGCTACCTCACACAAATGAAAGGCCTGCTGGAAGGCGGCGCCGATGCCATCCTGATTGAGACAAGCCAAGACATCGGCCAAATCAAATGCGCCGTGCGGGCCGCACGGCACGCCATGGCAGCCACGGCCGTGAAGCGTCCTCTGTGGGTTCAAATGACGATTGAAACCACCGGCACCATGCTGGTGGGCACCGACGCCGTGGCTGCCCTCACTGCCATTGAAGCGTTGGGTGTCGATGTCGTGGGGCTCAACTGCGCCACAGGCCCCGATGAAATGCGTCAGCACATCGCCTTTTTGGGCGAAGCGTCTCCTGTTCCTGTGTCGTGCCTCCCCAATGCGGGTCTTCCCATGAACGTGGGCGGGCAAACGGTGTATCCGCTTGGGCCCAACGACTTCGCCACCAAAGTCACCGCCATGGCGAAAGACTTTGGGCTTGGCATTGTGGGTGGATGCTGTGGCACGAGCCCCGAACACATTCAGGCGCTCGCCCATGCCGCCGGTGGGCTTGCGCCAGGCCGACCCAAGGCACGTTACGAGCGCAGCGTGAGTTCGCTCTACAACGCGGTGCCCCTGTCCTTGGAGCCCCGCCCTCTATACGTGGGCGAGCGCACCAACGCGAACGGCTCCAAAAAATTCCGAGATCTTCTGGCGGCGGAAGACTGGGAAGGCCTCGTGGCCATTGCAAAGGGTCAGTTGAAAGAAGGCGCCCACATTCTCGATGTGTGCGTTGCTTATGTGGGCCGCAACGAAACGCGCGACATGGAAGAATTTTTGAAGCGCGCCGTGACGCAAGTCAACATTCCCATCATGATAGACTCCACCGAAGCGCCCGTTATAGAAAAGGCGCTCCAAATTGCGCCGGGCAAATGCATCGTCAACTCGTTCAACTTCGAAGACGGCGAAGGCAAGGCCCGCAAGGTGCTGGAGCTTTGCAAAGAATATGGCGCCGCAGTCGTGGCCCTCACTATCGACGAAACCGGAATGGCCAAGACCCTTGAGCACAAGAAGGCCGTCGTCGATCGCATTGTCGCACTTGCATGCGGCGAGTATGGCATCCCTGCGCAAGACCTCATCATCGATCCGCTCACGTTCACTTTGGGGAGCGGAGACGAAGAGTTCCGCACCTCGGCGCTCGCCACTCTCGACGGCATCCGTTACGTGAAAGAGCGTCACCCTGGCGTGCAAACCATTTTGGGTCTTTCAAACGTCAGTTTTGGGCTTTCTCCGTACCCGCGCCAAATTCTCAATTCGCTGATGCTCTACCACGCCGTGAGGGCGGGGCTCGACATGGCCATTCTGAACGCCTCGAAAATCATCCCCGTGGCGCGCATCGAACCCGAAGACGCGCGCATTGCAGAAGACCTCCTCTATGACAGGCGCAAAGAGGGGTACGACCCCCTGAAAGCCTTCTTGGCGCGGTTCGAAGATGGGCGAAAGGCGGGGCCCGCGACGGCCGACGAACGTGCGTCGCTTTCCATCGACGAACGCCTGAAGCGCGACATCATTGACGGCGAGAAGGCCCTCATTGCGGCCGACGCTCTTGAGGCCTTGAAGGAACGTTCGCCGCTTTCCATCATAAACGACGTTCTGCTCGATGGCATGCGTGTGGTGGGCGAGCGCTTCGGCGCAGGCGAAATGCAATTGCCTTTCGTGTTGGAAAGCGCCGAGGCCATGAAGCTCGCGGTGAAAACCCTCGAGCCCTACATGGAAAAAAGCGCCGACAATGCCAAGGGACGCATGCTCCTTGCAACGGTAAAGGGTGACGTTCACGACATCGGAAAAAACCTCGTGGAAATCATTCTTTCGAACAATGGCTACGAGGTGGTGAACCTCGGCATCAAACAGCCTATTGAATCGATTCTTGAAAAATACAAGGATTTGGGAGCCGGGCGCATCGACTGCATTGGGCTTTCTGGGCTCCTGGTGAAGTCGACTGTCATAATGAAAGAAAACCTCGAGTACATGGCGTCGCGGGGCTACACGGTGCCCGTGGTTCTGGGCGGGGCAGCCCTCACCCGCGCCTTCGTGGAAGAAGACTGCCAGGCCGTTTACCCGGGTCCGGTTCTGTATGCGGGCGACGCTTTCGACGGACTCCGTTACATGGAGCGCATCGCCGCAGCGAAGGCGCGCGGAGAAACCCCCAACGCGGCCGCCCTCCGTGCGGTGGAGGCGCGCGTCTCGCTGTCTGCGGCAAAAGAAGACGCTACGCCACAGCCTGCCCATGAGGTTCCGCCTGCCGACGCGCAGGCCGTTGGCCTGCGCGCAGGCATCAAGGTCGTGCGCAAGGGCGATTCGAAAGTGGGCCTCGACGCCCATGGCCAGAGCACTTGGGTGCGCCGCACGGAACCCGTGCCCACCCCACCCTTTTTCGGCGTGCAGACGCTTGACATCAGTGTCGCCGATGCGTTCGCGTTTCTCGACGAATTCGCGCTCGTCCGAAGCCGCTGGGGCTTTCAACAAGGGAACATGGACGATGCCGCGTTCCAGCGCGTCCTTGAAGAAAAGGCGCATCCGACCCTGGAAAAGTGGCGCACCAGGCTCCTGGCTGAGTCCATTCTTCACCCGAAGGCGGTTTATGGTTACTTCCCTGCTTGCAGCCAAGGTGACACGGTGCTTGTTTATGCTCCTGGCACATTGGCCCAAACCCCGCCCGAAAAGCGCGAAGTTCTTGCTCGGTTTCCGTTTCCGAGGCAAACGTCGGGGCGTCAGCTCTGCATTGCCGATTTTTACCGCCACGAGAATTCCGGAGAACTCGATGTGTTGGGCGTTCAGCTTGTCACCATGGGAGAAGAGGCGAGTGCTGTTGCTGCTCGCCTGTATGAAGCCCAAGACTTCACCAACTATTTCTACTTCCATGGCCTGGCCACGGAACTGACGGAAGCCTGTGCGGAACGCATTCACAAGCGGATTCGAACCGAACTGGGAGCCGCAGGGCGAGATGCCACGAGCATCCGCCAGCTTTTTAGCCAAGGTTACCAGGGCAGCCGCTATTCGTTTGGGTACCCTGCGTGCCCCGACATGGAACTCAATGCGCCCCTTCTCACGCTGTTGGGCGCAGAGCGCATTGGTGTGCATCTTTCCGAGAGCTTTCAGATGGCGCCGGAGCAGAGCACGTCGGCCATAGTGACTGTGCACCCACAAGCGCGTTACTTCTCAACATAACTGAGGAAAATGCAAATCGAAAGTCTATTAGCGTTTGGTCGAACCAAACGCTAATATGGTGATATGACCGAAAGAACGTATTGGTTACAAAGAGTTAAAGAAGAACTCAACCACCGAAGTGTCGTGTGGATTGCGGGCGTTCGCCGGGCTGGAAAAACGACGCTCGCAAACGCGATTCCTGGGGCTCGCCTCTTCGACTGCGAACTCCCGCGGGTGCGAGCTGAGCTTGCAGACGCGGAAATTTTTTTGCGACGGCAACCTACGGAGGGGTGCCTTGTTCTCGACGAGATCCATCGGCTTTCCAACCCTTCCGAACTCCTGAAAATCGCCGCCGATCACTTTCCCCATCTTCGTGTTGTGGCAACGGGTTCTACTACGCTGAGTGCAAAGAAGAAGTTCACCGACACGCTCACGGGAAGGAAGTCCGAGCTTTGGCTTTTGCCCGTGCTTGCCCAAGAGCTCTCGCAGTTTTTTCCGCACGCCGGGCCCGAAGAGGTGTGGAAACGCCGTTTGTTCCATGGTGGACTTCCGGGTTTCCTTCTCTCTTCTGCTCCCCGTGACGTCGATTATTTGGAATGGATAGACTCCTTCTGGGCCAAAGATGTCCAAGAGCTTTTTGTTGTCGACAAAAAGTCCGCATTTCAAATATTCCTTCAGCTTATTTTGCGCCAAAGCGGCGAGCTGTTTGAGGCCACAGTGTTTGCGGCTCCCTGTGAGGTCTCGCGCCATACCATTCTCAATTACCTTTCCATTCTGGAAACGACCCTTACGGCGGTTGTTTTGCGGCCCTACTCCGGCGGATCTGCCAGCGAGCTCAAAAGCCAGCCGAAAGTTTATGCCTTCGACACGGGCTTTGTGGCGTGGGCGAATGGTTGGGCTGCGTTGTCGCACGAAGCCGAGGGCAGGCTTCTCGAGCATTTGGTGCTCGAAACACTCCATGGACACTGGCCTCGTGGCGCTGTTTCTTATTGGCGGAACAAGGCCAAAAACGAAGTCGACTTCATTTTGCGTCCTGGTCGCGGCACCGATGTTTACGCAATTGAGTGCAAGTCGCGCCTTTCGAAGTTTGATCCCGCGGGCATGAACGCATTCCGACGCCTTCACCCCGGCGGGCTCGACGTCGTTGTGGCGCTCGATGCACAGGGCCCGCAATGGCGGCTGCTGGGGGGGCGTCGAGTGCTCACCACGGGCCCCACCACGCTCGCGCAAGCGCTTCTTTTGCCGCCTTCAGCTCTCGAAGAATAATTCGTTGCGCAGGCCCCAAGGGCTTTGAGGCGACGCAGCAAAGGAGGTGTCCATACTCTTCTCGTAGTCGACCTTGTGCACGAGATCGATGCTTCGCCTGATTTCCTTCAGAATATTTTAAAAGAGGCCATCGTCTTGTATGAACGATGAAAAAAGTAAAAAAGGGTTGAATTTTCTTGCTGCTCTTAAAAGCCTTCAAGCGAACTGGACGTGGCGGGTGTCCTCAAAGGATTCGAGTTCACCTTCGAAACGTGCTGGAAGCTTTTGAAGTTTCAGCTGGGCGAAGAAGGTCTTGAAGCTACTTGCCGGCCTTTCAGGCGCTAAGCAAAACGCGCCTTCACTCCGTGCCGTAGTGACCCACCCAGTAGTGCTTGTAGCCTGAGTTTGGCTCATAATAATGGCCAGCTCCTAAAGAGCGGAACGACCCGTTCAACAGGTTCGCGCGGTGACCTGGGCTTGCGAGCCACCCACGCACCACGGCCCAGGCGTCTTCGTAGCCTGCGGCAATGTTCTCTGCCACGCCTGCACCACGGGGGTAACCCCAGCCATAAATGCGCACGCCGGCATTCCAGCCTTCTGGTGTCCAGTGGCTGAAATAATTTCTCACACCCATGTCGCGGGCATGGGTGACAGCCGCGTTTTGAAGTCGGTCGTCGACGCGCAGGGGCCACAGACCCGCGTCGCGCCGCGCTGCGTTCATGGCGTCCACAAGGTCCCATGTGCTGTCGGCCTGCGCCGAAGAAAGAAACAAGCTTCCAGAAGCGAGAAGAGCGGATGCAGCCAATGCAAAAACGCTACGAATTCGAGAGAGGGTCATGGGGTTCCTTTCCCGCAAAGGGTCGGCTTTCCCATTCTCCGTGTTTCTTGAATTTAGCGCGTGCCTTCTGGCGTCGTGGCCTTGACTCCTGACACCGAGAACGCCTTCACCACGGCATCGTGTTTTTCTCGTTCCTCGGGTGTTAAGGAGGCCAATACCTTCGAACGCAAGCGCGCGTAGCGAGCCCGTTGTTCCGCAGGCAGCAACGTCACTTCCTTGGCGTCGGGTGAGCCTTGCGCCGTGCCTTTTGAAAGCACATCGAGATTCGCGGCTCGCTCTTCCGACATGGGGTGTGTGCTCAAGAGCGAAAGCGACTTCTTCGCGAAGGCAGGCAGGTCGCCCGTGCGCCCAGCTTCCATGGCCTGCAATCCACGGAAGAACGTGGGCAGCCCGTGCACGGGGTAACGGGCTTTTTGAAGGAGGTCGACGCCCAGCGTGTCGGCCTCGCGTTCCTGGTCGCGCGAAAATTTCAGAAGGGTGAGCCCCACGGTTTGTTCCAGGGCAATTTGAGTGAAGGCTCCCAGGTCGCCCATAAGAAGCGAGAGCGCAATCGATGCCCCAGCGCGGGTCACAAGGCCCTCCACCCCATGGCGGCCCACCACGTGCCCCACTTCGTGTCCAAGCGCGCCCACCAACTCTTCTCCGGTGGGCGACAAGGCGAACAGGCCCGAATGTACGGCTATGGTTCCGCCGGGCAGTGCGAAGGCATTGGGCTCCGGAGAAATCACAATGTGAAGGTTCCAACGGGCCACCGGAGCGCCAAGCCGTTCCCCCACCGACGTGAGGGGTTCGGCCAATGCGACGAGGTCGGCCTCGGAGTCCGCATCTTCCATGAGTTTTAATGTGGGCCGAAGCCCCTTCCACGAGGAGTTGTCGAGTTGTTCAACCACGGGAACAGGAACGCGTTCCGACAATGCGGAAAGAGCGGCATCTTTGCCTGCCCGCAGGGAGTCGCAGCCGCCGAACGTGAATGACGCGAACGACGCGAGTATTAAGGGAACAAGAGACGGCACAAAAAAAACACGAGTCGTCACGTGGAGCCTCGCAGGCAAAAGTTGACGTTCAGGAGGACGTTGACCTCAGTTGCAAGAGGGCCTCGCGGGCCACGCGCTCACCGAGTTCAAGCGCGAAGTTCGTCCCCCTGTCCCAGGGGTACACGTGCGCCATGCTGGCATGAAAAACCCTCGGAGCACCAGGCACCTCCAAAGGTGGCAGGTGCCGGCTGTGATTCACCAAGGGAATGGGCTGCGCGAAAGGTTCTCGCAGCACCCAGCTTTCAAGCAAGTCGGAAGGCACAAGCCCTGGGTTTATGTGGCGGCACACCTCGTATGCAAGGGATCGCAACTGAGCGTCGGTGCGCTGCCATTCGGGCGAGGCCACGTCAACGTAGTCGGCAAGGTAAACAATGTTTTCGCCCGCGAAGTGGGTCTTCGAAACGAAATTCGTGTGCTCAATGAGTGCCAGAAACGGCTGGCTTTCTGTTTTGCGGAGGCTGTACCAGTAATGCGGGCCCACGCTCTTTGTGAGGCTCAGAATCACCACTTGTGCGCCAAGCGAAGGGCGAATGCTTTTCGCACTCGCACTGACGCTCGCACTGACGATCGCACTTGCGTTCGCACTCGTGGTCGCAATTGCATGCGCAGGTGACTTTGGCACCAGCGATGCCAACGCGCCGGGCGAGGCGGCCACCACCACGGCGTCGAAGGGTTCTTCCGATGGCGACACCTTCCAGGTGAATTCGCCTTCTCCCACCACCGGGGTGAGGGGCGGCAACGACTGGCCCAAGTGGAAGAGCACGCCTTGGCGTTCGAGTGCCCTGTGCGCGCCTTCCACAAACACCGCAAACCCGCCTTCAAAAGTACCCAGCGCTTTGGTGCGACACGCGATGCGTGCCCACAGCCAGGCCATGTTCACTTGGCCTGCCCACTGCATGCCAAACTTGCCGTGGAGCAAGGGAGCCCAAATTGCTTCGTACCCCTTTTTCCCCATGGTGCGTGTGCACCAGTCTTGTGCCGTTGTGCGTTCCAGTGACTTCCAAGAGCGGCTGGCTTTCAACAGTGCAAGGGCGGCTCCCATGCGGATGCGATCGAAAAAGGGAAGATCGGGATAGCGCAGCAATGCGACGGCAGAGTCGAGCGCGCGAAAGGCGCCGCTGCGCAGCTGCATCACCGTCGACGGTTCGGAAAACCGGAGGCCGGCCTCGAGGCCCCACTTGCGCGCAAAGGTCTTCACGTGCGCATCGCTGGCAAACCAGTGGTGGTAGAAGTGCTCCAAACTCCACTCCCAGCCGCGCGCCCGAAAACCCGAGGCGAGCCCTCCCAAACGCTCCGCCTTTTCGAACACCACAACCTCGGCACCCGCTTCCACGAGCGTTTGCGCACAGGCCAAACCTGCGAACCCTCCCCCCACAACGGCCACTCTTTTTGCTCTCATGAACTCTGGGCGCCCTCCAAAACAGCTTGGGTCGAAGACCTTGCTTGCTCCGATTGTCTCATGAGGAGGGCTTTTGAACTCAATGTCTTTTGACGATAATGACAGACGAAACATGAGTGACCAGGGTCAGTGATGGGGTCCGCGGAAATATCAAGCGCGTTTCTGAGTCAACTCATTGCTTGGTGCGTAGAGTAGAAGGCAGTTTTTTCCAGCCTTCCAGGATGCACGGGTTCAACTCGGAACACTCACGATGACGACGCCATAAAAAAGTGAGGTCAACTGAGGTGGGCGAGACTTCTCATTTCTTTTTTTTGCGAGCTGATTTTTGGGCTTTTCGCTTCGACTTTCGTTTCTCTCTTTTGGTCATTTCTCTCTCCACGAGCGAACGAAGTGCTTGTTGAATGCGCGCTCGTTCCGCCAAAATAACGGCATCGTCGCCATAAAAATTCTCAACGAAAGTCATGGCCTGAAAAGGCCATTTTTCGCGCTCCGTGTAGAAGGTTTTTTGCGAATGGAGGTCTGCGAGGAAACGCTCATGCGAACCCAGGTGCATTTGGTGAACCGCACGTGGGTGATGGTAAAGCGCTCCGTATTGAGCTTTGCGTTCTTCGGAGTGTGGGGCAAAAGCGAGCACTGCTGCCGACAGGGCGTCACTGAACACTTCAGCGTCATCGTCCGATGCGGAGGGCTCCTCGCAAAGCGCTTGCAATTCCTGCACCAGGCTTTCGAGCCTTGCACGAGAGGCTGCTTCGAGTGGATGTGCATTGGCACTTCGTGCCAGCGTTGCGAGACCTGTTATGGCGGACATGCGCCCCAACACAGAGACCTCGCGGCAAAGGGCCGTTGCCGCAAGCCTGTCAACGTGCGTAACCTGCGTGCTGACGGTGAGCACAAGCGGTTCCCAGGCTTCAGAAAGAATATCGCCAAACACTTCGTCCTCAAGCTCTGGCGGTGCCTCAACCACCCGCAGCAACATCTCGAGCGAGCGCGGCGAGGGGCGTTCGCCCATGGTAAACAATGCCGCCAGTGGAAGTGAGTCCTCCGCGAGGTCTTCGAGCTGGTAGGAGGCTTCCTGGCCTTCAATACCCCTGCCTTGGGCACGGTTCCACAGGTCGACAATCCGTAAGAGCCACTCCTCTGGTTCCTCCATTCCCGGAAACCCGCTGCTCCTGAATTCGTTCCACTCTTGGCTTGTCGGTGGCCATTTCAGTTGAAATTCCATCACATGTCTCCGTTCATTGCATTGCGAACGAACTCTGCAAGGTGATTGAGCGGAACGGCATCGACGCGTGATGGCATTTTCGCAGGTACTTCACGTTGCTCTCCTCCCGCCACAACCACGGCGCATTGGAGTCGCGATCCGAAAACTTTGAACAAGGGTTGGAAGTCCAGATCGCGTGGAATGTTTTGAACCGAAAATTTCGTTTCGAGGGCCAACGTTTTCTCAGCCGTATGAATGAGAAAATCAACTTCATGACCTTCCTTGGTGCGCCAGAAAAAGAAGTCCCAAGGCTCGCGACCATGGTCACGAGTCTTGAGCAATTCACTCCAAACAAGAGTCTCGAAGAGTCCTCCTGCTTGGGGGCTCAATGCCGCGGCTTCGGGTTCGCGCCAGCCCTGTAACCTGCAGGCAAGACCGACGTCATTGAAAAGAATTTTTGGTGTTTTCACGACTCTCTGATTCAGGTTCGTGGAAAAAGGGGCGAGGCGCGTTACGAAGAGCATTTCCTCGAGAAAACCCACCCAGTCTGTGACGGTGGAAACTTGCACGCTTGCGTCCTTTGCCACGTCCGAGAGGTTCAAGAGTGAACCGACTCTCGCGGCAAGCAGCTTCAGGACTCGTCCGAAGGCGGAGACTTTTTGAATGCCGGCGGCCATGGTCACGTCTTTTTCAAGCACCGCATGAATATAGTCGTTCAAATAGGCTATTGGGTCGATTCCGACTGTGGCATGAAGCTCAGGCCACCCGCCCTTCAACAAGAGACTTTTGAAGTCTGTGGAAAGTCCGTGCACTTTCAATTCGTGAACACTCAAGGGGTGCAGGGTGAGGTTGGTTGCTCTTCCCGCGAGGCTTTCCTGAACACCTTTTCGCATGAGTATTTGATTGGAGCCTGAGAGCCAGTACTGCCCGTCTTCTGGCCACGGAAGAGCAACTTGGCCATGCCTTGCGGCAGACTTCATGTCGTCGACGCGCTTTTTGATTTCGGCGAACAGGGCAGGAGCATATTGGACTTCGTCCAAGGCGACAGGGTTCGCCACAAGGTCGAGAAAGAGCTGGGGATCGTTTTGGGCTGATTCGCGCAAAGAAAGATCGTCGAGCGATGTGACTTTTCTTCCAAGACGCTGCATCAGGGCCGACTTCCCACATTGCCGCACCCCTTTCAGGATCCGAACCGGTGATGGGCCAAAACCGCTCCAGTGAAGCTCTATATCTCTTTTAATCCACATGGTTGACGAATTTAGCTTGGGAAGCAAAATTCGTCAAGTAAACCTGAAGGGCACCCATGCGCCCCTTCAACAGCCCAAAACGTTCGCGAGCAGAAACCAACTCACGGGGTGATGCCTCTTTGGCGTGGCGACGTCGAAAAAGCTCCTTAGGTTTCTTTCCGGCCGAGAAGCACGCCTATATCGAGCTCGACTTCCTCGAAGGGCTCTACCCGGGCCATTTCATCTGACGTCGCCTCGTGGACGGTTAAATAGCCCCCTTCAACCCAGCGCATGGCTGAAAGCACCCCATCGCGGACGTCAACAAGCCAATAATGTTCGACCCTGTGCTCGTGGAGAACGCGCTTTTTCTTCACAAGATCGTCGCTCCTGTTCGACGACAGAATCTCGCAGACCCAATTGGGCCGAGTTGTGATGCGGTTGCCCTTCGGGCGTTCTGTGTGCCGATCGCGTCGCCAGCCCGCGAGGTCGTGTATAAAGCCGTTGGCCCTGCCAGGGTAGAGGACGTGGGCCTCCACGCCAATCCACCAGCCTCCAGGGTTTCCACCTCCTCCTCCGCGCTTGCTCGAATCGAATGGGTCTAAAACCGCAGAGAGCTTTCTTGCAGAGAACGAATGCTCTGCACTGGGCAAAGCCTTGTGGACGATCTCGCCTTCGATCATTTCTGCGCGTGCCTCACCCTCATTGGCAAGCCAGTCCTCAAGAGTGGGCAATTTTTTTGCGTCCATGGGGTTCCCTCTTGTGTTCATTTCAATTCACGTCAGCTTACGCGAAGACACTTCTGCTGTTAACTGCCACGGATTGTGGAGCATCACATCTTTTTCGTTGCGATAGCAGTCTTGCGTAAGTCGCGAGCCAAAGTGCCACCGTCGTGTGGCGTTACGGAGCGCTACCTTTTCAACCGGATTAGAGGCATTTCTTGCGGCTGGAGAAGCGTCCCTCCGGAAGCTCTCTCCGCGGCTCGACGCCTGGGTCTGAAGGAACAGAGAGTGGAGCCGCTTGTTGCTGCCATACGAACGCAGTGGCAGACGATTCAGAATCGAGTGGCTTGACTCGTTCTCAACCAAAGTGAGACCGATGACCTGCTGTCCAATGCATCGCGAAGTTCTTAAATGGTCATAAAAAATGCATTAATTCCTTTAAAAACATCATTTATGGTGTTTGATGATGAAAACAGGCATTTTCGCGTCTCGGGTCGCAGGGCATCGGAGCTTGTGGGTGGCCATTTCAATTGCGGTGTCATGCGCGCTTTTCCTTTCCTTTCCGATTCCAGGTTGACGAAGAGGTTGGGGTGAATCAAACTTTGGTGTTCTCTCAGTGCTGCGGCCCTCTTTTCAAATGGCTCGGCTCGCGTCAGAAAGAGGTCCCAAGTGGGAGCGTCACATCTCCATCGCATCGAGCGAAGTGTCTGCACGCCTTTCCTTGAGCGTGTCGTTGCTTGCCTCCAGCATTGCGCAGGCGTGCACGAGATCCGTGTTTTTGGCTCCTATGCCAGCGACACACTCAGCGCGGCTTCCGACGTGGACGTTGCCGTCATCGTCTCGGCGCCCGCCTTCGCAGATCGACAACGCCTAAGAGGTCGGGTTTCGAAAGCGCATGGGCCTGGCGATCCACCCTACGACCTCCTTTTCATTCCCCTTGAAGATTTCCAGGCTCGCAAAGACTTTGGCGGCATCTGCTACGATGTGTTCCATGGTGGCGAGACTTTGTGGAGGTCAGAGAATGGGTCCGTTTGAGCGTCGGTACAGGCCGGAGTATGCCTATGAGCTCGTTGAAATTGCGCAAGGCGACCTAGACAGCGCCGAAGCGCTTGCCGCCGCAGCACGAGGCCGTCGTGAAAATGTCCTTTATCTTTCCCATCAAGTCGTCGAGAAATGCTTGAAGGCGCTCATTTGCCATGGTGGCCAGCCCGTGACTCACAGAATACAGTCTTGTTGGACGTTAGAGTGGACCCGACTTCTTTTGGCTCGGGAGTCGAGTTCGCCGACTTGAGGCGTAGAGGGCTGGGAGATTATGGCGGGCAAACCGCCCGTTTTGGTCGGTCGCATTCGTTCTCCAACAACAGGCGAGACAAGAACTTGTTTTAAGCCACGGCGGGAAGCTCCACAGGCACCTCAGGTGCAGCGTCTGTTCCCCGGAGTGCGGAAAGTGTGCCTTCAAGAACGACCCCAAGTCTTTCGGCGAAATAGGCGCGCATGGCCACTTCCGTGGCGAGGTCCAGCCTCTTCTCTTCGGCCTTCTCCCAGTTGAGCACTGTGACGTCGGACACGCCTAACTGCTCTCCGAGGGCGACGAGCGACAGGCCGAGAACCTTACGCAGGTATTTCAGCTCGATGCCGCGGAGGGGAACGCGGAGGCGGATGAGGGCCGAGGCAAAGAGTCGCTCAATTGCGACAAGTTCAATTGTCCATGCGGGACCCCACGGAGTCTCGCGCGTGGGAATACCGACAATGCGGAGGTACTCGATACCGCGAACCGCGTAGCTCGTGTCTGTCATTTCTTCTCCCTTTCCCAATGCACCGTGACGAGTGTGAGTGTGTCGGAGTGAACACCGATGACAACGACGAGCCGGTCGCCGTCGGCGGCAGATCCTGTCACGCGCCATGTCGAATTGGCTTCCTGCCATCGACACTCCGATGGAGTCGCCGCGACCGACCGAACGTCTCCAGGAGCACTAAATTATTTAGTCCCGACTCCTTTGCGACTGTTGCCGCCCAGGTCCCAAACCGTCAAGCTCCCTTCACCTCTGCGCGCAAGCGTCTTGGCCTGAAGTGGAAGCTCGTCACTGCCAGCCTTTGCGGTGACTGGAGTTCGACAGGCCGGCAAAAGCAGTTTGCTTCTTCGGCACCTTGGAAAAAGTTCTTATGTGACTCTCGACGACCCCATGGCGTCTCCAAGGGCGTGGGCAGGAATGCGCAGTGTGGCTCTCTGGGTCGAATAGGGCGCTCATAGAACAAGGACTGCAAGACGCGCTGGCTGGGCGAGTGACCCTGAGAACACTTCATCCCCTTTCGCTGCAGGAACTGGAGGCCACAAACTTCGACGTGACTCCCGACGCTCTTTTTATGAAAGGGGGTTGGCCTAAGCTGCACGCAAATCCATCGCTTTTCCCCCCGCTCCTATCTCAACGACTCTCTGCGCACGGGCAATGTTTTAAACGCTTCCGACATTTCAAGAGACTGTGGCGTTTCGGCACCGCGACAATGCCGGGTTTGAAAGGTGCAGGGAAAGGTGCGTATCATGCTTATGGTCGAGAGGAAAAAGCACGCATGCGCCGCTTCAACAGTCAAAAACTTTCGCATGCGGAAACAGATGCCCTTGTTGCGACCAGGCTCCAATGAATCCTCGAGGTGGCATCACCGACATGCGTCTTCGTTTTCGGTTCTGCCGCGCGGTATGAAATGCGAGATGACTCCGATCTCGACTTCATTGTCATCACCAAAAACGAAGACGATGTTTCGAGTCTCGCTGCGCGGGTTCTGGGGAGAAAGCCTCCGCACGATGTGGGATAGTGCAACCTCGCGTCTGTAATTTCTCTGCTCCT
>JADCJN010000190.1 GCA_020247005.1 Silvanigrellales bacterium
AGCATTTCCCGAAAAGGCGTTTACAGGGGGGTTCGACACAACCCTCTGAGTCATCTCGAGGCCAAAAGGAAGCTTCAGCACATTTCCGAGGAACCACGGGATGACGAGCTTCCTGAGCATTGCGAGGTCGTTCTGAGACAACGGTTGACCTGCCTCTGTGGAAGCAAACGATCCGGTGGAGCGGCTATCCCCGTAACTCGCGACGAGCTTCGGAACGAAGCTGCTCGTGTTTGCTGCCTCGCTGGCCACTTGGCTCTCGACGTTTTGAACGGAGCAGGCCGACAGCACCATGAAAAGGGCCAAGCTCATGCGTGTGCCCACGTCCATGAGCGTTCGTTCTTTGAAGAAAATCATTGCGCGCATTCTTTCCCAGAGAAGAAGTGGTGCCTTCGAAACAGGGCCCTCGGTGTGAGGCATGTTCGAAAGGTTCGCGCAACGTACCAAAGGAACAAGGCTGGGAAGTTCTGAGTTCGACGAACGGGCGCTGCAGACAGACAAAAAGGCAAGATATTGATATTAAATGATTATTGACTCTGCTTTCTTGCGGACTCGAGCGACGTCACAAGCTTCATGAGTGCTCGCCTCCGGTCTCGGCTCACGGCAAGGCTGGTGCCATCGATCAAATGAACCCTCGACGTGAAAGCATTGAACGACTGCAGGAACCGCAGGTTTATCAAAGCCGACCTGTGGATCCGAAGGAACCCGTGCGGCACCAGGCGTGTTTCCCACTCAACGAGGCTCCCTTCGATGGGAGCCTCACGCCCGTCTTGCACGATCCACGTTAATTTGTCTTTGCTCATGAAGGCCTGGACGTTCCGGACAGGGGCCCACCGCGTCGCGCGGGAAGAGTTTACAGCGACAAGAAGCGATTCGACGCAGCTTGCCTCCACTCTCTCAATCGCTTTTTGCAACCTCGCGCGCGTGTAGGGTTTCATGAGATAGTCAGTGACGCCCTCTTCAAAAGCGTCCACTGCGAAATGCGAGTGTCCTGTGATAAACACCCAGGCTGATTTCCATCCGTCGTCGCGCAGTGCGCGGTGCAAAATCCCGAAGCCGGTGGCGTGTGGCATTTCCACGTCCACAAAGCAGGCGTCAAAGCGGGGATGGAGCCGAAGCAGTTCCAGTGCCTGCGCACCGTCGTTTGCCAACCAGAGGGTCCAATGGGGCCTCTCGGCTCTGAGGAACGATGTGAGCTTCTCGAGTGCCAGTGGTTCGTCGTCGGCAACGAGGACACACAGATTGTCGTTCATAAAAATCTCCCCCTTTGGAAAGGGAACATGTGTTCCCACTTCATGGACACTATCATGACAAGTCGGCGTGGTTCGCGCCCAGAGTCGACACCCCGCCTGGCCCTTGCCGGCGTCGCAATGCTCGCCTTATTTTTGCTCAGCGCGTGCTCGCGTCCAAGCGCCGGTGTGCTCGGGCGCGATTGTGCCTTGGCGGATGCGGCTCGAAGCGGCACCGCTTGCGCCTTCTCGAATGAGAGTGGTTCAGGGGAAACGCACATCCGAGTCTCTTTCCAAGGGCGCCCCCGTCCGGACGCCATCGAGGCGCTCCCCCGCACCGAGGACATGAAGGCACCCGAGCGTGCTTCGGTGAGGCTCGCGTTTTACACGGGCATCCAGGCTGCCTTGGCCATTCTTCTTTTGGTGGCGGGCCATTTCTGGGGATCTTGGCCGTTTCGGTGGCTTGCCTGGACAGCCATCGCGAGCTTTTTCCTGCAGTGGGCCACAATCGGATTCGCGGACAGTCTTTTTCCCGGAAACCCTGGGTTCTGGGGGCGAAGGGCGCTCTTCCTGTTTATGGGCGGGGCTATCGTTTTCTCGCTTCGTTACGTTTCTTCGTTCTTGGAATCGAGCCTGAATTCGCCCTGGGTGAAGCGCGCAGAAAGAGTCTTCGGCTCTCTCGCTGTCGTGATGTGCCTAACCGCCTTCGTTGTTCAAAATGAGGCCGCCGGTATCGCCGCTTCACTGTTGCTCGCGGTTTCACCCGTCTACCTCGCCTGTCTTGGGATCCTTGCGGTGATCCGTGGCCAGAAGGAAGGCCTTTGGTACCTTGTTGCGCACAGCGTCGGTAGCATCGCGCTGCCTTTTCATGTTCTGTCTCTCATCGGAGTCCTCGACCTCCCACTCGACGCACTGCATCAAATCGCATCGCTCGGGACCATCCAAGGGTTGTCGCTTCACGGTTTTCTTGTTTTTCGGAGGATCCGAGCCGAGTTGCTTGAAAAACGCCGGGCCGAGCAAATTGAGCTTCTTGTGAAGAAGGCGCAATTGTCTCCGCACTTCTTTGCCAATGCGCTGAACACTGTGTCGGCCTTGGTTCACTCGCGCGCCCACGACGCCGATGAGCTTCTGTCGAAAATGGCAGAGTTTCATCGGACGCTTGCCGAAATCGTCGACCAAACCTGGATCCCGCTCACAACGGAGCTCGAGCTGGTTGTTTCGTACGTCGAGATAGAAACGCGAAGGTTCGGAGCAAAAGGAACCTATGTGGTGACTGCGCCAGGCGAGGATCTCTTACGCACCATCCTCGTGCCCCCGCTCATTCTCCAGACTTTAGTCGAAAACGCATTTAAACATGGCGTCTCGAAGCGGACGTCTGCAACGCGGGTCAGCGTCACTGTGGAATGCAGCCAAGGCGACTCTCTGCGCATTTCCTGCGTCAACGACTCGCCTCTTTCTGGCGAACACGATGTGCCTGAGCGAAAAGGAGCGCAAATTGCAGGCGCGAGCGGTATGGGGCTTGAAAACTTAAGGCGTCGGCTTGACATCCTTTACGGGGTGTCCGCTCGCCTCGACGTCCATTCAGGTTCCGAAAAATTCCAGGTCGATGTTTCTTTGCCTCTG
>JADCJN010000191.1 GCA_020247005.1 Silvanigrellales bacterium
GCGCGGCGACGACTGGGGCAGCTCGAAGCGTTACGTAACCTTTAACTGAACGACAGCGGAGGGATGGCGAAAGTACAGACGCGAGGTTGCACTATCTTGGATTGCGGCATTGGCTTGCAGAGAATTTTGGATGGGTGAGCAGGTGACATTGTGGCCAAGCTGAAGGGTATTGCCACTTCCGATGTTCCCCCCAACGTAGTTGCCAATGCTGCCGAAATTAACAACTGAATTGTTGGCAAGATTTATGCACGTATTTTGCGCGAATGCTGACGTGAACGTGCAAGCGGACGCAGCCAAAACACAAAGGGTAAGCTTCATGATACGCCTCCATTATTCATCAGAGATAAAATTGATTTTAAAAGATATCTCTGAAAAAAATTTGTTGCGCCAACGGCCGTAGGCAAGTCGGGTTTACATTCCGACATTTTTGTTGTCAATGAAGGGTCAGCCCTTTCCGGCAAGAAAGACGAAAAGGGTTCACACCAAAAAGATAAAGTTTCTTTTTTGGATAATGAGTAAGTGTGTAACTATTTATTGTCGAGATTGCATGAATTGTTGAGCCTGCAGAGGTCTCGTTTCGAAGTTCATCGTGGGTGTTCATATGAGAGAACAATTTGCGCTGCTCTAAAAACGAAGTGCCTTCTTCCCTCACCTTAGGGTCACGTCGATGGGGGCACTGTGACTTCGCTTTGGGGGTCGAACTTTCCGCAACTGGATTCGAAATGCTTGCAGGTGCAAAAAGCGACTCGTGGCACACGAGAGATGCCTACGAGTCGTTCGCTCATTCGCCTCTAACCACAACGGAAGACGCCCTAATGGCCGAAGAGGCTGATCATGGAATTTCGAGAGTCTGCCGGGCTGAGGTGAACCAAGGCAACATTACCGGCCAGCTACGTGAAGGCAACTGCCACATTGCATTCGAAGGCTTGGAAATCATACGGCCGGAATATGAAGTCCTTAGGCGCGAGCGGCGCTAAAGGAACTGGGTTCCGCAAGGAATCCGGCGACGAGATGCTTCACGCACCATTCCAGGAATTCATCGAAGGAGGGGCTGAGGCGAGAAATGCCAGGCTGCGAAAGGACAAGCGCCTTTGCTTTTTCTGAAGGCTTTGCAAGTTGCCATGCTCCAAGCATGATGGATTGCAATCCGAGTTGCAGTCGCCAACAGGCATCTTCGTGACACCCCAGCATCCGAGTGAATTGTTCGCAGAGGGCGTCGAGCCGCGCAATGAGCTGGCTTTTGAAGGCCAGCATTTTGTCGTCGCTGACGTTGTGTTCAAGAATATTGAACAAAAGCGAGAGATCGCGCGGAATGGTGGGGTGCTTTTTCAATGTTGACGCAATGAGTGTGGAAAGCTCGCCGGCAATTCGGGGGATGTTGCTTGCCAGGGTGGCATTTTCAGAACTTCGTTTTGAAATGTCTTCGACGGCCCCGTACAGGCTTTCGAACCACTCGCCAATTTCTGTTTCCGCGACTGCGAGGAAGAGCTCTTCTTTCGTTCCGAAATACAGATAGAGGGTTCCTTTGGCTACCCCTGCTTTTGTCGCGACGTCTTCCATCTTTACGAAAAAAAAGTCTCGGACCGTGAAAAGTTCACGCGCCGCGATGACGATTTGTTTTCGCTTGTTTTCTTTGTCTTCAAACTGAATCGCTCGCTTTTTCATGTCGACTCACACGCCTTCCGGGGGGTTCTCTAGACACAGAGTGTAGCGTAGACGTCACGATTTCAAAAGGAGGAGGCCGCAAACCTCTCAGCGATCCAAAACACGTGAACTTAAGTCATCTCGCCGGGGAACAAGGCGAATGCACTCCATGGTTGGGTGCCAGGTTACGATGTGGGAGACACCCAATATCCGAATGAGAGGATGACAATGCAAGCCTCGCCTCGAATTTTTTATGGTTTTTGCCTTGTGCCGCAAGGCTGATGACTAAGGCTCAGTTTGTCTTTTTGTGTTCAGAAATTTTGACGAGTGGGCTGTGCAAAAAGACGGCTCTTGATATGCACAAGCACATTCGAAAATGAAGACCAAGCGACGACCGATTTGTCGGCATCCTTCATTTTCACGCATTTCCACTCGACTCTTTCGTCAACCTGAAAACCGTTCACAACGCGCGACCAATGAGGGTAGAGCGTGGGTTCGAGGCGCACAGCGCGAGTCAGGTTCCAGGCGCCGAGGCGTGCGTGGCTTCCCACTGCGTAGACGCCCTCACCGTCTTGTGTTTGGGCATCTTCGCACACGAACAACAGTGAGCGAGGCGAGGGTGCCTCACGCGCGGGGGTTGTCCATTTGAGGGCAAGACGGATTTCATGGGATCGAGCCACTGTTCCGAGCTGAATGCTCGTTTTTCGTTCCCCCGTCTTTGGGGTGCCGTCGAAGCAAGGGGCTTTGCTCTCTTTGCAGGCTGGCAAGGGGGCGCCGTTGAAGGTGACTGTGCGCAGGGAGTCTCCAGAACGGGCCGCAACAGGTTCTATGGTGACGCTGCGTTCGGTCTCCATGTCCTCGAAGACTCCACGGGTAGGCCCAATGCGAATTTCAACGAGTCGGTCGTCTTCCGTGCGCGAAAAAAGTGGAGTTTCAGCAAGAGCACCTTCACGGTAAGCGATGCTCTCGCCGTCGTCTTCCACAACCGTGAAGCGATGTGTTCCTTTTCCATCGCTTGGAAAAGCACGCACGCGCAAATTTTGTTTCGAGGAACCGAGGCTCCCCACTAAAGCGGGCTCTTTGCCAGGAACAGGAGATTCCAGAGGCACGAGGGCGCCACCGCGTGCGAAAAGGGGAAGTGTGAAGCGCCCGTCCTCGTCGACCGTAGGAACTTCGTTTATCCACTCTGCCCTTGCCCGGACTCTGACGCCTGTTCGAAAATCGTACCAGTCTGCGTCGGGAAAATAGAACGCGCGCTGCGTGCCTCGGTAGTCGGCCACCAAGCCGGCAAGAAGCCAGGGCCCGATCATTTTTTGGTGGCCCAAGCGCGCAAGAATCGGGTCGGCTGGAAAGTCGAGGAGCGGAGGGTACACGAAGGGAGACCCTTCACGCGAAGCTGCATGGGCCAGTGCGTAATAATAAGGAAACAATTCGTAGCGGAGTCTGGCATTCGCTCGGTTGCTTGGCACATGTCCAATGGCGTGTGGAGAGGTCTCGTGAATGTTGGCTGTGTTCCACGAGTGGGGTCTCACGGGGAGGTCGAACAGGGCACTCTGCGCGAACCATTGAGTATAAAGCGCGCCCACGTCGCCATCGAGCGACCAGCGGTGAAATCCGCCCACATCGGAGCCATAATAGTCGATGCCTGAAAAAGACATGTGCGACTGGGCTGTGGCTTGTGCTTTCAATGCGCCGAGGTTGGCGCCAATGTCTCCCGACCACATGGCTGCGCCGGTGCGTTGGATTCCGGCCGCACCCGCTCGAGAAAGAATGAAGGGGCGCTCGCGCCGCGCATTTCTGGAATAGCCTCGTGAAATGCTCTCGCTCCAGAGAAGCGAATAAAGGTTGTGCACATCTGCATGCGCATGCAGATCCAAGTTCGGAAAACCATGATACCAGGCGTTTTCATCGTACATTTCGGGCTCACCAAGGTCGGTCCAGTGGCCCAGAATACCGAGATCAACAAGAGGTTCCCGTTTCAAATCGTGCCAGTAGTCGCCGGCGGCCGGCAAGCTCCAATCAATCATGCCGCCTTTTCCCCACCACGGGTTCGCCGTCAAGTAGGCGGGCGCACAGCCCTCGCATTTGCGCGCCAGGTAGCCGCGCTGGGCAAGATCGGAATGTTCGGGAAGCTTTGCGTCGACGTAGCTTTCTTCCACGGTCATCAAACCCGCACCGGCCGCTTTCAAGCGTTCGATGTTCTCTTTTGCATTTGGAAACCAAGGCTCATGAAAGGTCAGGCGCCCCATGCGTGCCGCCGAGCCGAAGAACTCGCCACCAAACCACTGAAGATCGAGCACGAAACCGTCATGGGGAATACCCGCGTCAAGCAAACCTTTGCGTTTGCGCTCGAGCTCTTGCCAGGAGTCAAATCCGAATTCCGAAACCCAAAGGCCAAACATTTTCCGCGGAGGAACTGGTGGCCTGCCTGTGAGCGACATATAGGCCGCGCGCGCGTCGCGAAGCGACTCGTTCGCGAAAACAAAGTAACTTAGTGTGTTTCCAAAAGCGTCTGCCTTCCAGGGGCGACTTCTAAGGTCCCATCGCTGTTTGTATGCGTTGTCGAAAAAAACTCCAAATCCTGTGGCATCGTTGCGTAAAACAAAGAACACGGGAATTTGCACAACACTGTTGGCGCCGCCCGAAAAACCTCTGAGCTCGTTTCCGTAGGGGCCAGACTCAAGCAAACGCCCCACAAGATCGCCATCCGAGGTTTCAGGATTCGAAAAATGCTGCCCGAGTCCATACGCCGCGCGAACTACAGGCACGTCGAACGTGAGACTTTTCCAGTTTGCATTTAATTTTTCAGGGCAGACGCGCGTCAAGACGGAGTCTTTTTCAAACGGCCCGTTTGCGCGAGCCGTTTCGACGCAGAGTGTTTCCTTGTCGAGTTGCACGCGCATGCGGGGCGTCGACAAAGACAGCGACTTCGCGTCTTCCTCTCTCTGAAATGCCGAGGGGCCAGGAAATGCGGATGCCGCAACCATAGGAGTGGTGTGGAGGTGCCCCACGGGGGGCGGAGCGCCGGCTGCCGACTCCACATGAACGAGCTCATCCCCCAGGATGGTGACACGGGCAAAGAGTCCGTCCTTGGAAAAGGTCAAGGCGGGTATGCTGGTTTTTAGAGCAATTGTACTTTTGATTTGGCCGGCTGGTTTAAATTCTTGCCCGCAAGCTTGAAGTAAGACCCCGAAAGAGATGAAGATGACGGCAATAGATAGAAATTCTGCACAACGCATTTGGAGACGTGGCAACGCTTCGGTGTTGTCGTTCGGCCATCTGGAAATCAAGTGTGAACGCCACATGTGGGAGTTGTCCATGTTGCATTCGTGTGACAGCTTTTGGTCAGACCGTTGATTCATATTGCCTTCCAGAGAAGTGTGAGGAAGGGAGATCGTGCGAAATCAAAACGCCATTCGAATTTTGAAGAGTTCTGCTTGGTTGAAGGTGTGCTTCTTCGCTTTTGTCACGGTGGCACAAGGAACACATTCACCCTTTGCGTCCCTTTTGCAACCCAGGGAGGCCGCAGCGAATCCGCAAGTGCTTCCGAATGAACGAGCATTTATGCTCAGGGGAACCTTCAACGGATGGCACCAAGACGCCGTTTTTCAGAGAACGTCACCCGATTCTCTTCAGGTTGTCGTCACGCTTTTTCCGGGGCGCCACGAATTTAAAATTGCTGATTCCGATTGGATGAATTCCTTTACCTTGGATGCCGCAGGGAACACTAACGCCAGGGAAGCCATTTTGGGTCGCGCCGTTCCTGTTGTTCGCTCGCAGGGGCCCGGTGACAACAGCATCGTGGAAATCCGCACACCGGGAAGTTACCTTTTTCGTCTCGACAACGTGCCCGCCAACGCCGGAGGGCACGTCGCTCAGCTCGTCGTTTCATTTGGTGGGCCGGTTCCGCGGGCTCCGCTGCCTTTTGAGCCGTCCGCCCAGGTGGAGTACCTCGGGTTTCGCACGGCTGTGCGTGCGAACGACGCGGGTGACGGCCTCCGTTCGTTCGACCTTTTTACCGATGCTCCCCAACGCGAAGTCGACACCCCTGCCCGCACTGTGGTGAACGAACGCCCTCAGGATCCTCGTTTACGCAGTGGCAATGCGCTTTTCGATGCACTTTTTGGCCTCTCCGTGCGCGAAGCCGTAGCCAATGAAACTCGCTCCATTACCGATTACGCCTTCAACCGTGGCTCGGGAATTGCTTGCGATTGTTATGTTACGGGAGAAAAATGGGGATACGTGTGGACGCGTGATATCTCGTACGCATCTGAGCTGGGCTTGGGGTGGCTCAACCCCGACCGCACCTGGAATTCGCTCGCTTTCAAAACTTCGGTGCTTCGTTTTGGGACTTCTGCAGGCCAGGGCGGTTTGGAAATTGTGCAAGACACCGGTACGGGCGGAAGCTGGCCGGTGAGCACCGACCGGGTGACTTGGGCCTTGGGCGCGGGAGCCGTTCTCGACGGGATGCCCGTGGGAGCGGCCCGCGGCCAGCGCCTGGCCATTGCCTTCGATGCGCTTCGCAACTCCCTGGAACGCGACCGTGCCGATGTCTTTGACCCTCGCGATGGCCTCTACCGTGGCGAGCAGAGTTTTCTCGACTGGCGCGAGCAAACTTACCCCCTTTGGACCAAGGGTTATGTGTCGGCCATCGCCGACGGAAAGGCGCTTTCGACAAACGTTGTTCATCTCCTCGCGCTTGTTCGCGCGGAGCAATGGGCGCGCGAACTGGGGCTTTCCAATGAGGCGTCTCGCTACGCGGGCTGGGCGCAGGAACTCCGAGCACAGGTGCGGTCGCGTTTTCTCGATCCCTCTACGGGCTTGTTGGCTTCGCTTCGCCTCGGCACGGCCTACCCTGTGACCCTTCCCGACCGCCAAGATCTTTTGGGCTTGTCGCTGGCTGTTCTTGCGGGCGTCCTCGATGAAAATGAGTCGCGCACTGCTCTCGAGAAGTATCCTGTGACCGAAGCAGGCGCTCCCGTTGTGTGGCCTCAAAGTCCCGAAGTTCCGATTTATCACAACCGCGCCATTTGGCCTTTCGTGACGGCGTACGCGAGTCGTGCCGGTGCTCGGGCCCGCCACGCACCTTTCGTGGCACGGCAGCTCGAGAGCATTTACCGTGGAACGGCGCTGAATCTTTCCAACATGGAGAACTTGGAATTCACGAGCGGACTGGCTTTTTACTATGATGGTCAGTACACGGGACCTGTTATCAATTCACGTCGCCAGCTGTGGTCGGTGGCTTCGTTTCTGTCCATTGTTCGCGACACCCTTTTCGGTCTTGAGGTCAAAGGGGACGCACTGAGTGTGCAGCCTTTCGTGCCGGCTTCCTTCGCGGCTCGTCATCTGCCGAATTCCGGTGAAATCAGGCTCGAGAATCTTCCCGTGCGTGGAAAACGCATCAATGTGGTTCTCCGCCTTCCGGAACGCCGAACGTCCGACGCACGCGCTGCCTACCACGCTGTGAGCACTCTGCGTGTGGACGGCATTGACCGCGGAACGGGCCCTCTTTCGTTGTCAAACTTGGCAGAAGGGTCGCTGGTTGAGATCATTTTGGCTGAAGCGCGCTCTGCGCCTGGCTCGCTTCTCGAGGTTGTTGTGCGGAACCCTTTCGAGCCCACTGTTTCTGAACGGGCCTCGTATCTTGCGCCGGTGACCCCAAGCCTTCGGGTTTCCGCGGAACAAGGTGCCGTAAGGCTCGAACTCGAAGCACGCGGCGCACAGGGCGCAGCCTGGGATCTCTACCGCAATGGCCGTCTCACAGTTCGTGGTTTCGAAGGAACCTTCTTTCTAGACAGAGAGCCCGCAAGTGGGCTGGGAAAACGCTGTTACGTGGCGGTTCAACGCGATGTTCGCACCTCCCTGCCCTCGCAGCCGTCGGGCGAGGCTTGCCTGTATGTGGGCGTGCAAAAATGGAATGCCCCTGCGCCCATGGGCGCGCAAAAAAAGGCCTTGAGCCAGCAAGAGTCGGTGGAAAACTTCGGGTTCTCGCCGCAGCGCACGGGGCCTCACCTGCTAACGCTCCAATATTCGAACTCGCACAACGACGTCTCCACAGGCATCACCGCAGCAACGCGTCGCGTGAGGGTGGTGCGGGAAAGTGACGGAGCCGTCGTAGCGACGGCGGTCGTGACTATGCCTCATCTTCCGCGGTGGGAGTCCCGTGCGGTGTCGAGCGGGATGGTTGTTCCGTTTGAAGAGGGCCGCAGATACCGTGTGGTTCTCGATGACGCTTTCAACATGACCTATCTGTCACATTATGTCCTTTATGATGGCGCAGGTGGCAGAGGGGGTCCCTTGAATTCCTCTCAAGTCCACGAAGTCTTCATCTCTCCTTTAGAAGAGAGAATTGATTTTCGCCCTTGAGTTTTGGCTTGGGAGCCTCCGTTTCTAAATAGCTAAAATCAAAGAAGGAATAGGAATTCCCAAAGATCGGACCTCATTCTCCGAAACCAAAGGCAGCGGGAGAGTGCAGGCCCAGCCAGGTTGTTTCGGTAGTGGAAGATGACCGGCCCTCTGCTCTCGTCCCCGGGAGGCACACGATGTTTACCCTCGAGGGCAAGCGCACGACCCTGCGCAAGAAGTGGGTTGTTGTTGGTTTTGCGTCCGCCTTCCTCGCTTGCGGTGTCATGTGGATGATGGGGGGGCGACAGACCGAGGGCGCGGGTGCCCAGAGTGCGCGCCTGCCGGCATCGAAGGAGGCTGCTTCTGTAAACAAGGTCTCTCGGTCGAATGAGTTCTCTCGTTCAAATGAGGCTGCTGTGCTCTCGGCGCAGCCGGCGTCGGCACCGCCGCTCACACCCCATGGGAGCTCCTCACTCGGTCGTCCGGAGAAATTGCCGCTTCAAAAAACCACGGAAAAGGCGAAGGCTCCCTCAAACGAGGGTTCGATGCGATCGGCAGTCGTAGAAAGCGTTTCCCGCTCTACCATCACTCTGAAAGACCACGTGCTCGCGCCACGCGCCGTGCAAGAAAAGGTGAACAGCAAGTTAAAACGGCAAAGGAACAGCGAACAGGCGAAGGAAATGTCCCTTTTGGAGGCAGGTATCCGTTCGGTCGAGGGCGCTGGAACGGCTCCGGACAAAAAGAAACGGTTGAATGCAGGCTCTCGGCTTGGACTCCCACCCCTCGCGGACATGGAAAAGGAATGCCGCCGTGCCAGTCTTCTCGATTCCATGCCGCCGTCCTATTGCAGCTGCGATGTGGGCGAGTTCGAGCAAATGGAGTGCAGCGTTTCTGCGTCGGTGGCTCAGTCGGTGGCAAACAACTGAGCTTCCACCCAAAACGGATCTTCCTGCTAGACAATAAGGTAATCTGAGGTGTCCTGTATGAATTGAAAAATGGAAAGGTTCAAAACTTGAACACTGTGGCCGCGCATTCTCGTCTGAGTCAGGTCGAAGCTTTTCCAGTCAGCATCCCCCTCGTTCTTCCCTTCGCCATTACTGGCAGCAGTCAGTTGGACGCGTCTGTTGTTTTCGTCTGTGTCACCGATGAAAATGGCCTGAAAGGTTGGGGAGAAGCAAGCCCATTGCCCGTCGTGACGGGAGACGATGTGCCTTCCACGCTTGCGTTTCTGGAAGCGCAGGGGGCTCATCTTATGGGGGCCACCGCAGGAGAAGCGGCACATTGTGTTCACGCGCGCTGGCGACCTGCGCATCAACTTCGCGCAACGTCGGCATTGTGTGCACTTGAAATGGCGTGCCTCGACTTAAAGGCCCGTCAAAGAAACGTCCCGCTGTCCGACATCCTTCACACGGGGACCTTAGAAAGTGTGGAAACGGACATCACTGTGCCCGCCCTTGCAGTGTCAGA
>JADCJN010000192.1 GCA_020247005.1 Silvanigrellales bacterium
ACTCGGCTTCAGCGCTTCGCCTCATGTCGTTCGTCCTCATGGAGCGCGGCGACGACTGGGGCAGCTCGAAGCGTTACGTAACCTTTAACTGAACGACAGCGGAGGGATGGCGAAAGTACAGACGCGAGGTTGCACTATCCGTTTTTACAGGGAGCGGGACAGAATCGCCGGGTAACTTCATGAGAATCACAGCCACTCAAGGAGCCCTCCCTGCAACCGATACCCAGCCACTTCGGCTGTTGCTGTCGCAGTGGTGCGCCTCAGACGGGGCGGGAGAGGAGTGCCCTTCTCATGAAGAAGGAAATTGATTCAAAAACCGAACAAAGTTCCGTTCTCATTCGCATATTTGTCTGTTTGGCGAGCCTGGTTCCAGCGTTCGTCTTCTTTGGGAACAACATTTTTGTCGCCTTGTTTTCATGGGTTCTGCTTATCTTTCTCGCCAATCGTTTCACTGCCATGAAAACAGCCGTGTTTGTTCTTGCAACGGTTGGTACGTTCGTCTTCGCTTTGCAGGTTCGAAAGTCGAACCAGTTGAAGAAAAGGGTCCAGGCCATTCAGCTCGAACAGCAGAAAAAGCCTGCAAAATGGGAAAAAGAGTATGAAAAAATTATGAGAGACACTTCGCAGCCGCGAAAAAAACAATAAATTCAAACCATTCCAATTCGCGAAGACTCGGCTCGCACGTTCTTTGTCTCAAGTTCCAGGAAAAAGATCCGAACCAGCCATACAAGGGAACGTGCGGAGTTCGCCCTCTCACACAGGCACCACCGCTCAACCCACAAGGAGACTCGAAGCCAAACCACTAAGGTAACATACCGGGACATCGTGTAAAAATCGGCGGGCTCAAGTTTTAGCCAAGATATGCCGATATGGCGTTCGTGAGAGGACGAACGCACCCGGAGGAAACCCCTGTGAAAGCTCTCTTGAAATTTGCGTCCACCGCTCTTGCGGTGGCTGTGACCGTCCAAGGCACCTCGATGCATGAGGGTGGCGGCGCAACAGAACTGTCGGCAGCAGCCCCAAACGAGCGCGCTCGGAGCGGAATGACACTCCAACGGTTTGCACTCGTGTCGCCTTTCGACGTGTACGGCCGTTACGCCTCGCGCCTGACTCGGCTGGAAGGCACCATGAGCCTCGGAACCGTCTTTGGTTCCGGTCTCGATGCGCTGCGTGGGGCGTCGGCGCCGGAAGCTCCTCCGCCCCCTTGAATCACTGCCTCGCCTGGCGCATTGTTCCCGGCGAGGTTTTTCTTCATGCTCAAGGGTTCCCACGCTCAGCTCCTGTGTGAAGGGCTCTCGCTTGTGCGGGTGTCCCAGGTTGTATTTCTCGTGTTCCATGCGCCCACTTCCCGCAATGCGATTGGAAGTGAAAAGGCAGCCGCTCTTGCCGATCTTGTGCGCTCAGACGCATTTGCCGCGCTCCTGGCCGAAAACAATGTGGGTGCTTTTGCCCTCGTGTCGAGCGTACCAAACGTCTTTCTCAGCGGTGGCGACATCCGAGAACTCGCACAAGAGAGGGAACCGCACGCGCAGACACTGACAGCGAACATGCGCGCCTTTTGCGCTGCTCTTCCCCACCTGTCGGTGCCCACGTTTTCACTCCTTGCAGGAAACGCCTACGGGGGCGGCGCAGAAGTCGCACTGGCCACCGATTTTCGCATGGCAGCCACGTTTCACCACACGACTTCAAACGTCGCGCTCCATTTCTGGCAGGCGAAGTGGGCTGTGCCAGGCGGGTGGCACGGCATGGCGCGCCTTTCAACGCTGTGCCCTGCTCTCGACGCACGGCGCGTCTCTCTCCTTTTTGCAGCCGCGCGGAGCATCGGATTCAGCGACTTGGTGCGTTTGGGCCTTTGCGATTTTCTGCCTCCCACACCAAATGCAGACGGCGAGGTCCCCCACTCTCCAGGCGCTCTCGATTCTGTCACTTTCGGCACCGAGACGTCCGCGTTCACACTCCCTGCTTGGGCTTGGGGCTCACTCCATGCGTTTGCAGAAGGATTTGTTGCATGCCCAGCCAAGCTCCGTGCCGACTTTTTGCGCCGCGAGGAGTTTGTGTCCGAGGTCGATGGTGAGGCTGGTGGCGACGCTGCTTTTTTTGAGCGGCACTGGATGCAAGACGACCACCGCGCTCGCCTTGCGGCCTTTGCCGCACGCAAATCAGGAGAATTCAAATGACGCTTCGACCCGGCTTCTGGGTGTCTACCTCTTGCGTGGCCATGAGTGTGCTGAGTTGTGGCGTGAAAGCGCCTCCCTCCCCTTTTCTTGATGGCCCGCCCCCAAGGTACCAAGCAGAAGTGGACGCACGCAAAGGGGTTCCCTCAGCAAGTCCGGCCGCGACTCCGGCCGCGACTCCGGTCGCGACGCCCACTCCCCTTTCCGCCAAGGAGTCTGCGCCACCATGACAAACGCCATTCGGTCGCGTTTTGCAGGAAATGTTGTTTGCAAATTGCTTGGCACCGAGCTCCCCTTCGTGCAGGCAGGCATGGTTTGGGTGAGCGGGGGAAAGCTTGCCGCCGCAGCGTCTGAGGCAGGTGTACTGGGCCTCGTGGGAGCCGGGAGCATGAAGCCAGAGCTTCTGCGAAATCACATTCGCAAAGCGAGGTCTCTGACAACGAAACCCTTCGGCGTGAATGTGCCTTTGCTCTACCACGATGTGGAAAACCAGCTGGAGGTGGTGGTGGAAGAGGGTGTGAAAATCCTGTTCACAAGCGCCGGTTCTCCAAAGAAGTACACTCGCTTTCTGAAAGAGAAGGGCTGCACAGTGGTGCACGTCGCGAGCACGCCCGACCTCGCGCTGAAGTGCCAGGAGGCCGGTGTCGATGCCGTGGTGGTGGAAGGCTTTGAGGCGGGAGGTCACAACGGCCGCGACGAACTCACGACGCTCGTGTTGTTGCAGCAACTTTTAGGGCGTCTCTCGGTTCCCCTCATCGCGGCCGGAGGGTTCGGCACAGGCGCCAGCCTGGCCGCCGCCTTCGCCTTGGGAGCTCAGGGCGTGCAAATGGGTACGGTTTTCGCGGCGACCCAAGAAAGCTCGGCGCACCCGGCCTTCAAAGAGGCCATGACGCGCGCGAGCACCACCTCGACGTTTCTCCGGCTCAAGAAACACGTGCCCGTCCGCCTTCTCGAGAATGCGTTTGCCCGGAGCATCGCCGACGCCGAGGCGCGCGGGGCTTCCCGAGAGGAGCTCGAGGCCTTGTTGGGCAAAGGACGCGCCCGCAAAGGCATGTTGGAGGGCGATCTCGAGCAAGGTGAATTGGAGGTGGGGCAGATTGTCAGTGAAATTGAGGACGTTCCAACGTGCCAAGAACTCGTGGATCGCCTCCTCGTCCAGTACTCGCAAGCAACCGCTCGCATCCCCTGAATCCTTCTAGACTTCCCTCTTTAATTTCACACAATTTCATTAAAAAATATGTGAATTAAAAACCAACTTTTTCAACCCCACAGCCACTTTCTCGTCGAACATTCGAGCAAGCCAAGCCCTCAATACGCCTGAAATTCTTCAGACGGAGGAAAATTCTGCCTCAAGCTCTTCCTGGCAGCGACGAATTGCCCAGTGCAAAGGTTGCCGGGGCGTGCGGGCTCCCGACCGGCCTTTGCGTCCGTGACCAAAGGGAGAGACACGATGGGCTTGCGCATCCAGACGAACACACCGGCACTTGGCGCTCAAAGAAACTTGAGCATTTCGAACGAAACGGTGAACCAGTCGATGGAAAAATTGGCGTCGGGTTATCGCATCAATAAAGCGGCTGACGACGCCGCAGGTCTCGCCGTGAGCGAAAAATTGAAAGCTGACGTCCGTGGCTTGAACATGGCCAAAAGAAATGCCAACGACGGCATTTCCTTGATTCAGACCGCGGAAGGGGGCCTCAATGAAGTGGGCAACATTCTGTCGCGCTTGCGCGAACTTTCGGTGCAGGGTGCATCCGACACCATTGGCGACACTGAGCGAGGTTTCCTGAATAAGGAATTCAGCCAACTCAAAGACGAAATTACGCGAATCGCAAAGACGACCGAGTTTAACGGAACAAGGCTTCTATTGGGCGAAAGCGAACGTGAAGAGTCGCTCAACAGCAAAGGAAACACTTTTCCTCTGGAAATTCAGATTGGAAAAGACTACTACGCCGACGCCGACAACGTTGAAAACGCGCAAACGGTAAACACGATGCGCATCGACCTGCGTGAAATCGACGCATCTATTGGCGAAACGGGCCTTGCCCTTGGTGAAGGAGACGAAGGCATCAAGGTGTCCGACAAGGTGTCTTCGCAAGGGTCTCTCTCGACGCTCGACTCCGCCATTTCCAGAGTGAGTGGTTACCGCGCGACTTTGGGAGCGTTGCAAAGCCGACTCCAATCTTCCATCAACAACCTCTCTATTCAGTCGGAAAACTATTCCGCCGCAAACAGCCGCGTGCGCGATACCGATTTCGCGGAAGAAACGGCAAAGCTCACCCAAGGCCAAATCATCAAGCAGTCAGGCATTGCAGTGCTTTCTCAAAGCAATCAGCTGCCACAAGCGGCACTTCGCTTGCTCGGCTAACTTCCCTCAGGCAGGTTAGAGAACCGAGGCCACCCCCACACCCTTTTTGCAGGGGCGGGAGGGTGGCCTCGGTGCGTGTTTCATTGCGCACGCCCTTCACTGCCGGCCTTGGGAGTTCTCATGCGTTCACGTTTCTTTTCCCTCGCTTTGATTCTTGTTGGAGCCTCGTCACTCTCGTTCCCTTTTGTTTCGCCGTCGGCAGTTGCGGCATCAAGACCCCTGAAAGTGGGAGACAAAGCTCCAGGCTTCACCACAACGCAAGACGATGGCAGCGAGTTCCTCCTGGCAAGCCGGAAAGACAAGGGCTGGACGGTGCTCTATTTCTACCCCAAGGCCGAAACCCCAGGGTGCACGGCACAGGCCTGCGCCTTTCGCGACAGCGTCAAACTCATTCGTGCCAAGAATGCTGAAGTCTACGGTGTGAGCACGGACAGTCCTGCGAAGCTTGCAGCATTCCGAAAGAAGCACAACCTTAATTTTCCGCTCCTTTCCGATGAAAACGCAAAAGTCGTGAGCTTGTATGGCGTCAAGATGCCCGTGGTGGACATCGCGAAACGCTGGACCTTCCTCATTGACCCTCAGTTGAACGTGCGCTGGATAGACAATGCCGTTGACCCTGCAAGAGACGCAGCCAACGTCGCCACCAAACTCGCCGAATTGCAGGCCTCAAAAGTCGAATGAAACAACAAGTCGACCTTTCTCATCGAACCAAAGGCGGCTTTTCTTAGTTATTCAATCGACTGAAATGACTACGGACACGCGAATATTTTTTGAAAAAACAATCGCAAGTGTCCAATATTACGGTCAAGAGCGTGCAAAGACTGCCGAGACTCCCTTCGTGACGGAACGGAGGATTTCGACGTGGCAGATTCCACAAGCGTTTCACTCTTCATTATGTTTTACAGCGGACTCGTGGTGCTCATCGCGGGTGGCGCGCTGGCGATGTACTTGGGGCAGGTGACGGGCTTCAAGTCGAACATGCGGGGCATCCTGTCGGACCTTGGCGACGGCTCGCAGTTCCGTACGTTCACGGTCGACACGGGGGCACAGCTGCAAGGCATCTTCAGCCGCATACCCGCCATGGCCTTCTGTTTCCAAAGCTACTTTCAGGCTCTTATTCCGCCTCAGCCGCCTTACGACCAGTACTTTCGGAGCGGGCGAGAAGCCACACACACTTTCGATCGCGACTTCATTTTGAAGACGTCGCTTGGACTGCGGGTTTTCAATGCCCTTCCCTCCATTCTTGTGTCCTTGGGAACTCTGGGAACCATTGTCGGGCTTGCATTGAGCATCTCTTCTGCGCAGCCGCTTCTTCAACAGGCGGACGCGAAGTCGCTTGGCGAAATGGTGAGCATGCTCTTCGAAGTGGGAGCGAAGGCCTTCTGGCCCGCCGCGTTGGGAATTGCGGGCGCGCTGACGTTTCTCATCGTCGAGCGCATTCAAACCTCGCAGTCGTCCGACATGATCCAGGCCGTCACCATGATCTTGGACTCGGGCCTCACACCAAAAACAATCGAGCAAATTGCCTCAACGTCACTGACTGAACTCCGCATGACGCACAAAACCCTGCTTGAGTTTACGTCCAACTATTTTGAAACCCTCCAACGAACCGTCGGAGGCTTGATTTCGAAAAAAGGCCACACCGTGGAAGAGTTGCTCAGCACAACTGCAACCACTTATCTTGTCCCCATGCACCAAGAACTCTCCGCTTTCCGTGGCGAGACGGCCTCGCATTTCGAGAGTTTCCGTCAGTCCGTCTCCGAGTTTATGGAGCGCCTGTTCCAGGACGTGGAAACGGCTCGAACACTTCTTAGAGAAGAAATCGCACAAACGCGCTTAGACGTTGGCGAGCGTTTGACCGCGCTCAACACCACAGTGGTCGCCAGTGTTTCCGGTGTGGAAGAGAGTTTGAGGCAGGCCGTGAAGATTCTTCACGACAGTCAAGACGTCGCGCGCACCGGCGTCGTCTCAAAGCTCGACTGGTTGCGTGCTGAAATCGACATTCTCTCCCAAGGCATGCAGGCTGCTGACGAACGGCTCTTTGAGCGCCTTCTGGGCACTCTTGGCGACACGTCGAACCTTCTGAAAGAAGAACTCGAGCACCTGCGCCTCACGGTGTCGACGGAGTTTGCCAATATCGACATTCCTTCGCTGCACATGCGGACAGCAAACATTGCGCACAACCTCGCGGGCATTCACGCGGTGGTCACTGGCAACGCGGCCGAAACACGCTCGCTTCGCGACTCGTTTGGCAATTATTCCAACCAAGCCGCTTCGGAATGGGCGTCTCTTGGAGAACGCAATGCGAACCGAGATGAGCAATGGCGCCAACACGAAAACGACTGGCGCACTGAAACGACCGAGGTGCGTGACGTATTGTCGCAACAGCTTGGAGCACAGGCCGAACTTACGCAGACACTTCTGGCCCAGCTGCGCGACAGCGCCCAAATCATGGCCGCTGACATGCACCAGTCGACGAAGGTGATGGAAGAGATTGTCGCTGTTGACATGGGCAAGCAAACCAAGCTTTTGGAAGCCATTCACGATCGCGTGGGCATGCAAGGCAACAGACTTGCAGAAACAGTGCTCAGCGTGGGCGAAGACATTTCGCACCGTGTCGACCTCGTTGCCACGGTGCTTGTGGGCGAAGGCATCACGTCCGATGCTGAACTCTCGCCATTCCTCAACGAAGTCCGCGAGAAGCTCCACAAATGGGCCCCCGAGACCACGTACAACGAAATGCGCATGCGACTGAAGGAATTCTCGGTCGACAAGCGCCTCAAGGAAGGCGAAGACAGGCGCGGCGTTGCGCGCGCCGAGTCCGAAGGCACAAAACGTATTGAAGTCCGCACAGGCCTTGTGCAGCGCGTCAGTCAACTTCATTCTGAAGTCAAAGACGACGTGCAGAAGGTTGAGGCTGCAGTGCGCGATGACATGAACCGAGTCGCCGATTCTTTGAAAGACCAAGCCAGTTCTCTCAGCGGCCAAGTAGATTCCATTCGCGGCCAGGTGGAGTCCGTGTCCGGCGACATGGGTCAGAGGCTCGAGGATGTCGTGAAACGCATGAGCCAACGCATCGATAAAATTGGCCGCCGCATCGATGCCCGCATGGACGACATCAGCGAACGCGTCGCTTCAATCAGTGAGAGGGTGGCCGATGAACTTCACGTGATAGGCGACGAAGTCGACGCCATCGCCTCGAACGTCGACATGCGACGCATCGATCGCACCATGGACGACATGGCCGAAGAACTGCGCGGCATTTCGGGCTATCTGGAAGAAATGCCACTTTCATCGATTAAAGTTGTGAACATGCGCAAGTCGATGCTCAAACCTCGTGGAACCAGGTCTCGCCCCGAAGGCGGTGCCCTGGGATCACGGCCACGGAACGAAACAAGACGAGATGTTCACGGGGAAGGCAGTTACGGCGGACAAGACGAATACGATGACGAAGAGGTTCTTTCCTACGGTCACGACGATGTTTACGACGATGGCTACGACCGTTCCGTACGCGACTCCGTGGACCAAACTTCACGACGACGCCAGCGTGAGAGGCTCGCCAGGCCTGGCAGCAGTCGACGTCGCGGGAGGGCTTCATGACGCGCTTCCGAGTTCCCATGGAAAAAGTCGACTCCGAGCAGTCCTCGGTGGGCTTCGGCAGCCAGGTTTCGGGCCTTGCCGCGGCGGCCGTGTTTCTTCTCGTGACAGGCTCCGCTGCCTGGATAACCCAAGGCGTCAATGCCGCGAATCTTGCGGCGAAGGAAGTCGCTCACGAAGTGCCCCCCTCTCAGGGCAATCCACAGGCCGCATTGAGGGCTCGCTTCTTGAAGGCCATAGACGCCTCTTTGCGCGAGGCGGGTGTGGAGAGCAGCGTCGACCAGGGCGCGGGGACACTACGACTCGGGCCCACGTCCGTGGCATTTAAAAGAGGTCAGGCTTGGCTGTTGGGCAGACCTCTTGAGCACATCGATATTGTAGGCACCGTGTTGTCGAAGGCGGCCCAGTGTCTTCCCAAGGCCCCAGAAGCCTACGCCGCACCCTCCGTCGTGGATGCGCGCCCAGGCATGCAGGCCTGCACGCCCGAGGAGACGCTCACACCAGTGTCGTTTGCCTGCGAGCCAGAATTCGCAAATTTGAAGCTCGACGCCTTGCTCGTGGAGGGCCATGCGGATGCCCATGCCTACTCCGTTCCGGGGCGCCAATTCAAAGACAACCTGAACCTTTCGAGCGCGCGAGGCGAGACCGTTCTGCGTCGCCTTTATGCCTGCACCCCAGGCGTCGCGGCTCTGGCCAATGCACAAGGGCAGCCGCTTGTTTCATTGGGCGCACATTCCACGCAGCGGCCGGCGGTGGTCGCCGATCCGCAAGGCGAGGCGAACCGGCGTGTGGAGTTCCGTTTCGTTCTCGACACGCGCGCTGGTGGAGCACAGTCCTCAGCGGAGGATGAGGACGAAATCGTGGTGGAACAGGAGGAAGTTCCCTCGCCGTGAAGGCCTTTAGCGGCCGATGCCATGCAAAGTGCTTTTGCGTGGGACGTCGAAGGCGCAGACTTTCGACTTGTCTTCGTCCACAAGCAGACGCGCGGGGCGAATATTGCAACCCATGGCCGTACCCGGCACATAAGGTTCCACAGGTGAATTGGAAGGCGTCGCCAGAGGCCAACCATCTTCTCCGTATTCGTTGGCCAGGTCGTGGTAGAAGGCATTCAGAACAGTTTGCTGTTGGTCGAAGTTTTTCGCCCACCCCGGAGCAATCATCACGTAGTCAAAAATGTTCCAGGGGCGTTTCGTTTTCGGATTGAGCTTTCCTTTGAGTGATTCTTCGCCAGGCTTCGCCCCAACCACCTGCGACAGCCACATGCGTCGAAAGGCTGCTCTTGTTCCCAGTGCGAGTTCAAGATCGTAGGAAGAAAAATCGGGAGGCGGATTGTCGGTAAGATTTTTAGCTATTGGCAAGATTTTTGCTTCATCCTCGGCCCAGTCGTAAAGAATGCGACCTTTGCCCGTCGCAGTTTTGTTCTGCGACAGGCACCAACGCACCACGGTGTCGCGCATGGTGCTGAACTTCGCCGGCCCCTCACCCTGAATGAGTTCCGGCAATTTCGACTCCTCGCGGATGCCGGCAATTGCGCGGTGAACGGACGTGAAGCACCCATGGCGACGGTGCCCTGTCACGGCATAATACTGTGCCTGCAGGTCGCTCCAGTGCGGAGGCGCAGCCCCCAGGTTTCCGTTGTAAAGGTCGTCTCCCACATCGGGAATCCAGTCCTGGTCATGCTGCACAGCATCGTTGGCGCCCGATGCTTTCTCTCGAATCTTCATGTACCAGTTGTAGTCTTCAATAGCCTGTTTCTGCTCGGCATCCTTCGCCTTTTTCGGGTCGGTTTCTCCTGGATTTGGAGGAACAACTTTCATGGAAAGGAATTCGTAGAAACGCTTGCGCCGCTCGAGCCCTTTGGGCGAAAAATCGGAGGAGTCGGGAAAGACCTAGGCGTTTTTGCGTAAAACGCGCATGTATTTTAAAACCGTCGCCGCGGCGAACCGCTTGGGCTCTCGCCCCACGGACTTTAGGTAGGTCACGTATTTTACCGGATTGCGCACGTCGTCGGGGTCGGTGATCACAGCCTCGTAGGCCTTTGCATTCGCCTCCACAGCGGCTTTCTGGGCATCGGGGAGGCTGCCCGATGCGAGCAAGGCCGAAAGTTCCTTCTGCTTCCCATAAAGAATTGGCATGGGGCCTGCCTTCAAAGCGCTGAGATCGCACCCCGGGAACGGATAGTCACTACACATTGCGAAATCGGCGCAAAATCTTGGGAAAGAGACCCGTCGGTGAGGCGCACCAAATCGTTTTGTTCTTGCAGGTCTTCCTCGGGGGGAAGATCAGACGTTCGGGCGAGAGCCTTGGCCTTCAAATCGGCTCCACTTTTCGCACTTGAGCCCGCAGGTTTGTTGAATTGGCGGGTCTTGCACGCAGCCAATGAGGCGGCGCAAGCCGCGGCCAAAGCGATGCCGAAGGTGAGGGAGCGCCAAGGAAGATGGGTTAGGTTGGCGAGTTCCGCGGAGGCCAAGCCTCGAACGGATCGAGATTCGCGATGGAGTCGACCACGAGATCGGGCCCATAGCTATAGCGCTCAAGGTCGGAACGTCGGGTGCCTCCGGAAAGAACGAGGACGGTTCGATAGCCCGCTTGCACCCCTCCCAACACGTCGGTGGTCATCATGTCGCCAATCATGGTGATTTCTTCTGTGCGCAAACCGAGTTCCTTGCGTGCAGCCCTGAGCATAATAGCCGACGGCTTTCCCACGCTGAAAGCTTGGCGTCCCGTGGCCGTTTCAAGCAGTGCGACCATGGCTCCGCAACCTGGCCTCAACGTGCCGTCTTGGGTGGGGCAATTGGGGTCAAGATTCGTCGCAATGAGCTTCGCGCCTGCCAACACGAGCTTCGTGGCATGGTCGAGCATTTCCAGGGTGAAGGTGCGGCCCTCGCCCACCACAACGTAGTCGGGCGCAGAATCGACGATGGCAAAGCCATTCGCGTGCAGAGCCTGCAAAAGGCCGCCCTCACCCAACACGTAAGCGGTTCCGCCAGGCCTCTGTTGGGCAAGGAACCGAGCCGTCGCCATGGCGCTCGTGAAAAGATGTCTTTCCTCAACGTCAATGCCGAGTCTCTGGAGCTTGGTCACCATGTCACGACGCGTGCGTTGGCTATTGTTGGTCAAGAACAGGAAAGGCACGTTTTGTTCACGGAGTCGGCCCACAAACGCTGCAGCGCCTGGAATGAGTTCGTTGCCTCGGTAAATGACACCGTCCATATCAATAAGGTAACCCTGGACCATGGTCACACTCCCTTCTATTACTTGTGCCAAGCAATGAGCAACGCGTTTCCAAGCACCAACCAACAAAAACCTGCCGCCAGCATGAAAAACGAAAATCCGAGCGACCCTTCTTCGCGGGCACGCAGCTTGTCGTGCCTTGCCTGTAAAGTCAGCCCCTCGTCGTGCTTGGGGACCCAGGGCAACGCACTGCGCAGCCGCTCGCCTTGAAGGCCAAACCACCCAATGGCTCCCGCACAAGCCGCCAGAAGACCCGTGCTGGTGACAATAGCTTCACGCGACGCGTAGTCGTGCGCTCCCAAAGCAACAAAAAGAAGGCCGTCGAAGAAAGCGAGCCCCACCAAGACCATGGCTCCCTTCTTCGCTGCCAAGATGCCCTTCTGAGCTCCATTGAGTTCGATGTTCATGAAGGCCGCCTCACAACTTGGGTGGCAGTTTCACGCTGCCCATGCCGCCGTCCACAGGAATCACCGTGCCGTTGATGAAGCCGCTCAATTCCTCGTCCAGAAGAAAATGGGCCATGCGGGCAATGTCACCCCCCTCGCCCACCCGCTTCACGGGAGCCATGGCAAGGCTTGCTTTCAAGGCGAGTTCATTCCCCACAATGCGGGCCGTCAGGGGAGCTCGCACAAGCCCCGGAGCGATGCCGTTGAAACGGAGGCCGTGTGGGGCATAAGAGGCGGCGAGCGACGGAACCAGTGACGCAATGGCCCCCTTTGCGGCGGCAATGGCGTCGTGATTCGCGAGTCCCATGCGGGCCGCCACCGACGAAACAAGAACCACGCTGCCTTTTTTCTGGCGCACCAGAAAAGGCAAAAGCGCTTTCAACGCAAGGAATGTGCTGCGCACATTCACGGCAAAAGTTTCGTCCCATTCCTCAAGAGTGGTCAAGTGAAGAGGCTTGAGAAGCACGGTTCCCAGGAAGTTGGCATATCCGGCCACCACTCTTTCTGTTTCGGCGGCTTCTCGAAGAAGGCCGCCCAGGGCGTCTTCGACACTGCGCGGGTCGAGAGGATCGACTTGTGTGTGCGTGTGACCTTCTCCGCGTCCTTCCTCCGGCGCTTCGTCGTGACGCGAAAGCAGCCGGAGGTCGAACTGCGATGCGCAAAGGGCCGCGAGCGCTTTCGCTGACGTGGAATGAGCACCATTGATAAGAAGAAGGGGTTTCGCGCCCATCGTGGAAAACTCCTGAAGCAAGCAAGTGGGAAAAGAGACTCCTGTGGAAAGGCGAGGTCCCATTGAACCACGCCGACGCGAGGAGTACCAAAGAAACACGAACCGGGCACTGGATAGTCCCCGTTCGCCCCGCCTCACGGAGGAGCCCGCCATGTCGGAACGTCACATTGTTGGTGTTTATCCTACTTATGCTGAGGCAGAGTTGCTTCTGTCGGCTCTTTCGAAGCATGGCTTCAACCGCTCGCGTCTTTCCATCGTCTCGCCGCACGTTCACCACGAAGACGAAATCATCGGATTCGTGCCACGTGGAAACGTTGCCGCATGGGGGGCCATGCACGGAGCCCTTTGGGGCATGGCGCTCGGTGTGCTCGTCGCCTTCCTTGCCCAGCTGCCCCTTCCTTCCACCGACCCGTTTTGGATCCGCGCGGTTGTCCTCTTCCTTTTTGGCATCGCTTTGGGTGGTGCGGCCGGACTCATTGTGGGTGGAATGACATCTTACAGTCTCGCACCTCGGTTCTTTATTGCTCCCGACGTCTCAATGGCCAATGAACGCTATTCGCTTGTTCTCGATGCTCCCGCCCCCACAGCGAGCCGAGCACGCGACATGGTCTTGACGTTCGAAAAGGGCGTTCCTATTGGCATTGGCGCCGACGCACTCGCCATTTGAGAGCTCCCTTGCTGAGCGTCCTCGAGCGCCTCTCTTCCTTGTTTCGAGGAGAAGGGAAGGCGCCCACAAATTTCTGACGCGGTGTGAAAAAAAGGCAGGGCTTTCCGGCTCAAAGGCCTTCAAACGCATGACGATACCACTCTCAGAAATCTTTGCGATCGAGAGCTCGCCTCACCCTTGCGTCATTGAAAGGCCACTCCATGAATTTACCAGCAACCCTCATGATCATCGTCTCGGCGTCCCTCGCGTTTGGATGCAAGGCTCGAAAATTCAACGAAAGCTCTGGACCTTCGAAGTCCGCCTCAGCGGATTCGAGTCGAGACGCGAGCTTCGACGAACTTCTTGCCTTGTACAGGCAGCACAAAAATTCCATGGAAGCCACCCACGCCGTGCACTCGTGCAAGCCTCGCATCATTTGTTACCAAGGCACACGCGACAGTGGCGGCACGGTCGCTGGTTCTGTTGAGGATTGGAAAAAGAAATACAAGCTGGATCACATCAAATCGAAGAATGGATATGCCGTTGTCGAATCGACAAAAGACTTCTTTGGTACGCAAATCGTCACCGAAGTGAGGCTCGACGAAGAAGCTCTCAAATTCTTGAAAACCGGAGAAGTCGAAGTCGCCAGACGTGCCAGCCCTGCGATCTTGTCCAAAATCTATGCAAACCGCGAAAATGCAGCAGAAAACCTCAACAGCTGTCTTGATGCCTTCAATGCCGACAGAGGCATGTTGGCAGGCGAAGAGACCTCGGAATTCTTGTCGGCACAGCGCTCAAAGCTTTACAATCGGCAGGTGGTGCGCACGGGGGCATGGGCCATTTGCACGTCTCCCTCCGCAACAAAAGACGGCTTTGACGCGGTGAGAAGAGACAGAGGATCGAAAAATGGCTACCACGCGGGATCGCCGATCCGAACGGAAGTCAATGGCGGCGTGACGTACGAATTTTCAGAAGGCTCCGTGCCGAGCAACGCGGAACACAACGTTATTTCGAAAGTCGATTCAGCCCGGTTTGTGGGGTTGAATTTCTGCTACAAAGAAGGCTTTCCCTCGAACATCTCGTTTCGCAATCTCCCAAAATGCATTGACCTCAAAAACGACAAATTGGAACGTCTAGAAATGCCCGGAGAGTCCAATTCCGGCGGCAAAGACAACAGAGAGCCTGAGCGCTTGCCCGACGTCACCCGCCCCGGTGGGTTGAGCAACGAAGAACCCCAATTTCTTCCTGGAGGGTCGCAGCCCTCCCGCGATGAAGAACCTCAACCACTGTAAGGCGCATTCGTTCTTCACTCACTCTTCTTTCTCGACGACAAAGAAGGGCTCCAAGTTCCAAATACCTCCCTTGCTACTGGTGCCTTTTTCGAAGCGAAAAACTCGTCCCATTGAGTCATCGATTTGAAAGAGAAAGAGCCATTGGTTCTCCACGAGATGCCTCACAGTTTCATGCGTATGAAGCACTCTTTCAATGGCAGACTGAGGTGCCTCGATGAACACGCTCAACCTCTGTGGCCTATGGACGATTTTTTCTCCGTTACGAAGGGACTGCATGGGAAGACCGATGCGAAGGTCTCCTCCGTTGCCCTCGAAGACCCCAATGGTGCCTCCCACAACATTGTGCAAAACTTTGTTTCCGCTTCCATAGCGCTCGTTGTCCACGGTTGATGCGTAATATTGCATGTTGATCCAATGCGCGACAACCATCGGCGCTGTCATAATCAATTCGAGAAGGCTGCCGTCTTCATCCGATCGCCAGTTGTAGTCGTGAAGAAAGGCTCTCCCTTGAAGGTCGACGCCTCGGGTGCGTGCCCGGGGTGCCACGATAAGCGCGGCATTGTCGGCGAGTCCCCATTCGGGCCGGACCTCCGCCCAGTTGTTCGCTCTTCTCTGAAAGGCCTTGAGGAGGGAGTCGCAACTTTGCACATGCGTCTCCAAACCCAATCGCGGCGCACGCTCCTGACGTGCAATGTGTGCGGCAGCCAGGACACTCTTCTGGAGTTTTTCAAATTCCACGAAGTGCGAGCCAGGAAGAAGATCTAGGTCGAAGAACGTCACCTCATCGGTGGTCGTGTTGTGCAAACCGGCCACAAAACACGTTTGCGGAGGCACGAAAATGTTTCGTCCTTCCAGACGTTCCCGCACCCGAGCATCGTTGAGCAAGAATGCCAAAGCACGTGCATTCACCTCGCCCGTCTGGCCGCCGCAGGCTCCACAGTCGAGTCCAGAGGCATGCGCATTGTTTGCTGATTGGCTTCCATGGCCCACCAAAACCACGAGCCGTGCAAACGATTGCGTGAGGGCCATGGCATGAAGCACCCGGGCCGCCAAATTGGTGCGCTCTTGCAGAGAGTCTTCGCTTTCACATGCAAAAAAAGACAATCGGGGTCGGAGCATCTTCGCTTCGCCTGCAGTCAAACCCTCACGGTTCAGTGGTTTTCCTGGGCCGGAATTAGGAAAACTCTTTCTTATGAGCCCCCATGCTGACACGAATCCAGCCGACTCCGCAAAAGTGAACATCGATGTGGGTTTCTCTTGGAGGGCTTTCCAGAGCGAACGCTGCCCCAAACGGCTTCGGCGCCTCGTCGCCATTCTGCCTAAATCGACTTCAGACTGACACGAGTCGTGCGCGCGCAACGAAGGTGCCAACAACGCCGGAAGCTGGGCACTTGTGGCCTGGGTTCCCAGGGAAGAATATTCTATGGGGAGTCCGAAAAAACCTGCGAATCCTTTGGTTTGAACTCCAGGGTCTACGCTTTCCCATGCCCGACGAAAAATTTCCGAACGAACATCGATGCAAAACACCGCTTGAACTGCAGGCAGCACAGCCTGGGATTCTGGTTCACAGAAGGTTCCGGCCAATTTCCGCACCCATGTGTCTTGGTCAGCCCTCTCCCACGCGCGTTGGCAAACCCAAGCGGTTTTTTGTCGCAACTCAAGGTTTTTTTTGCGCGAACGAAGGGAACGCCACTGTTCGCGAATGTGAGCCTTCCGGGAGTAGCTGTTGCGCTCGCTATCGTCGAGTAGAATCTCCCACGCGAGACGAATACACAGGAGCTCCAGAATGTGATCGTCTTCTCGGCGAGAGAGCCGTGCTTCCCACCTCTTGTAAGCACACCAAGCCGCCCAACCATTGACGCTCCGAAGTAAAGCCGTTGCATAATCGCCGCGCTCAGACTCGGGGATACCAAGCCTTTCAAAGCCGAAATTGACAAGTTCACGGGGGCATTCCGGCAATGTTGCCGCCCGCCGCGAAATTCCACTCTCGTTCTTCAGAAGACAGACACTCCAGTCTTCACTCAGAAGCTTCTTCCATCCGCCATACAAACCAAGACTTTTGTCAGGATGCCAGCTTGCGTTGTTCTCGTCGAAATAAGCAGCGCAGTATTGGCTTATTTGGTGCGTCACAACGGTCTGCCAAGAGATGCTCACGGACCCACCGCGTGCGGCATCCGCGGCATCCGCGGCATCCGCGGCATCCGCGGCATCTGTCATGAGCCATAGTTTCTTGGGAGTGTCCTCTTCGGCTTGGAGCTCCCGTGAAGTCAGCTCCCTCAATGCAAGATCAAGGGGAATCGGATTGCCCGCCTGAAAAATGGCGTCCGCAAGGTGTTTTTCCTCAAAAGCACCTTGTGCAAAGAGTTCACGATAAAAAGCCATTGGCATGAGGACATTGGCCCCACACAACACGCCGTCCTGCGCGGCGATCTCTTCAATCGGTTTGTGAATGGAGCCCCACCACGGGTTCACAGCAATGAAGCGATCCAGTGGCCAAGTGGGAGCTATTCTGGCGCAAGCCTCGTGAACGTACGCCGGAAGATCTTGCGAATTCAGGGATGGGTTTCGCATTGAGGCCGTCATGTCGACTCTCCTGTGAGTGCGGGCGTGTTTGGTTCTTTATTCTTTTTCTTTTCGGAGCCTCCTCGTGCGCTCAAGAGCCCCCAAACTGCAACAGTGAACCGGGTGAAGAGCTCGTCAAGAAACAGCCCACCAAAAATCCATGGATACGCCTTTCGAGCAAAAGGTCCCGCATTTTTTGTACTGCAAAGAATTGAAATGAATCCCATCATCGCAAAACACACCGAGAACCAGGCAAGCAGTAAGGAGTGCATCGGACCAATGAGAGCAGGCAGGTTGAGGAGTGGCGAGAGGAGGGTGTGCATTCCAATCGCAAACCCAAAGAAAATTAACGTAACGAAAATCGACACCGCTTGCTCTCTCCACTCGAGACTCGCCCATTGAGTCATGAGTGGGAACAGGGCAAATCCGAAAATGAGAACGAGTCCTAAAGGAACAGGATGGCTTGGAAAAAGTAGCGAACCTCCCCGCCAAGCAAGAAACAGGAGCGCGAGACTCAATGCAAGCGACACCGTTTGACGTTTCCAGGAACCGCCCGATGCGGGTGTGGCCAGACGAGTGATGCGTGTCTGAGACACGACGGAACCAGACGAGAGAAAGGCATGAGCTTTGTAAAGGGAATGCCCCACAAGGTGGACGAGAGCCAGTTCATAGAACCCAAGCCCACACTCCACCAGCATGAAACCCATTTGCGCACAGGTCGACCATGCCAATTTGACCTTGATGCTCACCCGCGTCGTCATGACGAGAGCAGCAATGACTGCTGTGACGCTGCCCGCAACGACGAGGACGGCCTGCGCCATGGGCACTGCGGAAATCAGTGTCGCCATGCGGATGAGAACAAAACCTCCCAGGTTCACAACACCTGCGTGGAGGAGCGCTGAAACAGGTGTTGGGGCCTCCATGACTTGCAAGAGCCAGCCATGCAGTGGCAATTGCGCAGACTTTACGACAACCGCCAATGCCAGGAGGACCGCCGCTACTTGAACGTTCATGGGCACCGAGGACAGGGCTTCAACCCGTGTTGCGATGTCGGAAACATTCAGTGTCCCGAAGGATTCCCAGAGGAGCGCGATGGCGCCCAAAAGAAGAACCTCGGCGAATCGACTGGCTATGAATTTTTTGCGAGCAGCCCAAACGGCTGCAGGGCGATTGCCGAAAAACATCAAGAGCCGATGAAGAAAGACGCTGCTCATAGCCCAAGCCAACGCCATGACCCCAAGGTGGTTGGAAGCAATCACAAGCTCGACACCTGCGACGGTGAAGAGGAAAGCAGCGAGGTAGTCGTGTTGATGCGCAAGGCCCGACAAAAAGCATTTTGAGAAGCGTGCAATGACCCAGGCGATGGTTGTGACAAGAATCATCATGACAGAAGGCACAAAGGCCTCTGAAGAGGGCATTCGTACCGCACCGAGAAGTGCCAGCAGGAAACCCAGAGCAAGAACCCCTTGCGCCACGGTCCACATTTTTTCGATATGTGCCCGAAAATAAAAAACCAAGGATCCGCCCAAGGCCGTCAGCAGCGGTACCCCAATCAGCAGGGGACTGAACAAAGAATGATCCATAGAAGCGCTCCTTTGCGGGTGTCCTTTCAAAAAACCGCACGTGCACTTAGAAGTAAAACTCATTAAATGTTATAAAACGTTCACTTTATATGAACGGAAAAGAATGAATCACCTAAACTACCATCATCTTCAATATTTTTGGTTAGTTGCAAAAGAAGGCAATTTGACCCGTGCGGCAAAAAAGCTCCACATCTCGCAGTCTGCTCTGTCCGCCCAAATTCGGCTGTTGGAAGACCAGCTCGGACAGACGCTCTTTTTGCGGGCAGGCAGATCCCTGAAATTGACGGAAGCGGGCCAAGCGGCACTCGGCTTTGCCGAAAGCATCTTCAGCTCCGGCAACGAACTTCTGGCTCTCATGCGTGAAGGGCGATCTCCACAACGACAAACGCTGCGCATCGGCAGCGTGGCAACGCTCTCACGCAATTTTCAAGAAAATTTTCTCAAACCGCTGCTTGGCGAACCTGGCGTTCAACTGTCCCTTTCATCAGGGAGCCTCGACGAATTGCTCGCTCAGCTGAAACTTCACAATTTGCATTTAATCCTGTCGAATAAAGCCGTCAGCAGCGACACAGAATACGCCTGGCGCTGCCACCTCATCGACACACAACCGGTTTGTTTGGTGGGAAGGCCACGCACCGGCCACGCGCCTTTCCGCTTTCCTGAAGACCTCGCTTCGGAACGCCTGCTTCTGCCGGGCCCAAAGAGTGAAATGCGTTCGCAGTTCGACATGCTTTGTGAACACCTCGGCATTCACGTCGACGTCCTGGCGGAGGTCGATGACATGGCCATGTTGCGCTTGCTTGCCCGTGACTCGCCTCACCTCGCGCTTTTGCCCGCTGTGGTTGTTCAAGACGAACTCCGAGAAGGTCGACTCGAACAGCTCTGCGTGGTGCCCCAGGTGCAGGAGCGTTTTTACGCCATCACGGTTTCGAGGCGGTTCCAGCCGCACTTGCTTCAGCAGCTTCTGCAAAGCAAAAAAGAGAAAATGCAAGGCCCAGAAGGAAACGAACCGGTGTGAAAACGATTTGCCGTCATTTTAGGTAACGCACCGCCCGCGGGCCATGCAGCGACCCTTCAACGCGCGCGCAACTTGCCTTCGGCCGCGGGCCACGCACGCACCACCACCTCTTTCGTTTCCCCGGCGAAAAGGTAACGGCATTCCCTTTCAACGTACCCATGACAAAAGGGATCAAGAACACCAGGCGACGGTGCCTCGAACGCGAAGCTTGTTGACCCGTTCGCTTTGGCTGTTTCCAGACCTGCCGATTCGATGGAAAGGAACATGCGCGCGAAGCCAACGTGCAGCAGCTCACCTGGCTTGAGCGTGAAGGTCACTGGATGCTTGGAGGGCAGCGTCAGCGTTTTGCTCACCCCTCGGTAATGGGCGCCGCCATAATTGCCGCCAGGAATGCGGACTTCGGCGCTCGTGAGTTCCCAGCGTCCTGCGTCGACACGAAAGCGGTGCAGACCCGTCATGCCATCTTCTTCGCTGCTGCCGAACACGGACGGTCCTTTGAAGAGCCGAAGCACACCCTGCGTATCTGCATTGCGCAGCAGCAACGTGAAGGAGAGCGGACGTTGCACACTCTTTGTGGCAATACCCGATGCACTCACAGCAACTTCTGCCATGGCCTTGTCGCTCGGTTCCTTTCCAACGAAATCGTCGGATGCAATCGGCAGCCGAACGGACACGCAGCCACTGAGCGGCAGGAGAAAGAGCGGGACGAGAGCCGCCGCGAAGAACGCACGCCGTTTCACAGTCCTCCTCCGTCCTGCGCCAGCTTCGCTTCCAGTTCCTTCACCATAGGTGAGGTCGCGCCGCGTTTCGCTACCCGTAGGGCTTCTTCAATCTGTTTGCGGGACCATGAATAACTCTTCCAATCCTCGCTCCACACCGCGTCGGGGGCCTGCGCAATGGCGAGCGCTAGAATATGACTTGTGCTAATGGCAAAACCACGGCCATTCAAAGCCCGCGGATCACCTGCATCGAGATCGAAGTCCGTCTGGAACAGCGCAAGTTCCCAAGCGGTGGGTGCTGCATCGAGGAGGGCGAAACCGAGGCAGTCGTCGGCAGGAAGAGTCCAAGACACGGGCTGGGGCGCGCCGAAAATTGAAACGATGTCAAAAAGGCTCACGGAGACACTGTCTTCGTTGCGCACTAACCGCGAGAAAAGCGCATCGACACGGCTCGAGGTGACCAGACTGGGCTGCACACAACTCCTGACGCCAGCTCTGCCATCGAAGACCTTGTTCTTGAAAGAATCCTCAACAACGTGCCGCGCCGACATCAACGAACTTGCGATCTTCGCGTAGATGCTAAAGGAAATCGGACTCAAACCCGCGAGGACATCGACGCTCAACACGAAACCACGCCGGGTCAGGATCTCCACCGCGCCAAGGTTGGCATCGGGGAGGAGAGAAGGCACGACAGAGTTCAGTGCTTTCGAAACACGCGCAGGGTCAAAACTCGGGTGCGCAACCACGGCGCGCAGCACGCTCTTGAACTTGGTGCCGGCAATGACCTCGAGGAATGGCAAGGTCGATCTTGTGAAGCAGTCGAAGGGACTGGACCCTGTCGGTGTGTATTGAACCCGAAAATCCAGCTGAGCCCCGGCATCGAGAAGCACGTTTAGGGCGTCGAGACGCAGTTTCCAAGCGGCGACCGTGAGGGGCCGAGCCGGACACACATAGTCTCCTGCATTGCTCGACTCCTGATCGACGCCTGCTCCTTGCGCAATGAGCCACGTCAAGAACTCAACGGGAGCACCCCCATCAATAGCCTGCGACAGCGGTGGTATCCCGCTCCCCGGCACAGGATCGCGCGGGTCCCAACCCTGCGCAATGAACCACGCCACGCGAGAGCGGTTTCCCTGCCGAATCGCTTCGCCGAGGCTTGAGTCCCCGAGGAGCTTCACAACCGTCGCCGAGCGCGCAACGTCATCCAATCGCACAACACAGAGTCCTGACGCCGGACCGGAGCACAGCTCTACAAGGTCGCCCTTGGCAGTGACCTTCCCCACCTGTTCGCCGTGGAGTTCGATCTGCGCGTTGTTGAATTCGAGCAAAGCTGGATTCGCGTTGGACATACGCAACAAAGACTCATTGCAGCCCGCCTCCGAGATCCAAATCGCCACCTGGCGCACTTCCTCGAGGAGAGAGCCCTCCTTACGGAACGAAGTCGCGACACCCGAGCAGGCCTTGTCGTTGCCCGTTGTAGCGCCTTCCACAGGCACGCTCGGATCGAGGGCCCGGCCCCGCGCCAGGCTCACCGACAACCCCTCGGTGGTGACTTGGCTTGAGACGTTGCGCACGAGATCGAGGAACTCGGCCCGAGCGGGCGACTCGTACCGCGCGAAGTCTTGCGAGAAAAGGAATCCGGTCAGCTCTGCCACCCAGGATTTGTCCACCAGCGCCGCGTAGAGCATTTCGTGCACGATCAGCGCGGCAAGCTGCGAGGATGCCAGCTTTTGTGAGTCTCCGCAGAAACGGATCCAGCGCCCCTCCCGATATGCGAGCTGCACCTTGTTGGGCACGGGCGATCGATCGTCGTTCACATCGAGGCAAGAGAGGCCATCGAGTTCGAGCCACGTGTATGCACCCGCCCGACTCACGACGAAGGCAACATCTAGCGGCATTTTCTCAACGCCAACGAGCCTGCGCAGAGCGCTCATCTTGCGTTCGACTATCGACACGACGTCGGCCTCGAAAATGGCAAGGGAACGCCGAAGAAGATCGCGTTCCTCCTGCGTCAGCGCATCGGGTTCATCCTTCGAAAGGTCAGGATCGAGGTGCGACGAGCGCAGATAGAGATCTAGCGAAACAACCACGCCTGACTCAAGGCGGACCCCATAGCCGCCATTTTGTGTTTCACCACCAAGCGGATTTGGTAATCGCACCCTTTCGGCGGTCAAGCTCCCCTGGAAGGAAACGTCTTCGCGCTGCTGGCCAGTGGGAGCCTTCCAAGGCACTCCCTCGTCAGCGGGTGGGCGGGAACAAGACGACGAAACAAGCCAAACCAGGATGCAGACAAAGAAACAAGTGCGCGGTCGGGCCTGGAGTCTTCGAGACAATGGGATCATGGGGCCTCCGAATGGGGTGGCAAGTTCTCGCTCAAGGGAAAGAGTTGGATTGCTAAGCAGTAGAGCCTCTCCGGCGGGGTCGCTTCAAACTCAGCGCACAGCTCGCGTCGCAGGGAGCGGATGCGGGAGCGCGCTTCTTCCAGAAACGAGATGGATCCGCAGAACACGATGGTGCTGCAATCGCGTTCTGCGAGTGGCACGTTTTCAAGAGCGACGGCAGCTTTGGAGAGCAGCTGCGCCTGATGTTCGCGAATCGCGTGGGAAGACACGTTCTGTGTCGTCGTCACGAATCCAGTGCTCCGCCGGTAAATCATCCGGCCTTCCGCATCCGTTCCGTCGGGCCGAGCGAGGCCCGCGAGAGCGAGACGTTCCAGACAGCCACGCACACGAGAAGACGAAAGCCTGAGCAGGCGCGCACCACTTTGCTCGGTGAGATTGAAATGCGCGACACCAGCGAGCTCGAGGAGGGCATGGTGCTCCCAGTCCGACACGCGTCGCATCGTTTCGGCATCGAGTTCGTTGGCATTCGCGGCCACGCAAGGCCGCTGCAACCTGCCGGGAGGTCCGTTCCCAGCCCTGTTTCTCGCCGGCTTTTCCGCGAGTGCCCGGAGGTCTTGAGTCTCGGAATCAGACAGTCCCAAACGCTGCGCCACCGCTCCTGCCTTAGCGGGAGAGAGACGTTTGTGACCACGCAGCACGCCGGACAGATGTGAGGGGGCGAGCATCAGATCGCGCGCAAAGGCTCGCAGCCCATAAGCCGGGTTGCGCGCGGAGCGACGCTGCAGGACATCGTTGAGGAACCCTCCGAGAGAAAGCGCGCCCTGCGGCGAAGGGTCGGGAAACGCGCGCTGCCACTCGTGCGGAGGAAAAGATGCGCTTGTTCTGGGCATGAACGTTCTCCCGATCCGACGTGTAAAGCTGCGTCATCCAACGCCGACGGCTGGGCAGCCCGCTTTTTTTAAGAGTTAGAATGTTGGCCGTCCGTCGACAAGTCAGAAGAGAACATACTGTTCTCTCGGCTTCGGTGAACATCTGAGGCGCCGCCTCCGGCTGCCCCCAAGTGATACTTATGCACATCGCGTTGCTCATGCCGCTGCAGGTTGCGGGATGATCTTGGCTACGCATACGAGTCGACGTCGTTTCCCGTGCCCTTCTCCCTCATCGCCTCGTCCTCACTGACGACAACTGTCACTCTTAAGGGCCGACGGAGAAACTCAAATTACCGGCACCCTTTCGCCGTCCCCAACACGCCCCGGCGACCAGACGAGGCGACCGAGGCCGTTGCCTTGGGGCGAATCCAATGAAGCACCAAATACGAAATCGCCATCTTCACGGCGAACCCAGGCCTTCACGCCGGTTTCGTAACAGCTTCGCTCGCCGCCAATCGGAACTTCGAACACGGGATAAAAAGCAGGTTGAGGAGATGTCCACGAAAAGAGAGTCCAGCCACGCTGCCCGAAAGGAACTATCCCTGCCCCAGGCAAACTCGCGAGTCCAAGGTTCGACGCTTCAGGGCGGAAGCAGGCTCACTTGGCGGTAAGACTTGGAGTCGAGAACTCCGAACGCGCATGTTGGAGAAGGATCGCGGTCTGAAAAACACTCTTCAAGAAAGCATCTTCCAGCATAGCAACCTGATCGCCGACAACCAGATCGATCCTCTGGTCACCAATCCTTTCCTTTAATGTGACGAGCAAGGAAGTACGCCTCGCCAAGACAGCAGACTTCGACTCCGGCGACTCCGTTACAATCAAGAGGTCGATGTCGCCGCCTCGTAAAGAATCATTCACCCGGCTTCCGAACAGATAAAGCGACCAACCTGTCGCAGGGAGAACCTCAGCGCACGCAGCCCGAATCCCCGCCAACTCCTCATTCGTAAGCCTCACTTCGCGCTCCGGCGAACGCTGAGGAGAAGCGTGCTCAGTTCCCGAATCTCGACAAGATCCCGGTCGATGGACTCGCCGGCATACTCATGGACCGAAAAGTTCCGCAGCTCTCGGATCCGCCTCCAATGCCCAACGTCTTCTATGAAGCCCAATTTTTCAGCAAGATTCAGCATATCGACGAAGGAACCGCGGAATCCAGGGTCGGCCATTTCAATCTTCGAGCGCAGCACTTTCGAAAAGAAGATATCGCTAGCCCGCGCGAAGCGAGAAACGAGCCCCTCCCAACTTTCAAGTTCCTCGTCGTCCATGTCTGCAACGACGGGAACCACTCCAGAAAGTTTGTCGACGCTGAATTTTAGATGCCCGAGGGCTTTCTCAAACCAGCGCTCGTATTCCGAGTGAAGTTCATTCATGACTCAACCAACAAGTTAGAAACTCGACCAAATGGATCTCTCAGCGTCAACGCAGTCATTCGAAAGTTGAGCCGATGCCGAACTGGGCCCGGTATTGAGTTCGAACTCCATACAAAGACGCTCGTTCGGCTCTGTGGGTACCGATCACATGGCTAAGCAAAAAAACATCGCGCGAAACCACCATGGCACGAGCGAACTCGAGAAGACTCTGGGAGAGTATGGAAAATTGGAGGTGCCGACCGGATTTGAACCGGTGTGAAAACGATTTGCAAACGTTTGCGTAGCCGCCTCAATGGATTCAGAGAATACCTGATGATCTTGTATACGCAAACGAGTCGATGTCGTTTTTGTTGCCCTTTCGCCCCCATCATCCCATCCTCACTCACGACTTCTTTTCGACCCTGATGTCGCGCTGGAAAATACCCATTCCCTCCCTTGGCCCAAGACTGAGGGAGGGCCGTGCTGCGACCCGCGAGGTAAACGAAGTCTAACAATTTAGGTGCTTGACAAGTTAATTCCTGGATAGGAATATATTCTTATCCAGGAATTAAGGGAGGAAGAGACGTGGGTGCTGGAACGAAGGACCCCTGGAAGAGGCGAAAAGGAACGGCCCGCGCGCCCGAAGAGGGACCTCGCGAGGAGCAAGCCGAGAGTAGTGCCAGTGATGGATCAGAACGATCTGACCTGTTCGTGGAACTCACAGATCTGCCCCGAGAAGTCACGCTCTTGTGCGAGCCTATGGGAATCCGTTTGCTCTCCATGCAGCCTCAAGACGGCCCTGCTTCGCAGGCACACGCTGGCTCCTGGATCCAAATCGATCTTGGCCACGCTGCGGGGGCCGGGGACGCAGCCATTAGGCTCGCCATAGCGGCTGCCATTTCCTCCCAGATGAAGACACTTCCCGCCAAGGTCAGTACCGATTCTGACCCTGGACTCCTCGTCGAACTCACAATCGACGGCGGCCGCTCGGACGCCGATTGGAGTTCGCTTGAAAGCCTCGCTCGTAGGGGATTCGGCAAGGTCGCGGTCATACACATCGATAACGTCGGGAAACTATCGGTCTCGATCGGTCCGCGGAAACGAGACATCCCGCGAAAGTTGCATAGACCTCATCCGGGAGATGTCGGACAAGCAACGGAACGCGAAATAGAGAGGAGAGCACTTCGAGGAGCGCCAGCAGCGCGCGCGCAGTACACCTCACTCTTTGGACCTGCATCGCAGAACCTCCTCAAGGCACTGATTCTGGCAGGGGCAGCCGAAACTTTTCGATTGACGGAAAAGGGGGGTACGGGCCGAGCTCTCGGAGCTGGTCCCGCTCCCTCGCTCGGAGAACACGCTTTCCGGGCGCGCCCCCGTTCCCTTTCGGAACTCGCCGCCCTCGCAGGCACGACTCAAAGCTCGGCTTCAAAGCTCCTCGCTGCGCTTGCTGAGCGCAGGCTACTCAACCTCGGCGGTGCGCGTCGCGTGAGCCTCAGTGCACCCCTCATCGGGCTTCGCACGCTTCTGGAGGAATGGCTCCGGCACGAGGCCTCCCGCGACATCCACCCGGATGGTGGTGTGTCATTCTTCCGCGTCGCCGGCGAGCCGCCCAGTGAGCGAAGCATGACTTTGTCGATCACCCGCGCGGACGAAATCATCAACAAGGTAACAAACCCCTCCGATGTTTTCCCAAGCACGATTCCGCGTCAGACAGCGGGCGTCCTCCTCGGGGGCACAGAGGGCCTCGCGCGGGGGCTCGAGATCCGCCACGCCAGCGTCGCCACCTTGGTGTTCCACACGACGAATCTTGGTCAGATCCGCGCGCTCATCAGCGCTCTTTCGCTCGTGCCTTGCACGCGTGAGCAGGCTTCGATGGCTGTGTCGCTGGAAAACTCAATGCGCCTCGGCCTAACGCTCGCACGGGTTGCGGGCTCCACGGTAGCTCCGAAAGAGATCCTTGCGATTGCAACGGCGGACCCTATCGAGCTTTACCTCGATACTCGCCATTCGCCGCGCGGCGAGGAGATACGAGAGGTCCTTTTCGAACGCATTTTCGAGCCGCTCTGCGAAACGCGAGGCTGGACGCCATGAGCGTTGCACCTGAGGCCACGCCGGACGAGATGCTGCTCGAGTTCATCGCCCTGACGCTCGAGGCTTGCGGAGAGGATCAGGCCAAGAAGTTTGTCGTTGTCGGAGGAGCGGCGAGTGCGCTCTACCCAATGCTCCCTGGCGCCACAGTCCCTGCAGGGTACAGTGCCATCTTTACCCCCGACCTCGACCTGGCCAGCCCGCACGTGCCGCTCAGAGCGAACGCTTTAGTGGACTCTCTTGAGGCGCGCCTATTTACGGGAGGGTTTTGCGACGACCCGAGCGCTCGTGTCTCAGTTGGAGGCAAGCTCATCTCCCGTTTCAGGCCCATCGACGATGCCCTCGCGCAGGCGGGCTTTTACCTCGAGTTTCTGACTCCCCTCGAAGGAGACGGACTCGATAGGCGCACCGGGGAGCCCCAGGTGTGCGTCGACCTACAGCCTCCCGTCACCGCCGTGCCCCTACGTTACCTCGAGCTACTCCTTTTCGAGCCGCTCGAACTTGTCGTCGTCCGACGCAGCCGGCCGACCGCCCGAATTCCACACCCCGCCCTCTACGCCATGCAGAAGCTCCTGATAAACAAGGAGAGGCGCAAGCAGGGCGGAGGAAAGATGGCGAAGGACTGCGACTATGTTTTCGACATCGCGCGTTTGTTCGGACGCGACTCTGGCGCCGCTCTCGGTGCTGCGCTGAAAAGAGCACTTCAAGTCGGCGGATATCCGAGGTCCTGGTTTACGAGCGCAGCGCGCACGGCATTCTCTCTATTCGGGAAGGCGAACGGGGCTGGCATCCAGTCGGTCATCGAGCGTCGTAGTGACCTTCATCAGGTCGAGGTTGTCATTCTCATGGCCCCACTCTTGGCGGCGTTCGACTCGGCTCTGCGTGAGTGAGTGAGTGGGTTGATACGGCGCCGATGGGTCTGGAGTTCTCCGCGCCCTCTTTAAGTTGGGGACATTCACGAGCCGCATAGCGCACAAGGCTCGCTTGTCGACCTCACCAAGCGAGCCCGATGCCTTCAGTAAGCGCATTGAGAGTCCGTCGCAAGTCCAGTAAGGTCGCTCCTCGCTGTCTCAAATGCACCCCTGCGTAGAAAACCCTCACCCATGCCAAGACCGAAACTTCACAGCGACGAAGCCATTCTCGATGCCGCGAAGTCGGTCGTAAAGAAACTGGGGCCGTCGGAATTCACGCTCAACGACGTCGCGCTCAAAGTCGGCATCTCTCGGGCCGCGCTCATTCAGCGGTTCAAGAATCGTGAGAATATCCTTCACGCGGTGATGACCAGAGCCGTGCAGCTCACTCGGGAGCATCTCGACTCCATGGCTGTTGAGCGAAGCCACAGCGGTCTGCATTCGTTTCTCGACGAGCTGTGTTCGATCATGGGTGAAGGAAGCGGGTTTGAGACCCATCTCCTCATCGCATGGAGTGAAGCGCGAGATCCTGTCCTTAAGAAACTTTCACAAGAACGCTTCGCACTCGTTCGAGATTCTCTGGAAAAACGCAAACCGGCTGGACTTGCCCTCTCACCTGCGGAAGGGGCCCAACTCCTACAGTGCGTCATAGGTGGGGCTGCCATGCAGTGGCTCGTCGAGAGCGAAGGCAGGCTCGACGCCTACATCCGAACGCGGGTGGAACTGGCGCTCAGTGCGATTTTCAAGTGATGAAATCTTGGTCTCAATCAAGACTTCTACTCCTCCCTAATTTATAACCTACTCGTCGGTTATAAATTAGGGAGAGAGGAGGACCTATGGCAGACAACCAGAACGACGATGTCCGCGCCCTTGCGGCCCGACACGGAATCGATATGCGAGGGCCGATTGAGTTCAATGAGCAGGGACTTGATTTTCGCATCGCTTTTGTCCAAGACGCACACGGCCATCGGTGGGTCCTGAGGATCCCGAGGCGAGCGGACGTCTACGCTAAGATCTTGTATGAAGCGAAGGTCCTCGACTTCGTCAAAACGCAGCTTTCCGTGAAAGTCCCAGATTGGAGGGTGGTGAGGCCTGAGCTTGTTGCCTACCCGCTCATCGAGGACAAGACGGCGCTCACCTTCGATCCGGTGACATTCGAGGTTCGTTGGAACATCGATCGACGCTCGGATCGGTTCATCGAAACACTCGGGAAGACATTGGCGCAGCTGCACCGTTCGCCCGCAGGCGGAGCGATTGCCGACGGAATCATCGCCCTGACTCCTACGGAAGTGCGAGAGGGTTTTCGTGCAGACTTCAAAAGGGTGAATGACGAATTGGGAATGCGAGAAGAACTCGCGTCGTTCTGTCGGGAGTGGCTCGACGACCATGCTCGCTGGCCAACGGAAACCGTGCTTATCCATGGTGATCTTTACGCTGGCCACGTTACAGCCGACGCCAATTCGGAGGTCAGCGGCATCATCGATTGGACGGAGGCGAAAGTGAGCGACGCCGCTCTCGACTTCGCGGGGCATCTGGCTGCTTTCGATCCAGAAAGCCTTGGGAAGTTACTGGCCGCCTACGAACGGCATGGCGGGAAGACCTGGCCGAGAATCGGAGATCAGATCGAGGCGCGCCATCGTGCCTCGCCGATCCGCTACGGGCTCTTCGCCCTCGAGACTCAGAACGAAGAGCATCTCGCAGCGGCGAAGGCGCAGCTGGGGTCAAGGTAAATTCAGGCGAACTGTTTTCCAAACGAACCGCGGCGCCTGTCCAGAGGACAGGCGCCGCGCGCTTCAAAAATTGGAGGTGCCGGTCGGATTTGAACCGACGTGGTAACGATTTGCAATCGTTTGCGTAGCCGCTCCGCCACAGCACCGAAGGAAAGGGAGCCCCGCGCTTCTACATGCTCTCTTTCAGGAATGCAAGGAGCCCGGCCGCAGGCGTCGACGGGGGGACGCCCAGTGGGGAGGTGTCCAAAGTGAAACACGCTTGGTACTCGGCCCACAGGGTGTCGAGGAACAGAAAAGCCTCCTTGTGCTCTTCGCCAAAACGCCTGCGGGTGTGTTCCATGCTCGTGTTGGGCACGAAAAAGTGCGTGTTTCCGCTCCGACGTTCTCTGTCGAAATAAAGCTGCGCGGAAAACCGGTCGCAGATGTCGACAAGGGCATGCAGCTTCGGATCTTTTTCGAGCGCAAATCCGAGGCCTGCGGAAATGTCGGCGGTCACCCGCGCTTCAAGCTCCTGATGGAGTTTTCCGAGGTCTTTTTCGCGCACCTTGACGGGGTAAACCACATCGGAGGCGTAGGCCTCCGCGAGGTCGTGGAAGGCCGCCAACCGGTAGAACTTGACGCGCTCGGCCGCCGAGAGCCCCAGATGACCAGCGAGCTGCCAGGCCAGGAAGAGAACTTGATAGGTGTGCTCACCCACGCTTTCAGGGTAGTGCGCACTCCAGCCCTTATAGCGGTAGTGCTCCTTGAGCTTTTCCATCATGCCGAGGAACGTTGAGGAATATTCCCCCACGCCGCCTTCCAGACGCGCACGTTCGGCATCGGCGAACCTGTCGTCGAGGAACGCGACGGCTTTCTTCCAATCGAGGTCAGGAAGACCATCGGACAAGGGCACTTCCGATTCCACCAGCGTCGCGGGGTGAGGGGCTTTCAGTGTTTTTCCGGCGCGCACGGCTGCGCGCATGGTGGCGTAGTGCGTGCGATGCCGTTCCGCCGCAAAATACTGATTCCCAAGCAAACACTCTTTTTCAATGAAGAGCATGGCAGCAAAGGCGTCCACAAGGCTGTGAACCCCAAAAAGCTGAGGAGAACGGGAAGTTTTGACCCCAAACGAGCTTTCCGTTTCCTTCCACAAACGCCCCCGAACCTGCCTGTACATTGTTTGTGCCTCGGGGTGCCGCTGGCGCAAATAGTAGCTCGGATCACCCAGGTAGGCTTTGGGAAGTTCTGCAAAAATAGCGAGCTCCACGAGGTCGCACTCGGCCTCCACAGGAATGCCAAGCTGAGGAGACAAGGCGATGGAGAGCAGAGCCTCGGTGAAGCCATGCTCTGCCGCCGACTGACTTTTCAAGCGAATGGCATCGGAGAAGAGGGGCAGCGAACAGAGGATGCGGAGTTTGCCGAGCCGGCTCGGGAGCATGGCGTCCATAGAGAACCTCGCGAACAGCTTGAACCAGGTTTCTGTTTTTCAATTTCCGAACGTCATCTTTCGATTCTTAGTTTCCGTGGGACCTCCCACCGGTAAAAACATAACCTTGGGCGTACTGCAGGTACCTGCGGGTGGTGTCGAGCACGCCCACAAGTTCTTCAGGTGTCACAGGCCGCACCACTTTTCCAGGTGCTCCAAGAACAAGGCTTCCCGGAGGGATTTTTGTTCCTTGCGTCACAACGGCACCGGCTCCAATGATGGAACCTTTTCCCACAACGACGCCGTCCATCAGAATGGCCTGCATTCCCACAAGACACTCGTCTTCAATCACGCAACCGTGGATCATGGCGAGGTGGGCGATGCTCACATCGTTCCCAATGGTGGTGGAAAAGCGCTTGTAAGTGCAGTGGACCACAGCGCCGTCTTGAATGTTCGTGCGTGCGCCGATGCGCACGGCGTCAACGTCGCCGCGCACCACGGCGTTGAACCACACGCTCGAGTGCTCACCCATTTCAACGTCACCCACCACGCGGGCGCCGTCGGCCAAAAAAACGTTTGCGGCGAGCCGTGGCCACAGACCCTGGAAAGAAACCACGCTGGCAAGTGCACTGCGGTGGGGAACGCGTCCGAGAAGGAAATCCATGAAGACCTCGAAGGGGGACAAAAAAAGATCGTCAAGGCAACGACGACCTCCTTTGCTTAGCTCAGGACTCCGCCAGTGCGATACTCCTGGGCAAGGAGGAAAACGATGACGTCGCGCACCGAAAAGCTCTTCATCGGTGTTGCCGTCCTCCTCCTGGGCTGCACCCAGCCAACAGCGAACGCCGACGACCTCCCGCCCCTGCACACCAACCAACCAGCCTACGAAAACCCTTTCGACCTTGCTGCCGGCGGTGCAAGCATCACCCGGGCAACACAAGATGGCGTCGTTTTCGCGAACCCTTCTCTGCCTGCTTTTGGTGCCGGGTTCCTGCGTTCCCTTTACATGCGCCTTGGCGTGCATGCCAACAAAGACGCCTACGACCTGGCCAAAAAAATCCGTTCGGGCGGAGCGAAAGTGGACAGTGCCTTTCTCGCTCAGGCTGTGAAGGCACCCTATCACGGGGGTGTCGACCTCTCGCTTGGCTTTCTCACCTCGAAGGTTGCCATGGGCGTGTTTGCCACAACACGCCTCGACATCCAGGGCCGCCAATTCGGCAGCACGGGCATGCCTGAACTGCGCAGCCGAAGCCATGCGCATGGCGGCATAGCGCTCTCAGGTTCGCACGCGTGGCGCGATACCGTTGCGTTCGGCCTCGCAGTCAAACCCATGCAAGTGGCAGAAGCCAACGAAAACATCGGACTTGACACCCTGCTTTCGCAGGGCACCGGCGCAGCTTCGGGCGACGCCGAAAGTTCCCAAGAGGAAGACCTCCCGACCCGGCTTCAGGGCGCCTTGAAGCGAGGGTATGGCATTTCAACAGACGTTGGCCTCACCCTTCAGAAGCGCACCAAAACGTTCGACGTTCGGCTTGGCCTGGTGGGACGCGACTTGGGCAACACCCGCTTCACGGGAAACGTCGCGGCCTGGAAACAGACTATCGGAGTGGGCGTGGGGTTCACTCTTCACACAGCCGACAGCGCCCTCCATTGCGCCGTCGACCTGCGCGATGTGTTGGTGGCCTATGGAGAGCACTGGACACGCCGCGCCTTTACGGGCTGCAGAGCCCTCATGGCCCGGTGGTTTGGGGTCGCTGCGGGTGTTCACCATGGGTACCCCAGTTTTGGCGGCATCTTGAATTTGTACATCATGCGGTTGGAAGCCGGCACCTACTCGAGGGAAATGGGAACCCAAGTGGGTTCAAACCCGCGCCGCGTCTATTTTTTGGCCCTGGGGAGCGAAATACCATGACGTTGCCACGCCGCATGTGTGCCCTGATGGTTGCCCTCACTGCAGCCGCGGCGCTGACACCTTTTTTCGGCTGCAACACGAACGTGGCAAAAACCCAAGCTCCCGTCGACACGGTTGCTCTGGCGCAAGAAGATATGGAAGCCGGACGCTATGCGGAAGCGCAAATAAAGTGCGAGGCGCATTTGGAACAGTCACCCGACGACCATTCCGTGCGGAGTCTTCTGTCCGCTGCACTGGCAGCGCAGGGAGGCCTCGTTCTCATCGACATCCTTTTAAAAGCATCGGCAGGCCAAGGTTCGCAGGGCGGGGATTCCGAAAGCGAGGGGTCAACGGAAGGTCTTGCGAGCGTATCCGCCTTTCTTCCTGCCGCAACGCTCGCGAATGTGGCGGCGCTGTTTGCGGCGAACACGCACATGGCCCTCATTCCCAAGGCATCTCGCACAGCGTCGATGACGCTGCAGGCAAGCCTCTTCCTTTTATTTGAATCCATGCTTCGTTTGAAATACCTGCAAGAGAACCCAGCCGCCCTCAGCTCGTTGACGGCAGCCGACGCGAAGCGCATCGTCGCCAGCATCACCGAGGCCGCAACCCTTTCTGCGGGGAGTTCAAACCCTTTTGCACAAGTAGCCAGCAGCACTTCACAGTCCCTTTCCAGCATGCCCGGTGGCACAGACAAAGAGAAATTGACCAACTACGTGGCACAGATCCCGCTTGCGGAAACGGTTGCATTGTCGAAACCGTTGTATGAAGATGCCGCCGAATCCAATCTTTCGAAGGAAGAACGATGAGACTTTCTACCGAACAGCTCGAACGCCTTTCCGAACGTGTCTTCAAGGTCCTCAAGTCCTCTGGACACGTGGGCTTCGACTACTCGGCGGACGAACGTGTCGAGGAACGCGTCCTTGATGGCGTCATGAGCGTGCTTGAAGACGACACGAAAACAGAAGACCGCCTGTCACGCGAGGCCGAGCGGCTTGTCCAGCAGCAGCAGCACATTGCAAAAGCCTCGGGCAAGTCACTCGAAGACCTCGTGACAGAAGTGAAAGAGCGCCTGGCGAAAGCCAAACGCGTGACCCTGGGCGATGGCCCCGACAGGTCCGACCTCCTGGCCGAAAAAGTCTTCCGCACCATTTGGAAGGTCGACGGCATCGACTTTTTCGCGGAAGACCAAAAGGTCATCAATTGCATTGCACGAGCCATCCACCGCTTTCGTCACGATGACGATCGTCTCATCGACGCGGTTGAAAAAATCGTTTCGAGAAGGGCAGTGGAAGGCACCGAAGCCTATTCCCCATCTTGGTGCATTGCGTACGACAAAACCTTCACGGAAGTGAAGGTGAAGCTCGCCGCAGCGGGCGGGCTGAAGCCGGAATCGAAGCTCGCCTCGGAAACGAGTGGGCTCTGAACACACGGAGTTCCCCTTGACCTCGGTCATGGCTCCCGAAGACTTCGTGCATCTCCATGTGCACAGCGAGTACTCGCTTCTCGACGGCTCCATGAAGGTCAAGAAGCTGGTGAAAGAGCTTGCGGCCCGTGGTGCGAAAGCAGCCGCCCTCACCGATCACGACGCCATGCATGGTGCGGTAGAGTATTGGTCGGCCTGCAAAGACGCGAAGCTCAATGGCATTGTGGGGTACGAAGCGAACGTCACGTTTCTCTTTGGCTCCCGTGCCACAAATGGTGGCAGCAATGGGGTCACCGGGGGTGGTCATTCTCCCGCGGGCAAAGCCGACGCGCCCCTTGCACACCTTGTGCTGCTCGCGGCAAATGCACAAGGTTACAAGAATCTCATTAAGCTCTGCACGGCGGCGAACACCACGGGCAAAAACGTTCCTTTTGCCGACGCGACGGCGGTGGCCTGGCGAGAGCTTTCGGAGCATGCCGAAGGGCTTATCTGCCTCACGAGCTGCCTTAAGGGCGAGCTTGCCACGCACGTGGCCGCAGGCGACGACGTGTCCGCCCGTGCCTTTCTTGCCAGACTCACTGAAATCTTCGGCACGGAAAACGTGTTCGTGGAACTCATTGACAATGGCATCGCGGAACAGGCGCGGGTGGTGCCCTTGCTCGCGACTCTTGCACAGTCTGTGGGTGTCGGGCTTGTGGCCACGGCCGATGCGCACTACCTGCGCCCAAGCGATCGCGAATCACATTTTTCTCTTCTGGCCATCAAGCACAAGCTTCAGAAAACCGATGTGCGTGGTGTCGACTCCGGCGTGCAGTTCCATCTCGCAACCTACGAGGAGATGGAACGAAAGTTTGGAATGTGGCCCGAAGCTCTTCTCAACACCAAACGCATCGCAGACCGCTGCAAACTCGAAATCGACACGAAGTCGATTTTCATGCCCGACTACCGTCAGCGCGAAGACGAAACCGCAGACGACTGCATTGTGCGGCTTGCCCGCGAAGGCCTCCAGGAACGGCGTCCTGCCATTGAGAAAGCGCTTAAAGAGCGGTTTTCCGACACCCTCTGGAAGGAATATGAAACGCGGCTCGAGTACGAGCTTTCCGTCATCAATAAAATGAAGTTCGCTGGTTACTTTCTTATTGTCCAAGACTTCATCAACTGGGCAAAGAACCAGAACATTCCCGTAGGCCCCGGGCGAGGTTCCGCCGCAGGAAGCCTCGTGACCTACGCTTTAAAAATCACCAACATCGACCCTATCCGCTTCAATCTCCTTTTCGAGCGTTTCCTCAATCCAGAACGCATTTCCATGCCCGACATCGACACCGACTTCTGCCAAGACCGCCGTGGCGAAGTCATTGAGTACGTTTATCAACGTTACGGCCGCCGCAGTGTGGCCCAAATCGTCACGTTCGGCCGGCTCATGGCGAAGAACGCCCTCAAGAATCTTGCGCGTATTTTGGGTTGGGGCTTCACTGACTCCAACGACTTTGCAAAGCTTATTCCCGAAAAACCAGGCATCACTCTGGCCGAGGCCTTGGAAACCGAGGAACGCCTCCGCGAGCGCCTTGACTCCGACGAGCGCGCGAAGACTCTGTGGGACGGCGCCATTGAAATTGAAGGCATCCTGAACTCGCTTGGCGTGCACGCGGCGGGCGTGATTATTTCCGACCGCAACCTCGACGAAATCGCCCCTATGCAGGAAAGCGAAGGGCAAGTTGTCACGCAGTTCGAAAATAAATACGCCGAAAAAGTGGGTCTCATCAAATTCGACTTCCTTGGCCTCAAAACCCTGACGGTCATCGACAGGGCCGTGAAGCTCGTGCACGCGCGCCACAATCCCCATTTTGAAATCGAGGAAATTGAGCTTGAAGACCCCAAGGTCTACGAGTCCATTTCCACTGCGCACGTGACAGGCGTTTTCCAGCTCGAGTCCAACGGCATGCGCAAGCTCATTGCCGACCTCAAGCCCACTTGCTTCAACGACATCATCGCCGTCCTCGCTCTCTTCCGACCTGGCCCGCTAGGTTCAGGGATGGTCGAAGATTTCGTGTTGCGCAAGCACGGCAAAAACCCGGTCGAGTATCTGTTTCCCGAGCTCGAACCCATTCTGTCGGACACCTATGGGGTGATTGTTTACCAGGAACAGGTTCAAAAAATCGCCGCTGTCCTGGCGTCGTACTCGCTCGGTGAAGCCGACCTTTTGCGCCGCGCCATGGGCAAAAAAGACAAAAATGAAATGGAACGGCAGAAGGCACGCTTCGTGGAAGGCGCCACGAAAAATGGCCACCCTCCCCAAAAGTCGGGCGACCTTTTCGACCTCATGGCGAAATTTGCCGAATACGGATTCAATAAGTCGCACACGGCCGCTTACGGCTGGGTGACCTACCAAACCGCATTCTTGAAAACGTATTTCCCCACAGAGTTCATGACTGCCATCATGACTTGCGACCTCGACAACACCGACAAAATCGTCACGTACGTGCGTGACTGTCGTCGCATGGGCATTGTTTTGCGCCCACCCTCGGTGAACTCTTCGCGCTTTGAATTCGGCGTTCCCGCCGAAAAAATCATTCAGTTTGGTTTGGGCGCGGTCAAAGGGCTTGGCAAAGGCATCATCGACGAAATTGTGGCCGAACGAGACGCACGAGGGCCGTTTCTTTCCGTTCCCGAATTCATCGCACGTGTGGACGCTCGCAAACTCAATAAGAAAGTCATGGAAAGTCTCGTGAAGGCGGGAGCATTCGATGAACTGGCAAGCAACCGCGCCGAGATCCTCGAAAACGTCGATTCTTGGATCCGCATTGTCGCCAAGAACCTTGAGCAACAAGATGCTTGTGGCCTCGGGATGTTTGACATGTTTTCCGCGGAAGCGAGTGAAGGGAGCGCGGGCGCTTTCGACGCTGCCCATCTGCGTTCCAGCACTTTCGAACCGGCTCAGGTGAACCTGACTTCCGCATCGAAACCCGCTGCGCACCCAAAAGGCGCACGCGTACAACCCCTCCGATTCGACCCCGACCTTCGGCCCACGGGACTCGTGCCTCCCAGCAGCGCGCAGGCGAATCTCCTTTTGGGCGTGCAGCTCAAAAGGGCCACTCCCTGGAGTTTCCTGAAACAGCTCGAGAACGAAAAAACCACTCTTGGTTTCTACATGTCCGGACACCCCAGCGACCTCTTTCTGGCCGACTTGTCGGAAATCACAGCGGCACCCTTGTGCGAGGCTGTTCATTTCCTCGACGCCGACGACCTCAACGCAAAGGCCGCGGGAGCGCAACAGGGTCGCCGCCCACGACGACGCACTGTCCGGTTTGCCGGACTGGTGACTCTCGCCCTTGAGAAGAAAAAGCTTCAGGACGGAACGAAATTCGGCGTCTACAAGCTCGAAGACGGAACCGGAGAACTTGAAATCACTCTTTACTCTGAACAGTACGCCGCCCTGCAGCGAAAGTTCGTAGTGGGCGAATGTGTGTGGGCCGAGTGCGAGGTGCGTCCGGGCATCGAAGATGGTAGCGTGCGCGGCATCGCCAAGTCCATTGGGCTCGTGAGTGACATGCGAAGGGAACTCTTGAAGCGCCTCGTCATTGTGGCCGAAGATTCGCTTCTGCCTTGCTCGCGCAACGGCCAAGCGTTGCTTGAAATTCTCTCCAAACACCGGGGCCCGTGCCCCGTGAGTTTGGAGGTTCGTTACCCTTCCGAGGGGCTTCGGTTTGTGGCGGAGCTGGAAGGCTTTGGCGTCACACCCAGCGACGAGCTTCTTTCCACCCTCGACGCGGCTTGGCCTGGAAAGCTCGACCTTCGGCGCGTTTACCGAGCAACGCTGGCCCCCTCTCGCGAGCCGCATCGCGGTGAGGTTCTTGCACCTCACTCGGTGTGAAAACAGGCAGGACAGGAACAGCTCAGTGTGCCGACTCGCCTTGACGTCCGCGGCCGCGGCGGCGTCCACCCCGCTCGAGGTGGGGATGGTCGGCTTCCACACCTTCCGCTTCGTGGCTCACATCGTGCTTGGCCGCCTCGTGCTTGGCCGCCTCGTGCTTGGTCGCCTCATGCTTGACCGCTTCGTGCTTGACCGCTTCGTGCTTGGCCGCCTCGTGCTTGTGCTTGCCCTTGCCTGTGACTTCAGACGCCCTTCGCGCCGCGATGCGGGACTGAGCTTCCGACATGAGCCCAAGGGCCACGCTGGAACGCAGGTTCATGACGTCTTCGAGGCTGCGTGGAAGGCGCGCCAAAAGGAAGTGGCCTGTTCCCTTCATTTGGCGAGAGATGTCTTTGGAAGACATGTGGAATTCTGTGACGATGGACGCGAGTTCGGCTTTCACTTCTTCTGTCACGTCGTCGCGGCCTTCAATCACCTTGTCGACAACGGCTTTGGCGACTCTCTGGATCTCGCCTTCCGTTGTCGTAACGGCCTGATTCACAGCCTGGGTCGCCTTCTGCCGGAGATTTTCAGGCACCAACTGGCTGAGTTGACTCAGACTTTCGAGCGAGGAACGCGAATTGAGCTTAATGTTTTTCAGGTTCGCGAGCACGGATTGAAGCATGGGAGACTCCTCGAGTTGCGGGACGTCAGCGGGAAGCCTCTACATCCCGCCTTTGTGCCACGCCGAGTCGTCCGTTGCAACGCCAAGTGTCAAGCGGACCGGGTTCTCAGTCGAGCTTAGAGAAGAAACGGTCGGTGCGGAAAGAGGGCAGTAACCCATCGGAAGGTTTGATGGAATAGAACACACGCATGGCCTTGCCATACACCTTGTTCACATCCACATAGCCCCAGAACCGCCCATCATTGGAGCCGTCACGGTTGTCGCCCAACACCAGAAGTTTCCCTGGAGGGACCTTCCATTCACGGGCCTCGAAGAAGGTCTGCCCACCGCTTGCCAGACGCAACACGTAATGGCGTTTGCCGTCGGGAAGCGTCTCCATGAACAGGATCTTCCCGTCGGAAGGCTCGCCCATGTCAGCCAGCACGGTGCGATCGGCCTGCTCTTCTTCCTGCACGGGTTGTCCATTCACCACGAGCATGCCGTTGCGAAACGAAATGGTGTCGTTCTCAACGCCAATGACGCGCTTCACGAACGTCACTTCTTCAATGGGACTCCGGAAGAGAACGATGTCGCCGCGAGCGGGCGTGTCCCAGGAAAAGGCGTGCGACTCAGTGAAGGGCAACATGAGTCCGTAAGAAAGCTTGTTCACCAAAACATGGTCTTTGATTTTGATGGTGGGAAGCATCGACCCCGTTGGGATGACGTACCAGTTCACAATGGACCAGCGCAGGACCACCATGAACGCCACGATGAGAACAACGTCGCGCAGCCAAACCAGGTTCTTCATGCCTTCAAATTCTCCTTAGGTCCTTCACCCGAAGTCCATTCCAAAAATCTCTTGCGGACAAGACTCGTTTGCCGGGCGGCTGCAACTCGACCACTTCGAGAGTCGTGCCATCTTCGCACACGACAATCAACGCGTCTCCCTGAAGCGTGCACTCCCCTCTTGCAGGCAAGCGTTCTCCTGTTCCCACGCGGGTCGTGACAATTTTCAGTTCAGTTTCTTCTCCGGCCACGGTAAAACGCCCGCGCGTGCCTGGCCAACCCGAAAAGGCCCTCACCTTGTCGTGCAACACTTTTGCCGTGGCACGCCAATCAAGGAGCCCTTCCTCTACCATAATTTTCTTCGCCTTCGTGGCTGCGGCGGCATTTTGCTCCTGAGGAACAAGACTGCCATCGAACACCTGGGGAAGTGTCCGCACCAAAAGGTGTGCGCCCTTTTCAAACAAGTGCGCGAGGAGGTCAGGCGCCTTCACATTGGGGTCGACGCGCTCGCGAAGCTGCGCAGCCACCGGACCCGCGTCCATGGCCCGAACGGTGAAAGCCACCGTGACGCCCGACTCTAGGACGCCTTCCTCCACAGCCCGCTGCACCGGAGCAGCTCCCCGGTACAAGGGCAAAAGGCTAGGGTGGATGTTCAGGGTGCCAAAACGGGGAATCGCCAAAAACCTTTCGGGCAGCACGTTCCCGTAGGCCGCCGTCACGCAGAGGTCGGGCGCGAGAGTTTCCAGAGTTTCGAGAAAGGCCTCTTCACGTGCGGACTCCGGTGTCAAAACAGGAATACCGTGCTCTTGTGCCAGCGCATGGACAGGCGAAGGCACAGTGCCCCCTCCGCGGGGCGCACGTGCGGGAGGTTGGGTGACGACAGCCACAACCTGCACGGAAGACTCCGCATCCAGCAGGATTTCAAGAGCTCGTCGCGCCACCGCGGGCGTTCCCAAAAAAACGACTTTTTTCCGAGTCACAGGGGTCCTCACACAGAGGCGTCACCGACGAAACCAACACAGGCTTCAGCGAGAACCACCCCGGCTTTTGAAACCTGAAGCCCCAAGACATGCCTGAGGGAGTTTCAAGTCGTCAACCAGCAGGACGTGAAGGAAAGGGCGCGCAGAAAGACCTGCGTGGGGAATCCCGAGAGAGTCAGGATCGTTTTCGCCTTGCAGCACAAGAAAAGGAACACATTCGGCAAAGGCTTGCCGAGTGTCGGGAGACATTCCACCATCCCCTTGTAGGGAGTGGGGAGCGCCACACGCCCTGTCTGTGTGGAGTCGGCGCTGAGGCGCTTCCAAAGCACACAAGAGAATGTCGACGTCGATGACCCTTGGGCGCCAGCGGACCTCCCGCGAGTGCCCGAGGGCGTCTTCCACCTCACGGATGCGCTCATACAGCGCTTGAGGTGCCAGCAGGGTAAAAACGTCGGAAACCATGTTCAAAAAGGGGCCATGGTCGCTGACGTCATGGGTGTCGGAAGGCAATGGCTCCGTTTCCAATCGGCGCGAGTGCGCGACAAAAACGACAAAATCCGACAAGCGCTGCACGGCTTCGTCGAGGTTGCGGTGCCTATCACCGAGGTTAGAGCCAAAGGCGAGAAGGAAACGAAAACCGCTCATGGCAAAAAGACCTCTTCCGGGGCTCAGGCTGGGGCCCCGGAAGAGGTTCGCACATCAGTTCACGGTTTCAAGGTACTTGACCTGGATAGAGGCTCCACTCGCAGGAATCACCTTGAAGGAAAGGAAATTGCCCTGCGTCTTGTGTTCATACTTTGAGGCGTCCCACTTCACGCCGTCAATAAACACCTCGAGCGTTCCAGGGTACGGCACTTTTCCTGCGGGCAAGGCAATTTGGTTCGCAAGTTCACCGACATTCGCGCCCACGTTGCCCAGTATTTGGTTCCACTCGGGCGCGCAGATGTTTTCCACCACACCGCCCGTGGCTTGGGCCGCTTTGATGTAGTTCGTTCCCGATTCCTTCGGTCCACTAGTGGAAGGAACATCGGGGTTGGAGCAGTCGATTTTTCCGTCGGCGCCGCGCAAACCTGTGATGGCACTGACGCGGAACTTGCCCGGACCTTTCACCGCAGGGTTGTCGAGGTAGGCCTTAAAATTGTCGGCGGTGTACTTGTAGTCGGTCCAGGGCAAGTTCGTGCCTGCTTTCTTTTCCAACGCATACGGAATGCCTCCAAAGGCGTCGAGGAACGGCGAGCCTCCGCCCTTCTTGCATTTCGTGAGGTCTTTTTGGCCCGCGGCATTGAGAGTCGTCCGGCCCCAGGCGTCTTCACACCACATTTGCACACCGTCATCTTCCTCATCGGAAAGGACGATGATGGAAAGAAAGGCATCTGTTCGAAGAAAGTTCTTGTTGACCCCCGACAGAGACTTTTCCACCGCCATGCGCGCAGCGGTGAGGCCGTGCTCCATACCCGAACCCGTTGTGCCAATTTTGGCGAGCTTGCTGAAGTTCGACACGAACGATGCAGACGGAGTGAGAACGGACTGCTTGCTTGTGGGATCTTCCACCAGACGCCCTTGTGCGGGGCCGACCATGACACCTTTCACCTTTGCGCCACCGCTGATGTCATCTGCGTTCGGGCAGTATTTGTTGGCCTTGGGGTCTCCTGTGTTCCAGTCGATGTCGCAAACATCTGTGGAGGTCACGCCCACCCGAAAGTCGACGCGCGCGTCGGAAAGCTTTCTGGCAAAGGCCTCAAACCGGCTTGTGAGCTGAGACTGCGCCCAATTCATGGAACCGGAGTCGTCAACAATCCAAAGCACGTCAACTTTGCCTTGCCGTTGGGTTGTGTCGAAAACGACCGCGGCGCCGGGTTTTGGCTCTGAGACGCCAGTCGCACCTCCACCCGCAGCTCCCCCCGAGCTTCCCCCTGAAGCGCTCCCCGGGATTTCGGCCGGATTCTCGCCAAGGCCGCCCCGCACCCCACCCGAGTCGTCCATGACGACCCCGCCTGCACCCCCTCCACCGGAGGCAGAACCGCTTGTGGCAGTGTCCTTGTCGTCGGAGTCGGCAACCACCCCGGGAGCGCTCGAAAGAGGTTCACCGGTGGTGGGGTCACCTTCGCCTCGCCGCGCTCCCAAATCTCCGGCGTCTGTTTCTGCGGTGGCTCCCGCTTTCGCGTCGGAGCTTGCCTGTTTCGCCGCGCGTTCTGGTTTCACAACCATGGATTGCTCGGTGAACGCGGGGTCTTGGCCACAACCCGCCGCGAGCCCAAAAAGGGTGAGTGTCGACACAACCGAAAAACCCCGAACGCCGCTCGAGCGGCCACGAAGAATGTTGACGCTCATCAGAGACGCCTCCTGCTGAAGTAGAACCTTCTTTTGGCGAGGAAGCGGAACAATTCCTCTATCTCTTCCTCAGTTGTCCTCTTCGTCGAACTCTGTGTAAAAAATAAAGCCCCTCCGGAAGACATCCAGAAGGGCTTTCAGTTGCTGAAGAAACCGTTATTTCTAAAGATTCAAAAAGAGCAAAAAAAAGAGCCCCAACTGGGGCTCTTCGCATTCACTTCACATAAACCGTCGCGGCGAGGCGAGCGCGACCCTTTTTACGGCGGGCCTTGATCACATTGCGGCCGCCGGGGGTGGCCATCCGGGCGCGGAAGCCGTGCTTACGCTTGCGCACGCGGTTGCTGGGCTGAAAAGTACGCTTTGACATAGTCGGTCCTCACAAAAAACGAACGGAAGTCTCTCGGTCGGAGACGGGTAACACGGTCGGAGCGCCAAGGCAACCCAGAAGACAAGGGGGGATTATCGTGGACGCCAAACGCCCCTTCCGATACGACACTGCTCCGGCATCAAAGCCCCTCAGCCTGTTTCTGGGCCGCAGGGCTCCTGCCGAATGCCCTGCCTCCCGAAACGAAGGAATTGCTGACAATGACCGAGCGCAAAAAGCCCACGCGGGCCAAGGCCCCCCGTTCCGATGCCAAGAAGGCACCTGCGAAAAAGCCCGCTGCCAGGAAGGCGACCGGACGAAAGGAGGCCCCTGCGCGGACAGCAGCGGGAGGCGGCAAACGCCCCGCTGGAAAACGCTTCGCCGAGCGCGCCGATGAGCGAGGCGGACGTCCGCCCAGGGACGACCGCGAGGAACGCGGCGCGCGCGCACCTCTGGGGAACCGAGCCGACAGGCCCCAGCGGACGGCCCGCACCGAGAACGCTCCTCGGAGCGGACGCCCCGCCAAAGACAACCGTTCGCCAAGGCCGGAGAGAGGACTTCGTTCCGCAAAGCCCGAACGGGACGTTCGCTCTTCAAGGCCTGAGCGAGACATTCGGTCTGCAAGGCCCGATCGCGCTGATCGCCCCCAACGTGGCGACCGGTTCGGTTTCGACCGCGCTGAAAGAGCCGAGACAACGGAACGCCCCAAGCGCACAGAGAGGTTTGAACGTCCTGAAAGGGCACGTCCTGAAAGGGCACGTCCTGA
>JADCJN010000193.1 GCA_020247005.1 Silvanigrellales bacterium
GCATGAGAGCAACGGCTTCTTCTCGGAAGAGCAACATTTGCGCCCGAATGTGAGCAATTTCTTGGTCAGAAAAGGGCTGCTCCTTCGTGCTTGGGGTTTTGGAGGTGCCATGGGCCTTCGTAGGACTCGCACTCAGAAAGAAGGCCAGGACTGCGAGCGAGAGGAAGGAGATTGTGCTCGAAACGAGACGGGCTGCGGACATGCAAAGACCTCCAAGATGCATTCTGACGGGCACGGTTCTTTACAGCGTGGGTGGGAGCACGTTTTTCGTCAAGTGAACACGCGGTTGATAAGCATAAGTTCGATGCGAAGGGACTTTTTGACCGGACTTTGCGACAATGTGTCACTTCGTGCTCATTTCTTTCGTTAATGGGCATCATGGCCTTCCTTGTTTCTTTAGGAAGCTTTGTCTTTATCTACGGAAAAGGGACTTCCTACCTTTCTAATAATCCGGCAGCGTGTGCGAACTGTCACGTCATGACCGCAACCTATGAGTCTTGGAGCAAGTCTGACCACGCCCATGTTGCGGGCTGCAACGACTGTCACGTGCCTCACCATCCTGTTTTAAAATGGGTTGTGAAAGGCGTGAATGGATTTCAACACAGCTACGCTTTTACGTTTCAGGAGCTTCCTTCCGTTCTGCGCGCAGCACCGCTGTCGAAGCTGGTGGTGCAGACGACGTGCACGAGTTGCCACGCAGGCCTCATTGGTCAGGCGGGCCTTGAGCACGGTGGGGGAGCCTGTGTCCGCTGCCACTCCGACGTTGGACACGAACATCATTAGCGAGGAAACGGATTGTGTTTAGAATGGGAAAAATGAAGCGGCTTGGGATTGTTGTTTTCTCAGGCATTGCGGCGGCCATTCTCTTGGGCGCGTTCCTGGTTTCCATCGCCAGGCGCACCGAAGCAGCCAAACACACGCTCCCCGAGCTCGCTGTTCTGTCTGAAGCTGATGTGCGGCCCGAGGTTTGGGGTCGTGCCTTCCCAGAGCACTTCGCCCGGTATAGCGCGATGAAAGAAAACTCCGAGACGACTCCCTTTGGGGGAAGTCTGCCCTACAGCAAACTCTTGCGTTATCCGCAGCTCACCCGTCTTTGGGCTGGCTATCCGTTTGCTGCCGACTTCAACGAGGAGAGGTCTCACATCTATTCTCAAGTCGATCAAATGGAAACAAAACGAAACGATGCAAAGTGGCTCCAAGCTCACGGTTTTCCTGACTTCAAGGGCCAGCCTGGAGCATGCATGAATTGCCACAGTGGATGGGCGCCTTCTCTTATCCGAGAATTGGGCTGGGAGACATTCAACTCAACTCCCTACCAGGACCTCAAAGAGCATCTGGAAAAGAGCCACGGCGAAGGTATTCATGCAGGAGGTTTGGGCAGCACTTGTGCGGACTGTCACTCTCCAAAGGACATGTCGCTTCGTATCACTCGCCCAGCCTATCTTCAGGCCATGATTTCTCGAGGTTATGCCGCTGACCCGGAAAAAGGCCTCGTTGCCAGCCCACAGGAAATGAGGAGTCACGTTTGTCAGCAGTGCCACGTGGAATATTATTTTCGAGGCGAAAACAAGGAACTGGTTTTCCCTTGGAGCAAATGGCCAAAGGAAAAGCCTTTGCGAATTGAAATGATTGAGTCTCACTACACCGAGGTTGCCGCTGCGGGTGTCTTTTCAAAAGACTGGGTGCATTCCGAGTCGAAAGCACCCATGCTCAAGGCCCAGCATCCTGAAACGGAGCTTTTTTCAAGCGGCCTGCATGCCCGTTCGGGAGTCTCCTGTGCAGATTGTCACATGCCCTACAAACGAGTGGGTGCCCGTAAAATTACGGAACACAACATCCGTTCTCCTTTGTTTGACGTGCGTTCGTCCTGTGGAGCGTGTCATAACCAAAGCGACGAGCATTTGCGGGAAAGAGTTCTTTCCGTCCAGAGAAAAACATCGGAACAGCTCCGAGCAACCGAGGGAAATTTGCTCGCGCTCATTTCCGACATCCAAGCGGCGCGCTTGGCTCTCGAGAATGCCGGACTTGCCGGTCGCGCCGACGACATTCTTGCCCGGGCTAAAGCGTCTCACCGCACCGCGAGCTTTCGTTGGGACTTCATTTCGAGCGAGAACAGCACGGGGTTTCATAGTCCACAGGAAAGCATGCGGGTTTTGGCTGTGGCGTCGGAAGAAGCCAGACGCGGTCAATTCGCCCTGGTGGAAGACCTTGCGAAGGAACGCATCGTGTTCGTGCCTTCGGCTGACGTGAGGGCCTGGCCTTTGGAGGGCACACCGATACCAGAGCTCGTTGCGCCCGTCGGTCAACCCCCCAGCAAAAGCCATCGGGACTGCGACTCCGACCTCGAGAACGGGTGTCTGTGAGCGGATTGAGGAGAGTTACTTGCGGCAGACGCGGGCGTCCTGAAAGAACCCCCCGGGAACGCACTTTGCACCCGAGCCGCATTGAGCGTCGGTGGAGCAAATGCAGCTGCGGGTGACGGCGCAGTTGGGGGCCGTGGGGAGGGTGCTTTCGCCTTTCGTTTCCTGGTTGATGCTTGCCCAAAGGGAGCTCACGAAAAGGCCATCCGGATCCATTCGGGTGCGAATGGCTTCAAAGTCATTCCATTGCGGGTATTGTGCAGCACCCAACTTCACAAAATAGGGGGTGCTGTTCTTTGCCCAGTGCGGCCTTCCTTTGTACTTGGCAAGGGTCATTTGAACGATTTCGTCGTAAACGTCGCTCCACTTCTCGAGCCCTGGTTCTTTGTTCTGCACAATGTGAATTTCAAAGATGGCGCTGTCTTCTTGGAAGGCCTGAGCAAGAGCTCCTTTCGAAGCCTTTGAGAAGCGCAAGTAGAGCCCATTAATGAAACACGCCTGACGAGCATCCAAGATGCTGCGCACGTCGCTTACCCATTTCGGAAAATCTGCGAGGGGAAAGGCGACTTCCACGGTGCGCGACTTCGTTCCTGTTTCCCAGGGGCATTTGTCTCCGCGGCAATTTCCGGCAAGCATTTTATGGGAAAATCCGACGGGATTTTTTCGGGGTGAGTCGATGACTTTGAAAAAACCACCAAAGGTTTTCGTTCGCACGAACTCGGCGGTGCAGGACGCAAACTTACTTGCATTCAATACCTGATTGGGGAGATCTCCCAAAATGGAGGTGTCCGGAATCGCAGTCCACGTGGTGCTGAAAGAATCACCTTTTTCTGTGACAGGCACCTTCTCGAAGGTTTCAAGGACGTATTCGTTGTTTGTTGGAAACCAACTTGCTTTTGCATACTCAGCCCCCGCAATTTGCTGACTCAGTTCTGAACTGAGTTTGCTGTCGTCGAACCGCGACACCCCGAAGCGGAGCTTGAACTGAGGAACGATTCGCATTTTGAGTTGCACGACTGCGCCGAGAAGCCCGAGGTGGACGCGGACAGGGTCGAGTTCTTTTCCAGAAAAGACCTGGCGCTCGCCTTTCCCGTTAATGACGGTCATTTCTTCGGTCCAATCGGCGATGCCGCTGGCGAGACTCAGGGAACTGTGGTGAGCACCCGTCGCGGTTGCACCGGCAAGCGTCACATCGTTGTAGTCGGGTGTTACCGGAAAAGCATAGCCCTGCTTGTGCAGTTCCTCTTGAAGATCGATGATGCGGACGCCGGGTTCGACCGTTGCCGTTGGCACGGATGAGGTCGTGTCGATGGCAATAATCTTATTGAGTTTGTGCAGATTGAGAACCACGCCTCCATCGGTTGGGCAGATGACCGTGCTGTAGGAGTGTGGCTTCTCTTGCGAGACCACTCGGACTGTCTTGCCGCTTCCTCGCACTAATTTGATGACGTCTTGCACTTCTGTTTCGTTGGAAGCCTCTGCATATGCGCCTTGTGGACATATGATGCTGCCATTATAATTTGCCAGTGATGCTATACGATCGAGCTTCGAGGCGCTGCTTGAAGTGGACTTCTCGCCGAATTTTCGAGTTGCGCAACTCGCTGCAAGAGTCATGAGGAGGCACGAGATCGATACGACCGTTCGTTTCGTTTGCATGGCAAATTGTACCTGTTTGCGAAGGAGGTGTTTTTCGCGCCGAATTGGGGGCTTCAGGAGCCTTCTGAAGGTAACGGTGTTAGGGTCGTCTTCCAAGGGTGCCTGTGTCAACTTTGCAGGTTCGGAGGTTCTTGTTCGGGCTTCCTAAAAAGAACCAGTGTGCCTCGTGTGGGAATGTAAAGTGTTGCGATTGAGCCAAGAAAACGAAGAGGAACAATGATGTCTCAGAGCCCTAGTGAAAGCGAAAATCCTGTCATCCCATCCCCGACACCTGCACGCACCCGTCCACGCACGAATCGTGACTGGTGGCCCGAGCAACTCGACCTCTCTGTGCTTCATCAACACTCTTCTCGGTCGAATCCCTTGAGTGTTGACTTTTGCTACGCCGACGAATTCAAAAAACTAGACGTTGGCGCCTTGAAGGCCGACCTCTTTAAGCTCATGACGAGTTCCCAGGAGTGGTGGCCTGCAGACTATGGGCACTACGGTCCGTTTTTTATTCGCTTGAGCTGGCATGCTGCGGGAACCTACCGCATTGCCGACGGTCGCGGAGGCGGAGGCGACGGCGCGCAGCGCTTCGCGCCCCTCAATAGCTGGCCCGACAATGCGAACCTCGACAAAGCGCGCAGGCTTTTGTGGCCCCTCAAGCAAAAGTACGGTGCGAAAATTTCGTGGGCCGACCTGTTCGTTTTTGCGGGCGATTGCGCACTGGAGTCTATGGGCTTCAAGACCTTCGGGTTCGGATTCGGGCGCGAAGACGTCTGGGAGCCCGAAGAGATTTTTTGGGGGCCGGAAGATGCCTGGCTTGGTGACGAGCGATACGGAGACGAAAGGGAGCTTTCGGGTCCCCTGGGTGCGGTGCAAATGGGTTTGATTTATGTGAATCCGGAAGGCCCGAACGGAGATCCCGACCCCCTGGCGTCGGCACGCGACATTCGAGAAACCTTCGCGCGCATGGCTATGAACGACGAAGAAACAGTGGCTCTTATTGTGGGGGGGCATACCTTTGGAAAGTGTCATGGGGCAGCAAAAGCTGACCACATTGGCAAGGAGCCCGAAGGGTGTCCAATTCACGCCATGGGCCTTGGCTGGAAGAACTCGTTTGCAAGTGGAAAGGGTCCCCACACCATCACAAGCGGTCTTGAAGGTGCGTGGAGCAATGAGCCTACGAAGTGGAGCAATGGCTATCTCGAGAACCTCTACAAATACGATTGGGAACTGACGACGAGTCCTGCAGGTGCGAAACAATGGACTCCGCGAGACACTTCGGCCAAGGGAACAGTGCCAGATGCGCACGACCCCACGAAGCGCCATGCTCCGATGATGCTCACCTCTGATCTCGCGCTCAAAGTGGACCCCGCCTATGCGGTGATCACGAAGCGCTTTCACGCGAATCCCGATCAACTCGCCGATGCGTTCGCCAAAGCATGGTACAAGCTTCTGCACCGCGATATGGGCCCTGTTTCTCGTTACCTTGGGCCTTGGATTGCTCCTGTTCAGGTGTGGCAAGACCCCGTTCCCAAAGCCTCGCATCCCGTCATCGACGCCAAGGACGTGGCTGCTCTCAAAACTAAAATCCTTGAGTCGGGGCTCTCGGTCTCTCGATTGGTGGCAACCGCCTGGGCGGCAGCGGCCTCGTTCCGTGGAACGGACATGCGCGGAGGGGCAAACGGTGCGAGGCTACGCCTTTCACCTCAAAAAGACTGGACAGTGAATGAGCCTGCAGAGCTCACGAAAGCCTTGCAAACGCTTGAAAAGGTGCGAGAAGACTTCAACCGGACCTTGTCGAACGGCAAGGCGGTGTCGGCAGCAGATGTCATTGTGCTGGGTGGGTGCGCGGGCATCGAAAAAGCGGCGAAGTTGGCAGGGCATGACGTCGTGGTGCCGTTTACACCTGGCCGGACCGATGCTTCACAGGAACAAACGGATGTGGCGTCGTTCTCGGTGCTCGAGCCCAAAGCAGACGGTTTTCGCAATTACGTGCGCCCGGGGGCCCTGGTGTCGCCAGAAACTCTGTTGCTCGACAAGGCCAATCTTCTGAATTTGACCGCGCCAGAAATGACCGCTCTTTTGGGCGGTCTGCGCTCTCTGAGTATCAATCACGGCAATTTGAAGCACGGCGTCTTCACAGCGCGTCCAGGCGTGCTCTCGAACGATTTTTTTGTGAACCTCCTAGACATGCAAATGGAATGGACGCCTTCATTGGCGAACAACGATGTTTACGAAGGGCGGTTGCATGGAAAAGGCGAGGCCAAATGGACGGCTACGTCGGTGGACCTCGTCTTTGGCTCACATGCTCAGCTGAGGGCATACGCTGAAGTGTACGCGTCGGCGGATGGCAAAGAAAAGTTCGTGACCGACTTCGTCGCTGCATGGAACAAGGTGATGGAACTTGACCGGTTCGATTTGCCGGGTCGATGCAAGCGTTCAAGATAACGACGCTCCGAGGGGCGGTTGTTCACACAACGGAGAAAGAAAGGTAGCCTCAGGAGAGACACCTCTTTTTCACCGAGTAGACAAAATTGAAGAAAATACATTTTTTTCTCTCTTCCGTCGGCGTGCTGGCATTTACGGACGTGTTTTTGGTTCACGATGCTGCCTGGCTGGTGCGCCATGGAACGGGCCTGCGGTTCTACGTCAATTGGGCCGTTTCGACGTTGTTCTTGGCGGCGGCCCTTTGGCTTGTGCGCGCGGGGCTCGCGCGGTGGAAAGCTTCGGAAGTCATGCGTCGGTTCAAAGGGCAGGTTTGTGTGTGCCTTTGGACTGTGACTGCGGCGCTCGTGGCGTTACCCGCCTTGGCGCAGCTTGCGCACTTCAAGGTTTACAACGACACTATTCGCCCCAACGGATTCGATTTTGCCGCTAAGAACGCCATGGAGACCATGACGTACTTCTTCGACCTCATCTCATTGCCTCGCATGTTCCTTGCTGTTGTTGGTCTGGCGGCTGGGTTGATTCTTCTGGCGCGCTCCGTAGATTCCTGTGCGCCGCGCCGACCACTGCTGTCTCGCACAGGGCTTGCCGTGTGTTCCCTCCTTGTTTGCGGACTTCTGCCTGCGGGGGCTTACAATTGGTATTCCGTGGCACTTTACCAAAACAGCGTCTATGCGTTTTACGGAACGTTGCTGGAATCGTTTTCCATTCGGTTTGGCGCATTCGCTTTTCAAAAACCGACGGTGCCTCCGGATGCCCGCACGGCGCGCGATCTTCCCAACATCATTTGGGTTGTGGGTGAGTCTGCGGCGCGTAGCCACATGCAGATTTATGGATACAGGCGCCCAACGACTCCAAAGCTCCAGGCCCTCCTGGATGATGGGACGTTGGTTCGATTCGACGACATGTTGGCTGTTGGCAATAAAACAATGCTCTCGCTTCCCTACATGCTTTTTGGTCTCGAAGGGCCCGATCCAAAAGGGCGTATTTACAGCCATCCGAGCATTTTTAACTACGCAAAAGCAAGAGGTATGCGAACCGCGTTCTTTAGTGCCCAAGACATCCGTTGGTACAACTTCGACAAGCTCGTGGTCGACAACTCGCTCGACGTTGTGCGGCCTGGACCTGAATTCTCGGCGAACGTCACGGTGCGCACGGGAGCTGACGACCATGATGTCATTCGGAAGGGAGTCCTTCCCTTTGTCACAGAAACCAGCGCGCCTTTTTTTCTGGTTTACCAAATGAATGGCAGCCACTACCCCTATGCCGATCACTCACCGCCTTGGGCAAAAATCTTCCTTCCCGAAGGTGAACCAAATTCTCGCAACGCTTATGACAACAGCGTTCGTTACTCTGATTCCGCATTGGCCGAACTGGTGGAGAATGTGCGGCGCCAGAAGCCCAACACGTGGATTTTTTTCGTGTCCGATCATGGGCAGTCGATTGCCGATGGCCGGGAGTCGAAAGCGCAATTCCATGCCGGATACGACGCGGACGTTATTGTCGTTCCTTCTTTCGTCGTGCCTCCCGTAACGCTGCTGCCAAATGAGCTTGCAACTCTGCGTGAAAATGCGAAGGGCCCGACGTCCCAGTCCGACATTTTTGCAACCGTACTCGACATCTTTGATGCCACTCCCATTCGGCCCATCGATGGGCTTTCCTGGCGTGTTCCTGTTCCGCCTGACCGAGTGCGCATTTGCAGCGAATTCATGCCCACGTTTTCCAACAACCCCAATGCCGCCTACGTCGATGAGAACCGACGAATTTTCCGCCTGGATTTCACGAAAATGCAGGTGTTCGACGACCAGAACAATCTGCATTCCCGCATCAGTGAACTCGACAAAAGCATTTTGAAGGTGCTTGAAAGGAGACTTTAATGTCGGAAAAGAGCAAACCCTACGAATTACATCTTGAGCGCGTCTACGACGCTTCAGTCAATCAGCTGTGGGCTGCTTGGACCGACCCCGAACAGCTTGCGCTGTGGTGGGGCCCGCGCGGCTTTTCTCTCACGACCCATGGCCGGGAACTCAAGCCAGGTGGCCTATGGCACTACACCATGCATGGCCCCGATGGCACTGATTATGAAAACAAGACCCTCTATTTGGAGGTGGAGTCTCATTCGCGGCTCGTCTACGACCATGGGGGAAATGACGAGCGCAAGCCTTTGTTCCGCGTGATCGTGCAGTTTTCGGAAAGCGATGGCAAAGCGAAAATGAACATGATCATGACGCTCCCCACCGCCGAAGCAGCAGCGCAAACTCGCGTGCACATTCAAAAGGTGGGTGGACATGCCACATGGGACAGGCTGGGAGAGCATCTGGAGGCCCGTGCGTCGGGTGCCGACATTTTCCTCATCAATCGAACTTTTCAGGCTCTGCCCGCCTCGGTTTTTGCTCAGTGGATCACCTCTGAACAGTTGGCTCGCTGGTTGCCGCCTGTGGGGGCGAAGATGGAATTCTTGAAAGCCGATATCCGGGAAGGAGGACAGGCTCTCGCTCGCATGCGCTATGCCGACGGCACCACTCTTTTTAGCAAGTCCATCTATGAGGTTATTCGGCCCCATACTCTTTTGCGATACACACAGGGGTTTTGCGACGAACAAGGCCAAGCCACACGCTTTGCACTGGAGCCCCGATGGCCACAATCGATGTCGACCACCGTGATTTTCGCGCCAGAAGGCAATGGTGCCACGCGGGTCACTGTTCGTTGGGATCTCGACAAAAATGCGACAGCAGAAGAGCGGGCTGTGTTCACTTCTGCTCGAGGTGGCATGACTTTGGGATGGACGGGGTCGTTCGACAAGCTTGAAGCTGAGCTCGCGGCGTCGTCGCGCTGAGAAGCGCGCTCGGGAACGGAAGTCTTGAATTTTCACCTTGCCTCGACCGCGTTGACGCTTTCTCCCTGAATGTTAGTGTTGCGTTCCCCAATTGGGAACTCGAAAACGGCACGCGCGGGAGTCAGCATGAGCTTGTGGAACAAGGTCAAAGCAGAATTCATCGACATCATTGAATGGACGCAACCCGACGCGTCGACTGTCTTGGCCTACCGCTTTCCTCGCTATCAAAATGAAATCAAGATGGGTGCGAAGCTCACGGTGCGCGAGGGACAGGCTGCTGTGTTCGTGAACGAGGGTAAAATAGCCGACGTTTTCGCACCAGGAATGCACACGCTGTCGACTCAAAATCTTCCCGTTCTTTCGACTCTCCGTGGTTGGAAATATGGCTTTGACTCGCCTTTCAAAGCTGAGGTTTACTTCGTTTCCACCAAAGAACAGACGGGGCACAAGTGGGGCACTTCGAATCCGCTCATTAAGCGTGACCCTGACTTTGGCATTGTCCGCATGCGGGCGTTTGGAAGCTACACCTTCAAGGTGGTCGACCCCGCGAAATTTCTGCGTGAGCTGGTGGCCACCGACCCGCAATTTGACGACTTCGAGATAGACACTCAATTGCGGCAAGTCATTTTGGCAGAGTTTGCGCAGGTGTTGGGAACCACACAAGCTCCCCTCCTCGACCTCCTTGCGAGTTACCAAATTCTCGCCGATTTCGTGAAGGAAGCCATTCGCGACGATTTCGAAAGCTGGGGCTTAGAGATCCGGAAATTCTTTGTCGAAAACGTGAGTGTTCCGAAGGAAGTCGAAACGGCCATCGACAAGCGTTCGTCCATGGGTGCTGTGGGCGACCTTTCAAAGTACATGAGGTACCAAACGGCAGAGGCCGTGCGCGAAGCGGTGCAGGGTGGCGATGGTTCGGGCACAGCTCAGCTCGGTGCTGGTTTCGGCGTGGGTCTCACCATGGCGCAGGCCCTGTCGCAAAGCTTTGGAGCGAGCGCTCAAGCAACGGCGAATTCCCCTGTGCAGGGTGAAGTCCCTCCCCCACTGCCCAGTGGTTCCTTGTTTCACGTCGCACTTCAAGGCAAACCGCAAGGCCCGTTTGCGGTGAAAGACGTTTCTCATCTCATTGCAAGCGGACAAGTGACGGCCGAAACACTGGTGTGGAAGAGTGGGCTCGCCGCTTGGGAACCCGCTGCAAAACAGCCTGAGCTCGCGGGCTTTTTCGCCAACCAGCCTCCCCCCTTGCCAGGGCAATAAAGAGTGAAAGGGCACGCGACAAACCTAAGTGTGGGAAACTGCCCCCAATGCGCGGGTCCTCTGGACTTCAAGTTGAAGTCCAGTGTGCAGTGTGTTTGCCCTTATTGTGGTTCGCTCGTGGCGCGAGAAGGCGATTCCCTGCGCAATTTCGGCGTGTGCGCCGATGTCTTGGCAAGTGTTTCGCCCTTGCGCCTTGGCACCATGGGAATCCACCACCAGCGGTCGTTCGAAGTTATTGGGCGAAGGCAAATCACTTGGGAGCATGGGTTTTGGGAAGAGTGGCACGTGGCGTTCGGCAAATCGGAAAACGGATGGTTGACCGACGCGCAGGGGTGTTACGCCTTTCTGAGGCCCACCCTAACACCACCTCAGAATGTTTCGCGCGATGTGAAAAGAGGCCATCGCTTTTCGTTTTCAGGCAAGTCGTTTGAAGTGGTGGATGTGAAGAAAGCTCGGGTTTCGGCCGTGGAAGGAGAGTTGCCGAGCGTAACGCCTCTTGGTCGCCCGTTTGTCTCCATCGACTGCGTCGATGCGAAAGCTCACTTGTGTACTGTTGAGTTTGCGGAATCCGAAAGAGTCTGTTCCTTAGGCGCCTATGTTCTGCCTTCAGGTCTTGAGTTGCGTTTCACGCGCGAGGACTGCAATGAGTGGCGATAGGGCGACGCCGCAGTTTCCGCGACGTCTCGCTTTTGACGCACTCAACTGCCCGTCGTGCGGAGGCCGGGTTGATGTTCGTGCGGCTGGTCATTCCCTCTCGGTGGTATGCGGACATTGCGGCAGTGTGATCGACACGGCTTTCACTCGCGAGGTCCTTGGGAAAGTTGCCCTCGAAAAAGACTGGAATCCTTGCATCGCATTGGGCACCGACGTTCGCCTGGAAGGTCGCAAGTGGCGCGCTGTGGGGGCAGCGCGCCGCTCCCTGGCCGACAACACCTACTCGTGGGAAGAAATTCTGCTTCACAATCCTTTCCAAGGTTTTCTTTGGATTGTGTTCAATGGCGGCTATTTTTACGCCGGAAAAAGAGTCAATGCCTTGCCAGAGGGTTTGGCCCCAGTGCTTTCTTCGCCCCGAAACCCACGTTTTGAAGGCTTGAGCTTTCAGTATTACGACGACTGCAAGGCTGTTTACGATGCGGTAAGAGGTGAGTTCTTTTGGCAGGTGCGGACGGGCGAGCCTGTCGACATGGCCGATTACGTGCTTGATGGCGACAGGTCGCTCCTGCTTTCTGTGGAGCGGGAAGCGGACGAGCAAAACTGCACGCTGCTTTTTTGGATTCCCCGGGCGGAAATTGCTCCCTATTTGAATCCCCAGTGCACGCTTGCGTTTCCCAGCGAGGCGTCTCCACTGAAAGTGACTTCGGAAAGTGGAGGCGAGTCGACCGTGAGCCGCGGTTTTGTTGTGGCCTGTTCTGTGGCTGCCGCCTTCAGCATTCTCGTTTTTCGGAACATGACCGCAGTGGTGAACACGATGATTTATTGCGGAGTCCTTTGGGGCGTATTCTTGTTTCGCCAAGAAAATTCAGAAGCCACAAAGACGCAGAGGGCAAAGGCCAGGGCTCTCTTCTGGAAGATGAAGTGAGGA
>JADCJN010000194.1 GCA_020247005.1 Silvanigrellales bacterium
AGACCCGGATGCCTTCCTGCCATGGAATTTCATGGCAAAGTTCGGCGAGGATCCACCCTCCGACGATGAGTTTCCTACGACAACCGCATAGGACTCCAACCGAGAAACTGGGACCTCACCCTCGTTCGATCCTTCGGCATTCGACTCCTCGCTGAGTGCGGAAGAAGCCTCTCTGCCTGCGGATCTCCGTGCTCTCATGGAGTCGAGTTTTAAAAACTACAAGTCTGCCTTTGAGCAGTTTGGTTTTCCCGACGCCCCTTCACTCCCCTTGCCTCCCGGAGGGCCCGTGCCTCCCGGAGGGTCCGTGCCTCCCCCCGGTGAGGATATGCCGCCCCTTCCACCGAGCGAATCGCCAGATGGAATGGATCCCCCTCCGCCACCCGACGGAATGGATCCCCCTCCGCCACCCGACGGAATGGATCCCCCTCCGCCTCCGCCACCTGTTGAACCTTAGTTCACGGGCGGCCCACTGGAAGCGAACTCGCGCAAGGTTTTCACAGTGGCAACGCGATGAGTCCGGCAAGGGTGTGAAGAATTCATTCTCTCTGAGAATGGGAACGCCTCATCGGTTTCCTTAAGTTCGAAGGACGGCGGTTGGATTGGGCCATCGTGCTCGAGCCCCTTTTGAGTCTTTTGCTCGTCTCCGGCTTCTGTGATAGGGAAACGCGTAACGTTTTCCGCAAGAGAGGTGACGAGAGATGCCATCCGGGCGCCTTTGGCGCGTCGCCCTTTTTTTCACGGTCGCGTTGGGTGCTGTGTGCGCATCCATAGCGTTTCTTTTTCCAACGTTTAGGGCCTTTCTCGTTTCCTTTGGAAGCTCCCCCATTGCGAGCTCCACAGTCGCGCAGCCCGAACGCTCTGCAGAAGGAAACACTCCGGTTGTGGAATCCAGCGGCTTCGAAAGCTGGCCCTTTCGGTCCGCGCGTGAAGGCCACTGGGTTTCCTACGACGTTTTTCATGAGTCGAAGGGCGTTGCGGCATCCGACGCAGGAACGTCTTCCGTTCAGCCTCCAGGACCAGCGCAAAACATTGAAGTCGTCAGCACGCTTCGCCTTCGTGCTTTCGTGCTGACGACGAAAGGACGCATTCTTGTTGTCCCTGCGTCGTTTGAAGCACACGTGCGCACGGGCGAGGGAAACACTCTTTTTCAGAAGAGCCCTTTGTCGGGAGGAGGGAAGTCGATTGCTCCTCTTGTTCCTGCGACCGTCCGCGGGGCACTCCGAGAAAATGGCCTTTTGGTTTTTGCCAAGCCCGAAAGCGAACTTGGGTTCGATGTGGGGCGGCCCCAGTTCCTGCAGGCCGAAGGTGCAAAAGAGACAAGCGCTCTCGTTGAGAATCTGCTTGTCGACGGTGCTCGGGCTCTCGCTTTGAAGTTTCCACGGATGCACCCCGTGGTTGGTGCCCAGCCGGGCTTTTCATTCGATGTGCGAGAAAGCGAAGAGGTCGGTGTGTCGCCCTCGGCGCCCGTGTCGGTGCGGTACGTTGTCGAAGCGCAGGGGGCAGACACGTGGAGCTTGAGCCGCACCTTGGAAAGCGCGGGTGTCGTTTCGGGCGGTCTGCGCTCGCGGGTGAGTGCGTCAGGCCGTCTTGAAGCTGCCCATGTGCCTCTTCATGTGGTTTCGTTTGAAGGGGAACGGACGCACGTCCTGTGGCAGGAAGGGCACCCTCCTCTTGCAACGAATCATTACTCCTGGAAAGCGAACCGCATGGGCACAGGAGTGCTCAGCGACGCCTCTCTGCTTGAAGTGGAACTTCTGTTGCGGGAAGCGCTTGGTCGAACACAAGACTCGCGCCTTTCTTCCCGCGCTCCCAACCTTGAGCGTCAAATGCACAAGGAAACCTTGGGGAACGACACGCTGGCAACTTTGCTTTCCAAGCTCGACGACCTGACCCGTGGCGGGGAGCGGGCCGATGAGGCCGAGAAAACGGCGCTCTACCTGAAGCTTAAGGCGCTCTTGGTACTCGAGCCTTTGAGTGCCAAGGAACTTGGTGTGAGAGCAGCCGAAGCGGGCGCGGGTTCTTTAGAACTTCAGCTGCTCGCAGGAGCGCTTTCGAGCGCGGGAACACCTGAAGCTCAGGCGGCTCTTCGCGACGTTCACGCCGGCGCGCCCTCCGGATCTCAAAAGCGTCTCGAACTCGTCCCCATGCTTGGGATGGCAGAAGATCCCACGGCCGGAACACTGCTCTACTTGGAAGAGCTGTCTCGTGGAAAGCCCTCTGCGGAGTCGAAGAGTGCGCTTTTGTCGCTGGGAATCGCGGCTCACAAAGGGCAGGCGAGGGAAGGGGAGCTGTCTCGTCGCATTGCTTTGAGTTTTCGCGAGCGGCTTCTGGCGGCGCGCACGAGCCAGGAAATCATCAACACGCTAGTAGCAGGAGGGAATTCCGGCGATCGCGCTTTTCTGCGCGCGGCGTCGACGTTCGTGGGGCATTCCGACCCATCCGTGCGTTCCAATGCCATTCTCGCTCTGCGTTTCGTTCCTTTCGAGGAATTTGAAGCGGAGTATGAACGAGCTCTTTCCGATCGTGAGGAACGCGTTCGTGAAAGCGCGCTCCTCGCTTTGAAACAACAGGGGGCGAGGCCAAGCCTGGCGCGCTTTCTGATGAAGGCATTTCCTCTCCAGGTTTCGTCGCGCCTGCGCGTCGGGATGCTGAATCTCCTCTGGTCTTCCCGAAAGGTGAATCCGGAGGTGCAGAAGTTCGTGCAAGAGGTGGCGTCCGACCCCACACTTGCAGATGTCCAACGGCTCGCCTCGCGCCTCCTCTCGGAAGGGATGTGACGCAAGGCCCATAGACCTTCAGGAGTGACTCTCATGTTCCTTCGTGCACGCTCTCCGTCCCCCGCTGTGCGTTTTGCTTGGCTCTCTGCCTTCGCTGTTCTTGCAGGTTCTGCCTGTTCGAATGGATATGCGGAGTCAACGCTGTTGTCTGCTGCCGACCAAGCTGTGGAGTCGACAGCGGCATCGCACGATGTCGCCCGCGTTTTGCAGCGCGGAGGCGAATGGGTTGCCGGCGCCCAAGAAAAATGTTTTCCCCATTCCTGGAAGGGTGGCGACGCTGCTCGTTTCGCGGTGGCCGTAGAGTCGGAGTTGTGCCTGCGCGCTCGCATGGGCGAAGGCCTGCCCTTGGCCGACATGCGCACCGAAATTGCAGCACAGAGTGTGGGCAATGCAACGCTCCTGGAAAGTGAGTTGAATCTTTTCGCAGCGCGCGCAGGCGCCTGGCTGCCCGTGACGGGCAGCCCCACGGCGGAGGCAGAAGTCCTTGTTCTTGGTTACCAAGTGTGGACCGATTCCATTTCCGCGCCTGAACTCGAATTCACCCGAGACTTCACGCTGCTCAATTTCGACAAGGCGGTGTCGGCGCCATTCAACATTGGTCCTGTTCCCGCAACCGTCAGTGCGGGCGTGCGCGCACGTCTCGATGCGCGCGTTTCAGGAACCCTTGCGCTGGTGAATGCGCGCGGGAACCTGACGCCCAAACTCGCCAGTGGCGGTTACGCGCAAGTGGCCGTGGACGCCATGATTGCGCGCGGTGGCGTGGAAGGGGCGCTTGAACTTCTGAACGACACCGTTCACCTCGACGGCAAGGTAGGGCTTGGTGTCGACGTCACTCAAAACCCTCCTCAGGTTTTCTTCGCGGGGGAGGCCCTGGGCACAAACCAGCTTGCGGCCCTTTCAGGAGCCATTCGCATGTTCGCCGAAACTGCCGGCGACGGCCGCATGTTCGAGCGTGAATTCTTCCGATGGGAAGGCATTCGTCAAGACACAGAACTCTTCCGCAAGACGTTCGCTCCTCGGCCCTTGTTCCGCGCGCAAGAGTCGTCTGTCGCCGAAAACGTTGGTGAGGTTGCGACGCGCTGAGCGTTCCTTCACTTCACGACGGAAACGTCGACGAAGCCTCGCGTTTGGATTTTGCCCTGCCAGTCGACGCACGTGCCGCTCGGAATTGAGACGTCGTGCATGTCGCCGTAAGTGTCGATGATGGTGACGGGCGTGCCCACGGGGAGGTCGGAGCAGAAAGCCGATTGCTTCGAAAGGCCCGAGTAGAGCTTGTTTGGCGAACGGGTTATTTTCTTCGTGCCGCCGCCAGGCCCTGAGCTTCCCGGTGCGGGGTTCGAGTTGCATTCGCTGCGGTTGTATTGGTAGCCGTACCACGCGTTGTAACCTTGTTCGCGGTACACGCGCAGTGCGCAGTTTGCGTTCACACCAGGGTCGAGAAGGTCGCCGCCAGAGACGCCACAGGCGTCGCCCCAATAGTAAGTGTTGATTTGGAAAAGGCCGTAGTCGACCGTTCCATTGGTGTTCGTGTTCGTAGCGCCGGTGTAATAGGAGCTTTCATACTTCGCAATGCAAACCATGACGCCAATGGCGCTTTCGGGGAATCCCGCATTCCGAAGGTAATAGGCAACTTCGCTTGGTGAAAGCCGCGTGCCGCCGAGGTCTTCGCGCGCGTCGGTGCTCTTGGCATTGAGGAACTTTGCGTAGGAGTCATTCGCCGTTTTGTGTGTGGGGCCTCCGCATGCTGCCAGCAACGAGAGTGTGGCAAAAATCGCAAGTGAAGAGCAACCGCGCACAGCGTGCATTTTTATCATCAAGGGTCTCCTTTGAAAAATAGAAAAAGATATCGATTCGTCTCAATGAAAAAGACGTCTCGAATGATGGGAACTCTGATGGGCTGGGAATACGGTTTTCTCCGACGTGCGCAGTTGAGTCAACGTCGGAGAACTGACTCATGAACGAAAGTCTGTTTATTTAAGTTCCAAAAAAATCTCTATTTAAAAGGTTTTTCTATTTCTATTTGTTACTTTAATTATTGTTGGTTGATATTTCGGATTCGAGAATTGCAGCCAACTTCACAGCTTGACACACGTCGAGAGATCGCTATGGCAGACGCAAATGAGGCGCTTCAAAATGAAGCGCCGCATGACTTGGTCTTTTGTGTCAGGCTTTTATGAAATGTATTTAATACATTATAAAAAGACGAAAAATAATTCGTTCAGGTGAGAATACAAAAGAAAGAAGGAAGAAAAGACGGGTGCTCTTCTCGTGTGCGGGTTCTAGTGATGTTCTTTATAATGTATTAAATACATTTTAAGGATTTCAGGCCTGTTGGACTTAACCCGGAGGCCAGTCGAGAGCTCGTCCGCCGAGGACATGCGCATGAAGATAGTCCACGGTCTGGCCGCCGTCTTTGCCATTGTTCAAGACAATTCGAAAGCCGGTTTTTTGGATACCGAGCAATTGAGCGACGTTCCTTGCGGCCAAAAGAACGCGTCCGAGAGCCTCGCCATGCGAGTCGTCGGCTTCGCCCACATTTTGGATCCGAGTTTTTGGAATCACGAGAACATGCACCGGGGCTTGGGGAGCGATGTCGTGGAAGGCCAAAGTGGCGTCGTCTTCATAAACCTTTTTGCACGGAATTTCGCCTCTCAAAATAGCGTCGAAGAGGGTTTCTTTCATTTTGTCCTCGCTTTGAATGACACATAGATGTGAAACGGGTCGGCGTTCCTCACGGCTCCAAACAGAGCCGAATAGGCCTTGATGCCGAACTCCGAGAACGCAAAGGCCCCGACGCTTTCCACGGTGAGTTCTTTTGAGGCCATGGTCACATTCGCGGGCAATCGTTTCTCAACGGTTTTGCCCTTCACCGTGATTTTCACAGTGGCCGTATGAGAAAACTCTCTGCCTTGGAAGGTGTTGCCTTCTTTTTTAAGGTGGGTGACTTCAGCAAGAATTTCTGGATATTTTGCGGCATCGAGTTGAGACGCATCCAACGCGTTTTCTTTGATCTTCGCTCTGTCGCCTTCTGAGAGGGGCGAAAAGGGTTCGGCCTTCACTCCCGCTGCCTTCAACGCCGCAAAGTGCTTCGTTTGGGTCTCTGGCGCATCGAACGTCAAAGAGGAGGCGTTCACCACGAAGCGAAAGACCCCTTTTTCGGGTTCGCCCTCGGGCGCCAAAAGAACCACCTTGTAGTCTTGCGCGGCAATGAGATGGTCGTGGGCAAAGCCCGATGCGACGCCTTCTTTTTTTGTGATCACGAGGAAAGCCGCGCTCGAGGGCTCAAGTTCATAAGGCGTGGCAACGTCGGCGGCAAATGCAGGCGAAAAGCCAAAAGAAATGCCAAAAGAAACAGTGGCGACCTGTGCGAGGGAACGCATGAGCATGGTGGGATTTCCTTTCCGGAGGAAGAATGCCCCAACACGGAAAGGACACGAGCTCGGGTTCGCGCGGGGATTCACCTTTTCAACCCTCAAAAAAGGTCTGCGTTAGGTGAAGATGAAAATCGCGACGACCAAGACGACAAAGGCTGCCGCAAACCAAATAAGCCCCGAACCCAAGCCCGTCGGACGCGCCGGTCGGGATTCCCCACTGTGCCCCGATTCTTCGGCCTTGTCATGGGCACCAGGGCCTGTGTCAGGAGACTCCGCTTCTGGAGAGGCCGCGCTGAGGGGGGCGTTTTCTGTGGATGTGCCCGTCGACGTTGCCGACTCAGGTGCTGCGGGCTTGGTGTCTGATTCTTCTTCTTCGAGCACCGCTTGGGGCCCAGCCTCGGGTGTGTTTCCTTTTTCCTGGCTGCTCTTCGAATCGGGCGCTTTGTCCGCTTCTTCTTCCACTTCCGGAGGCGGGAGTTCCAAGACTTGAGCCAGACTTCTGTTCGAAGGCGCGACAAGAAACAAGCCCAGGGTGGCTGCAACAAGTGGGACGTCTTTTCGAGCCCGGGCAACGAGGCGGTACGACAGCGGATGGGTCTTCAAGAGGCTTCCCCTTCACGGCGGACACTGAAGTGTCGTTCCGTCATGTTACCTCAAAGGGTTCCGAGGGTTCAAAGACAGGGGAGTCCTCGCCTCGTGCCCGTTTGACGGAACAAACCTCAGGGGGTTCTCCGGGGGGCTCGGGAACCCCCCGCCAGAAACCGAGGCCAGACGCTTGTCAGGAGCACTTGCCAAGCGTCGTTGTCTGCCGGAGTGAGAGCGGCCACATGGGTAAAACGAAGCCGCACAGACGTCGGCGTTGCCTCGTGTTCGGCAACCACAGACTTTCCCAAGCCTGAGCTTGGGCCAAAGACGGAGGTGAGAGTCGGCGACACGTCCGTATACAGTCGAACGGGCTCTTCCGAAGTCGGGCCATAGATGCAAATTTCCGAACGCACGAGGCCACGCGGATTTTCCACGAGCGATTCGAGGAAGGACGCGACGTCGTCGGCGGAATCGGTTCCTTCCAACGCCACTTCGAGTGTGAGCGCTTGGGAAGCGTACGCGCACACGCGGGACTCAAGGCCATACGAGAATGAGCCATACAGAAACCAGACGTCGACGGAGTATTCCGAAAGCATGTGCGCGAAGGACCTTACCTGAAGCGGCCTGAGCGCAGGATGCTCACCACGAGCCAGAGTCCCACGAAACCTGCAACCCCGAAGCCCATGAGCCCCAACGAGGAGAGCGAGTCGAAAAGGCGCCCTTGCTTGTCGTAGGTGAGAATACTGCTGCCGAGCACCAAGGCCCCGAGAATGAGAGCGAGGCTCAACCGGTTTGAGGCGCGGTCGACTTCCCTTCCCAGGAACAGGAGCTCTTCGGATTGGACTCTGATGTTGAGGCTACCTGCTTGCAGTCGTTTTGCAAGCAGTCGCATGGTGAACGGCAGTTCCTTGAGAAGCGCTTGGGAGTCGCGCAGAATGAACACCGATTCTTGTTCCAGGAATTTTCGGTTCATCTGCGTTCCTGGCATGGCTTTGGCATACGCCACGGCTTCCTTGAGAACCTCGAACGACGGATCGAGTGTCTTGCCGAACGTTTCCAATGCCACCAAAGCCCGGAAGAAGAGCACGAGTTCTCGGGTGACAGGGGCATTGCCCGAGGCTGCGATACGAGCCACCTGCATGAACAATTTTCCAATTTGAAGTTCGCGCATGGGGAGGTTGAAGGCGGCGTCTACCGCGTCGCGAACGTCATGCTCAATGCCCTGGGCGTCGGTGTCGGGGCGCGCCTCGGTGAGCTCCATGAAGAGACGCGCGAAGCTTTCAAAGTCTTCCCGCACGAGGGCAAGGAACATAAACGAAAGCGTGTTTCGCATCTCACGTGTGAGGCGTGCCGTGAGGCCAAAGTCGAGGATGGCGAGCCGGCCATTTTCCATGAGCATGAAGTTGCCAGGGTGCAGGTCCGCATGAAACATTCCGAATTTAAATGTCATGTCGAGAAAGGCCTGAACACCCGTACGCACGAGCTCCGAGGCGACACCCACTTCTACGTCGAGGCCCGTCAGTTTCTGGCCGCTGATCGCTTCCATGCACAGAACGCGACGCGTGCAGTGTTCACGAATGATGGCCGGGACGTAGACGCGGGGGTGTCCTTCGAAAAGCGACCTCATGCGTTCGGTGTTGCCCGCCTCGCGAAAGTAATCGAGTTCCGCCTGAAGTGAGCGGGAAAGTTCATCGACAAGGACAGTGGGCCGCAAAAGACGGACCTCAGGAATGACCCCTTCAAGAAACGAGGCGATGCTTTTCAGAATAGAGAGGTCGGTTTTTATCACCGCCTCGATTTCCGGACGTTGCACTTTGATAACCACGTCGCGGCCGTCTTTCAGGCGCGCTCGGTGCACTTGTCCGATGCTGGCTGCGCCCAGGGGAATCGGTTCGATTTCCAGAAAGGAGTCTTTGTGCTTGCCTTCGAACTCCTGGGCAAGAATGCGTTCGAGGGTTTCGAGTGGGAATGGCTTGGCACGATCTTGGAGGCGCCGCATTTCAAGAACAACATGACGCGGAAGAACGTCTTCTCGAGAGGCCAAAAGCTGCCCGAGTTTGACCCACGTGGGGCCGAGTTCCTCGAAGGCCATGGCGAGGCGCTGTGCACCACTCAGTGTCGAAGAAGGTTCTTCGGGAGAGGTGCCTTCGCGGCCCGCGGCGTCGACGAGTTCCTTGAGTTCCGTTGTTTGGAGTTCTTTCCGAAATCCGTAACGAACGAAAACGTTGATGATCTGCGTGATGCGTCCGACGTTGCGGAAGCGTTGAGCGAATGTAGCCATGGAGCCCGCCTGTGCTGGAATGCACGCTCTCATTTTAGCACGGCGGTTCGGGAATGCGTAACGCTCGTTAGCTTCCAATGACCTTCTGCACGGCACCCAGAAGTTTGTCGGGAACGAAAGGCTTCACTATCCATGCCATGATGCCGATTTCCTTGCCTTGCAGCGCGACTTCCTGGCTCGCCTCAGTGGTGAGCATGAAGATGGGCATGGCCTTGTATTTTTCATTCGACTTGATATTCCGGCACATGTCCAGGCCATTCATATTCGGCATGTTCAAGTCGGAAATAACGAGGTCGACGCTGTTCTCTTCGAGCTTTTTAAGGCCCTGCACGCCATCCTCAGCCTCAATAATGGTGTAGCCACCCTTGCTTAGGGCAAACTTCGCCAGGTTGCGCACAGTCATCGCGTCATCGACCACCAGAATCGTTTTGCCCATGTCGTTCTCTCCTGTCTTTACGCACTCGCTCCGTCGGCCCCAAGAACCCTGTCGGCGCACCCCAGGGGTATCGTCAAAGATCGGAACGACTTTACTTCCTTTGGAGGAAGGGTTTCGTAAAGGAGAGCGTGTTCCAGTATCCCCTCAAGATCACGGAGGTGAGAGAGGGCGGCAAGACGTTCCTCGACGGAGTAGGCACGTGCGACTTCGGGAAACAGGGCGTCGGCTGTGGTCAACAGGGCGTCCCACTGCACCCGGGCACGCAGGTTGGGAGCCATGGTGTCGGAAAGGACATCGCCAAGAAACGGCACGCAAGACTTTTCCTGTTCGCAGGCATCAGATGGAGGCCAGACGCCGTGCGCCCTCGCCGTGACGTGTGCAAGGCGAACGGCAAAGGCATCGCGCCGGGACTTGTTTGTGTTCATTTCGGTAAATTCAGCCAGGTAAGGGTCTTGAGGGAGGGTGTCGACTTCGTCGGTCAACGCGAATCGGAGCGTGAAGCGATCGAGGAGAGGGCCCGAGAGGGGCGACCAAGCCTTTGCCCTGTCGCGAGGGAGGCAGCGACACCCCTTGCGCCGGCTCAGGAAATGTCCGCAGCGGCAAGGGTTCGCGGCCGCAAGAAGCTGAAAGTCGGCGGGAAGCGAAAGGCTGCCCTGGGCGCGCGCCAGGTGAAGGCGCTTGCCTTCGAGGGGTTCTCGGAGCGCTTCAAGTTTCGTGCGGGAAAACTCAAGAAACTCGTCGAGAAAAAGAGCGCCTCGGTGAGCTAGCGTGAATTCCCCGGGTGCGAGATGGGCATTGCCCACAAGCCCTGCCACGGTGCAGGTGTGTTGCGGCGCACGGAACGGCCGAATGCCGCGTTCCTCGTCGAATCCTGTGCCGCATTGAATAAGCCGGCGCTCGATGCGTTCTCGCGCAGTGAGAGGGGGAAGGAGCTCCGCGACGTGCCCCATGGCATGGGTTTTGCCTATGCCAGGACTTCCGAGCACGAAAAGATGAAGCCGGCCTGCGAGAGCGAGTGCAAGGCCAAGACCCAGGCGAGGCAAGCGGTTCCACGAAGCCAAAACCCGAGGAAACGCGGCCACGACCTTGGCCTCATACGACTCAAAGTCGAGAAGGTCCTGGCCCCGCGCGCCCTGTTCGTTTCCTAAGCGCGCGCTCTGTGAACCCGTTCTTGTTTCTTTCGCCTCCCTGTGGACACAGCCTCGCGCCACCCATTGAGCAAAGTCCAACAGGCGGGCAAAGGAAAGAGAACGATCGCGCGTGGAATCGGATGCCAAAGAAAGAGGGGGGAGGCACACATTGAAATGCGAAGGTGCCGAAAGTGCGGCGGCCTCGCAGAAAAGCGAAGACGCCCCGGCACTGACGTCGCCCGACAGCAGAACTTCGCCGACGAGGGAAAGAGGGTGTGCGGCCAGCCGTTCCTCGAACGCATCGTCTTTGCCTTCCTGACTTTCCTTGAGGGCAAGGAGAACGACTGCGCACAGAGCGAAATCAAGGAGTGCAGGCGCGCTGCGAGAAAGTTTGAGTGAGGCTTCACAGCTCACCTGAACAACCACTTTGCGTTCGTCGAGCCTTTGACCGCACGCTTCGAGAGCGACGCGTGCGCGCTCGCGCGCATCACGCGTCCATTCCGAAGGAAGTCCGAGAAGGTGCAGGCCCGTGAATCCAGGAGAACAAACAGCTTCAAGACGCAAAGGCACAACGTCGACGCCAACAAGAATGGCGCTATGAACCGTGGGCATGGAAAAACTCCTGAACAAAGGGTGCGCAGGAAGTCCTAGAGCCCTCGAGGATGGACAGAAAGGGGCCGCTGCAAAACTGATCGGCGTGTGAACGGAAACAAATCAGTTCGCGGCGCTCGGAAGCTTTTGGGGCATGGGAGCCTCAACCCGTGCTGGAAGATCGAACACGAAGGGGGGCGTGCCAGCGTCGATGTCCGATTGTGGGAGCTCTTTTGGAGTTCTTTGGATCGTCACGCCGAATCGGAGGGCGAGGCTCCACATTTCTTCCGCAGAGGTGGGCAACGAGTCGACGAACGACTTCATTGCCGGAGGAGCTTTCTTGCAGTTGGTTTTCACCTTGTCGTCGTCCGCTTTGATGCGCGTGGAGCTTCGGCAACCATAGAGCCCGTTGGTGAGAAAGGCTGAGGCGCCAAAAGTGTTTGTTCGCAGAGGAAACGAAGTTGTTTTCGATCCGACTCCGATGCTGACAAAAACAGGAACCTCTGCGGTGGTCTTGGCCAGCAGCCGGCCTCGGTACCGGATCCAGAGCACCTGACCCATGCCTGCTCCGTTGCGTCCGCGACAAAGCGTAAGTTCTGTGCGCGAAAGGCACGACCACTGTCGTTCGAGCGAGGCCTCGAACCCCCCTGCCATGGTTTGATCTTTCGTTGTGTTTGAAGGCTTGTCGAAGGGCGACTTCGGACCAAGGTGTGCCACGGGCTTTTTTTCGAGAGGCTCGGCAGGGGGGGATTTTGGAAAGCCCTCACCCTTTGCTTTGTTGCCTGCTGTTGCGTCCGCTCCACTTTCGTTCTCTCTGTCGCTATTATTCTCGCTCATATTGTCGCTCGGAACGACCACTTCTGCCTCGTCGGACGATGTCGAGGTACACGAAGCCAAAAGAAGGAAAGGAACGCCGAGCCCGATGAACGCAGCAATCGGGATCACAACGTGACGCATGAAGTCTGTTCTCCTTATCTTTTCAAGAAAGAAGCCCTTTGAAAGAGCTTTTCATTATTCAGGAACAAGCTTGTAACCTTGAGAGTCGCTGTAGCATCCCAGGTCTTTGCCAGCCGCATCGACGCCTTTGCCCAGGCCAGGGCAAAACCGAATGGGTTGGGTCTTTCTCACCTCGTCCTGAATTTTCTGAATGTTCGTCTTTGTGGCCAGCACGGACTTGGTGCTGGCTGGCAAACTCCACATAAAAGCGGCGGTCACTCCGGCTCCCCAGCCGCTCGACCATTCAATGGGCTGCAGGCGGCTGGCTGAATTCACGTAATAGGTTTGAGAAATGTTCTTTCCGGCGACGAGCAGATTTTCATAAGTCTTATTCGTGTGGGCCTTCAAGGGAAGGGTGAAGGGAGCGATGTCTCCAACGCGATCGTTCAAATAGTTTGGCGCAGGGCAGCCGGCGTTCGAATGGATGTCGGCGACGTAAAGTCCAATTCCGATGCTGTCTTCGGCCACTTTTGCTTGCGTGGACGACGCCGTCTCGGGCCAGATGTCTTTATCTTGAATGAAAAAGTCGTCCACCGCGACGCTGCGTCGAGTGTCGCGGATGTAAGGAAACTTCGAGAGCCCGTTGTGTGTTCCCATGACTTGCTTTTCGATGCCAACCTTCATGCCGGACTCTGATTTGAAGTACCTATGCCATCCCAGCGCATGGGCCTCCGCTTCTGCAAGTGCTTTGACATCAACGCCTCCCTTCCAGTCGGCCCGTTGAGCCGCTGTCGTAGCCTTGGTGAGATAAAAATTACGGAACGGGTAGTCATTGCCGGGATTCCAGTTCTGAAGTGTCAGATCGGGTCCCACTTTTCGATAATTGAAAATGTATTCTTTGGTGAAGGTTTTGCCGTTCGAAGTAAAGCTATAGAACGAGGAGGAGTCTGCGGGGAGCGGGTATCCATCGCCCACATTGTTGCCCATTTTGTTTTGCGCAAAAGGGAAAACGATGGCTTGCCCACAGACATCGAGCTGTGAGTTGTAGGCATCTCGTGATGTTTCGGGGCCCTGCACGTAAGCGGCGCCGCCCAATGCCAGGAAGTCAGACGTTTCAGACGCGTCTATGAACACGACGTAATTGAGACTGGTGCCGCTTTTTAGCTGAAATGTGCGCACCGTCTTTTTGAATTTTTCTTTTGCCTTTTCTGCCGCTGGGGCGTTGACTTCAAGAGGAAACGTGTACCAATCGTCCCAAATGGCAGACAAACGAGGCTTGTCGTGCGTCCCTGCGTATGAGTCACGTTGAATGACGGTAATGCCTTCGATTTTGTTTCCCGAGCTTTTGACTTCCTTCACGACGCTGTTCAAATACACTTGAATATTGGGATGCTTTTCAAGCATTTCTTGAAGCTTTTGAAGAAAGTAACGCGGGGTGTTGCAGTATGCCGAGACGCTGCAACCACCAGGGTTTTTTGATCCACCGACAATAACGTCTTTCTCAACGCCATTTGCGAACATGGAAAAAAATTCTTTGTTGTTGTTCGCCAAAGAGCGAAATTCCAGTTTTGGTCCATGGTGTGGGAAGTCGACAGCGCTCACACCTTGCGCCGTCAGCTGGCCTCCGACCCAGTCTGTCGGTTCGATGAGGCAGACGTTCGGCTTGTGTCCTCCGAAGCCACGAGCCGCGGCGATGGCGGCTGAAAACGCCGCCGTGGTTCCACCGTTGATGACGACATCGCATTTTGTGGGGTCGAGTTTCAGGTTGACCGAAGAGACGTTCCTCGTTGCCGATTCCTCACCCGTATTCGGCCCATCTCCGAAATTGCGCGTGGCACAGGCCGGCACGGAAACTGAGGCAGCAACCACGCCCACAACCGTCAGAGGCGCTACGAAAAGGGAACGCTGCATGAAAAGTCCTTTCACGAACAGGGTGCAATGCAAGACACGCGCATAAGGGGCTTGAAACGAGGTTACCAGTTTGCCGGCCTCCAACGAAACAAGCCCCCGACGTTTCCGTTGGGGGCTTGTTTCGTTGGGGGCCGGGTGCTCACTCTGCTGTGCTTTTTTTTGACACCCGGAGTCGGATTCCCGCGATGCGGGAGCTCAAACGCGTTCGGGTTCCGCGGGCAGGGCGCCCTCACGCAGAGCCTGTTGAAGGCTCGCCTCGGAAGAAGCCTGGGCATTGGCATGGGTCGCCGCGGCCGCACTGAGTTCGCGCGCGGAACGCAGCGCCGCTTGCTCTGCTGCCTCCGCCGCGAACTTGTCGCGGAGGTCAGGCTGCACCCGGAAGAGCGCGATGAGGGTGTCTTGCTTAATGGCGTTCACAAGGCGCTTGAAGAGTTCGAAGGCCTCACGCTTGTACTCCTGCAGGGGATCCTTCTGCCCGTAACCTCGCAAACCAATGCCGTCGCGGAGGTGGTCGAGGGAAAGGAGGTGATCTTTCCAGTATTGGTCTACCGTCTGGAGCATCACCCAACGCTCCACTTCACGCATTTGTTCATCACCAAAGAGCTGCTCTTTCGTTTCATAGGCCTTAGCCAGCTTCTGGCCAATGACGGCATAAAACTCGTCGCGTGTGAGTTCGGCCTTCTTCCGTTCGTCGGGAGAGAAGGGAAGCACGGTGTTGAGGCGCTGGAAAAGGGCGCGTTCGAGGCCTCGGTAGTCGACTGCAACCACTTCGCCAGGCAGTCCTGTGGGAGGAGAAAACTCGTCGCAAATGAGCCTCGTCACCGTGTCGAGGCTTTCAGGAAGCAGAAATTCGCGCACGTTTTCTTTGCGCAGAATGCGGTTGCGTGCTTCGTAAATGGTTTTGCGCTGCTTGTTGAGGACGTCGTCGTACTCCAGAAGGTGCTTGCGGAGGTCGTAGTTGAAGCCTTCAACGCGCTTTTGCACCTGGCCAATGACGCGGGTGAGGCGGGGATCGGCAATGGCTTCGTCGCCAACGAAGCGCTCCATGATGAATTGGTTCGCCGCGTTGTTGAACCGTTTCATGAGGTCATCTTCCCAAGAGAGGAAGAACTTCGACCGACCCGGGTCGCCCTGGCGCCCGGAACGGCCACGCAGTTGGTTGTCGATGCGGCGGCTCTCGTGGCGTTCGGTGCCAATGACGTAAAGACCGCCGAGGCCCGCAACACCTTCGCCCAGAATGATGTCGGTTCCGCGTCCGGCCATGTTCGTGGAAATGGTGATGCGCCCTCGCTGGCCGGCCTGGGCAATGATTTCGGCTTCCGATGCATGGTGTTTGGCGTTGAGAACCTGGTGGGGAATGTTCCTTTGGTTGAGGAGCTCGGCAAGAAGTTCGCTTTTTTCGATGCTCACCGTGCCCACCAATACGGGCTGACCGCGGTCGTAGGCGTCCTTGATTTCTTCGGCCACCGCATTGAACTTCGGCCCTTGCTTGAGAAAGAGAACGTCGTCTTCGTCGGCGCGTACCATGGGCCGGTTGGTGGGGATGACAACCACGTCGAGGGCGTAAATTTTGTGGAACTCGACAGCCTCGGTGTCCGCGGTTCCTGTCATGCCCGAGAGCTTTCCGTACATACGGAAAAAGTTCTGCAACGTGACCGTGGCAAGGGTTTGGTTCTCGGCTTGAATGGCGACGTTCTCTTTGGCTTCCAGAGCCTGGTGAAGGCCGTCGGAGTAGCGCCGGCCCTGCATCAAGCGGCCTGTAAATTCGTCGACGATAATGACCTGGCCACCTTGAACCACATAATGGTCGTCTTTACGGAAAACCATGTGCGCTTTCAGGGCCTGGTTGAGTGCATGCACCACGTCCATGTTTTCCGGATCGTAAAGATTCGTAAGGCCGAGCTTCTTCTCGACCTTGCGAATGCCCTCTTCCGTCAGCGCGCTGCTGCGCGACTTTTCGTCTACCGTATAGTCGATTTCTCGGCGCAAGCCGCGCACGGCGTCATTGGCCATCAGGTATTTGTCGCCGCTCTGGTCGGAGGGGCCGGAAATAATGAGAGGTGTCCGTGCTTCATCGATAAGAATGGAGTCGACTTCGTCGACGATGGCGAAATTGTGCCCACGTTGCGAGAAGTCTTCGAGGCGCACTTTCATGTTGTCGCGAAGGTAGTCGAAACCGAGTTCATTGTTCGTGCCGTAGGTAACATCAGCCGCGTAAGCCTCTTTCCGCTCTTCGTCGGACATGCGGCTCATGATGACGCCAACTTCGAGGCCCAGAAAATTGTAGACCTGACCCATTTCCTGGGCCTGGATGGAAGCAAGGTACTCGTTGACGGTGACGACGTGAACACCCTTGCCCGCCAGGGCGTTGAGGTACACGGGTGCGACGGCGGTCAGGGTTTTGCCCTCACCTGTCTTCATTTCCGCAATTTTGCCTTCGTGCAGCACAATGCCGCCAATGAGCTGGACGTCAAACTGGCGCTTGCCCAGCACACGCCGCGAGGCTTCCCTTGCTACGGCAAAGGCCTCCGCAAGCAAGGAGTCGAGCGATTCGCCAGCAGCATGCCGCTTCTTGAATTCGTCGGTTTTGCCCCGCAGGGCCTCGTCGGAGAGAGCGGTGAACGCGGTTTCCAGCGTATTGATTCGGGTGAGGATAGGCTCGATTCGGCGAAGCTCACGGTCGTTTTTGGTTCCGAAAACTTTCTTCAAGATGTCGAACATGATCGTTCCATTCTCCCCTGCGAGCCACACAAAAAAACGTGTTCAGAAGGCATAGCACGATCTTGCATGGCTGCCAATTTCGCGAAGGGACAGGGCAGCCAGAGTCTTCAAGGACGTCTCCCACAGACCGAAGACCTTTCATTGTTGGGGGTGAACGATGAGCGACCAGGGAATTCGCAGGGCCTTCGGATTCGGACACGAGAGCGACGAGAACGACGACGACGAGACTTTCGGGTCGAGTGATGACGAGGTGAGCTTCGCGCTCGACGGTCGGCACCGCACGCCCGACGACGGTCTCGACCCTGCCGCCTTGGTGGGCGAAATGGCTCGGCTGCTCGACTCCATCACCCGCATCGGGGGGGAAGTGTGCCGCTTGCGCGCTGAAATGGACGGGCTGTTGGACACAAACAAGGTTCTTGGCGAGCGCTTCGAAAGGCTTCGCGAGGTGATAGAGGAGAAGGGAACCTTGAACATGGACGACTTTGAGCTCGCATGCGAAGTGATGAACATGCGCCAGGGTCCAGGCTCCGCCGATTCGATTTTGCCTCTGCCAAATAAAAAGATCGCTCATTGAGCTCAAGGGGAAAAAGAGCCCATTGATCTGAAAGCTGCCGCACTCTGGGCGCGCTTTGGGTGCGCCACTCCTTCGTTATTTTGTGCCTTTCGGCGTGGTGTCCCAGAGCGACGCGAGTCGCTCGCGGAGTCGTTTTTCCACGCCGACATCGGAGGGCAGGTAGGCAGGCCCTTGCGCGCGCCGGACGGCGGCCACGGCGGGAGGCAGGTATTCAAACGCCACGAATGCGCCCGGAAAGTCGTGCGGATATTGGTAAGATTCCTTCCCGGCCAGGCGCAGCTCTTTTGGGGGAACCAGAAGCGAGGTGTCTTGCACTTTGGCTTCCGCTTGTCGTTTCCAGTCGCGCACGACTTCAATAGCCTTATAAGCCCGGTTGCTTTTCACCGTGCCGGCCAGGTACGTCACCGCCTGTGCAAGCGCAATGCGCCCTTCCGGCATGCCCACGCATTCCACTGCGCGGTAGGCGTTCACAGCGACTTGCAAGGCGTTCAGGTCGGCATTTCCGACATCTTCGGAAGCGAAAATAACGCACCGCCGGAGAATGAAGAGGGGGTCTTCCCCCGCATCGAGAGCCGAAATAGCGTAGTAGAGCGCCGCATCAGGGTCGCTTCCGCGCATGCTTTTGATCATTGCCGAAGCAAAATCGGCATGTCCCTTTTCGGTGTAGGCCTTGTGGAGGTTGTGAAAAATTTCGGTTTCTTGTGCCGCCACCTCGTGTGCGTTGGAGCCCTCGCAGCCCGCCAAGGTTTCGAGAAGATTGAGCGCGAAACGCACGTCGCCACTGGCGGCCTTGGGAATGGCATCGTTGGCCAGGTCGTGGAGCCGTTGCCGACGTTCCTGTGGAAACGGGCCGGCTCCACGTGCTTGTCTTTCACTTTCGAGTGCCTTGATGCCTTCCTGCAGGGCGCGGGCAACATCGGCATGGGTCGGAGGCGCGACGTAGAGGGTGCGGATGCGGCTGAGGATGGCCGGATTCAACGACACCTGGGGAGATTCCGTTGTTGCGCCCACAACCCACGCTTCCGCGTACTCAAGAATGGGAAGAAGGACGTCTTGTTGCGATTTCGTCAGACGGTGAATTTCATCGATGAAAAGGAGCTGACCGGGGGCCGATGAGGCCGCGGCTCGGATGTCCTTGACGCCATCGCGAACAGCAGAAAGTGCTGTAAACCTGAGACCCGTGCTCTCGCCGAGCAGGCGTGCCAGGGTGGTTTTGCCACTGCCCGGAGGACCCCACAAGACGGCATGGAATCGGTTTTCACTGCGCCATGTGCTAAATTCGCGGTTCCAAAGTTTGGCAGCGGCGCCCACAAGGCGTTCGGGGTGCTCCGCTGTGGGGCGCATTCGTTCCGAGAGCAAAGCCAAAGTCACATCTCCCGAAGCACCCTGTCGCGCAGTGGTTGCACGGGGCGAGCGTTCATCTTGAACACCTTCCGGAAGGCGTCAAGCTGCTGTTTCGAGATTTCCAAAGGAGTCTTCAGCACGTGCCAGCTGACACCTTCGGAACAGGGTGGTGTGGTGAGCGATCCTGGATAAAAATCGTAGCCTCCTTTGCGGGGAAGAAGAGCACGTGCGTTCAAAAAAAGGCCTTCTACGTTCTTTTTGCCGGGTTTGGCCGGCATATTTTCGAACACGGCATCCAGTGCGGGGTGACGCTTGCCGAGTTCGACAAGAATGCCCACCACCGCCAGCGCACCTTCCGCGTTGGAATGGACAAGATGGATTTCGAGAGGAAAGGATTTGCCGTCTCGCGTGTGTTCGCTTGGTGTGTGGAAGTGAAACTGCTTGAGCTCGAAGCGGCCGCGGCCATTTTGAAACGAGCTTCCTTTTTCGACGTCCACCTGAATGGTGTGGCCGTTGTGCCAAACGCTCAAGGGGCTTGGGAAGTACTCGAAACGGAGCTTGTCACCTTCTCCTGGAGCGGCGTCTCGAAGATCGATGGGAGATTGGTCGGTGCCGCGCTCGCACAAACGGTAGGCTTCGTTCAGGTGTCCCCAAGATTTTGGCCCTTTTTTTCCAGAGTAACCCCAGGGGGCATCGTTTGATGCGACGGCGACGCCGGCCGAGGCGACAAAGGCCATCAGGGCCATCGTGGAGAATCGAGAATCCCAGCGGTGTGTCGATCTTTTTTGAGAAGTTGATTTTCGATTCATTTTTCGACTTGTTTCTTTATTCATCAAGGAAAGATCCTCTGCAGACTTGCCTGCGCTCGGGCTTTGGCTCGCTTTCGTGTCGGACGAGGAGTAAAGGGTCTGTAGGGGGAACCGCAAAAAAGATTTTGCGAAAGACGGTCCTCAGAATCCCTTAAGTTCCGCGTTCCCAGGCCGATTCTTCGCCCAAACCCAAATGAGGGAGGCAAGTTTTTCCATGAGCCAAAGAACGAACAAAGCTCTGCCATTGCGTCCAACCGCTCTTCTCCTCGCTTTCGCACTGCTGGGGGCGGCGTCAACGGCCGTCGCGCAAAGGGAACACCCCCCCGCGACGGAAGAACGAGTTGAAGTCGATTGCGTCGATTCGGGTGCCACGCCAGAAACCGTGGACGCTGGTTTGCGTTTCGACCTGCCGCCGCTCGGAACTGAAGGCACCGCTGAGCTTCGCAGGGCGGGTGCGGGAAGCCGTAGCCCCTTGCGTCTGGCCTGCGAACGAAACGTGCTTTCCCCCTCCGATCGCACCACCCTCTTCGACATCGCGGTGTGCCAGGGAACCCAGACCGGGCGAAAGTACGTTGTCACTTTACAGTGGGGCGGCTTCACTCAGGAGTTCGGTGCTCACTTGCAAGCGCAAGAGGGATTTTCGTCGTTTTTCTTCTGTCGAACGAGGTCTGCTATCATTCCTTCGTTGTGAGCCACAACGGCAGGGGGATGGGCGATTGTTTGACGCGAACAGGAATGGGAGCCGCGGGGGAAGCAGACGCCTCGTCTTCGCGGTGAATGTCGCATGTCTCCTTGTCGCAAGTGGTGCGCCTCTTTTTTCGATGCGTCACAGCGCATGGGCCCAACCACGGCAAGCGTCTCCACAGGGTTCGTTACAGGCTCCTGCAAGACCTCTGCCTGCTGCGAGGCCTTCACGGGGCGACAGGCCTCCGCAGTCTCCGGTGGCACCCAAGCCCCCTATGAAGGCGCCTTCAAAATCTCGGTTTCCTCAGCCTCCCCCAGCCCCTCTGCCCCCACCGCCGCCGCCGCCGCCGCCGGAAAGCATCGGCTTTTTCGGTCAAACCGGGGTTGGATTCAGCTACCTCCGCGAAACGTTTTTTAAGCCTGGCTTCGGCGGAAAAAATTGTTCGATTTCCTCGGGAACCGGCAAGAACTGTTTGAACCCGGAGCAGAACACACTCCTTTTCAATGCTCTGTTTGGGTTGCGCACGCGGAACAGTTCCGATTTCTTTCTCATGGCGTACTACAGGTACAACATTTTTTGGGACATTGTTGGCACAAATGCAGCAAGCTTCGGCAATTGGTTCAAGTCCCCTCGCGATGCACAGTCGCCCCTACCGACACGAGGGTTTTTGCGTGTTCATGAGATTTTTACGGACGCGCGTTACCTCGCGAGCGACGCCTTTCGCTTCGGATTGCAAATTCAATTGTCGCTTGGACGTGTGAACACTCGCCTTTTTTCGCAACAGTTCGAAACCGTCCGAACGAGTTTCACTTCTGAGGCTGCCATTCCCTACGTCATCTACGTCGCGAGCCGTCATTACCGAGCTCGTTTCTACATGCCTATCAACACGGTGGTGAACCACGAGGACGAGGAGCTCACCTTCACCACCTTCGACACGAACAAGAAAGGGCGAGGGTTCGTGCTGAGCGCGGGCCTTTCGAACATGTTCTACGTTCCTTCCGCAGAATCTATTGCCACGCTCGACCTCTCGTACATGGACTACAAATTTTACAAAGTGAGCTTCGACCGCACCCGTTTAGGCGGCACGGCGGCATGGAACTGGACGCCTCGTTACTTCTACGGGGGAACGTTGTCGCCGAAGTTGGCCTATTTCAAGGAAAGCTATTATTTGCCAACGGCCGTTATTCCCGGGTACGACCCAGAAGATTCAAACCCAGAGCCAAACCGAACCCCTGCCGTGCGAACATACCGGAAAGACAGCATCCTGAGGTTTGGCGGACAAATGGGTTTGGACGTCGACACCGCCCTAGCGGCCGCGGGTCTGGCACGTCCAGGGCCCTCGCAGCACAGGCTTTCGTTTGAAATGGGGTATGAGTCTCGGACGTCTACCGTTTCCGACTTCACGGCGCGTGCTTTGTTCATGCTATTTCGTTACGTCTGGACGTCGCCGTCCACGGCGGAAGTCGGGCGTTACCTGCGCACGTCGGAGCGCAATCCGCTCGATGCGTCGTTCGAAGGCGATGGAGGACAGTGAAATGTGCAACCGTTGGTTGAGTCGGCCCGTTGTGACGTCGTTGCTGCCTGTCTTCGTCTTTCTGGCTTTGGTTGGGTCGGTGGGGCTTTTGAAAAGCTGCGGTGACGGCACGCCCGACAATGATGTTTCAAAAGACAGGCATCCCGACAACTACGAGGCCTGGCGTGATGCCTGGGACGGCGAACGCTGGATAGTGGCGACGAAAGACAGCAGGCCCAAGGAAGACGCCTTGCGCTTGGCCTTCGCGCGCGCTTTTGCCGCCCTGCTCCAGGCCCGAGGGGCTTCTTTTCAAGCTAGCAGCGCAAGCATTGAGAGCTCGAGTGTGGAGTCTTTTCTTCCCCGGGCCGCGCGAATGCCTCTGCTTTTTGTGAATGGTGTCAGCCTCCCGCAAGGCGATGTGTGCGATGTCAAGCGGTGTCCGACGTTCGCGTTCTTGCGGCTTCCTCACTCCCGTGTGCCCTGGGACGCCTTGTTTCCTTCCGGTGCGCCAAACCCGTTCGACTTCTCGTTCGCCAAAACCAAAGACGTCATGCGGCTTCATTGGGACACGCTCAATGCGATGGACGGCGTTTTGTTCGCCGAGCCCGACTTGGCTGCGCCTTCTGCGAACGTTCGAAATGTGGCCAAACCGAATGCGCCGAAAGCCAACACCCCCAAGCTTCTGGCGGAAGCGCCTGTGCAGTATCCCGAGTACCTCAACCTCATTCAGCTTCCGCAAGCCGAGGCGGCCGAGAAGGCGAAAAAATACACTCTCAAAGACGTTGTGGTGGCTGTCCTCGACACGGGCGTCGACCGCCTCCACCCGGCTCTGAAAGACAGAATGTTCCAGCTTCCCAACCGCGACCCGGCAAGCCCACCTGCGGTGTTCCGGCAAGGCGACTTTGAGTATTTCGGGGACGCCTTCGGCATTGACGCCTCGTGGGAAAAGAACTCTCCTGCCGATGCCGTTGCGGCCTCGCCCGGTTCAGCCGATATTGGCGGGCCTGGGCAACCGTGCCCTTCGGTTACGACCGAGGACGGCAGAAGTGCAGATTTGAGGTCTTCCACTGGAACGGATTGCAGCCACGGCACGCACGTGGCAGGCATTATTGCGGCTGCCGAAACACCGCCAGGGCTTGCAGGCAACAACGAAATCGTCACCATCCGAGGTGTTTGCCGCAATTGCAAAATTGTTTCCATACGCTCGGCGTCGGTAGACCTGAAGGGGCCAGTGCCCAACAACGGCAAGATTCTCGACTCCTCCCAAATACGGGGCATGCAGTTTGTGGCGAGCCTGCGCGCCGACTCTTCGAGCCTTTATGTCAACGTGCTCAACATGAGCATTGGCCAATACGACGATTCGCGGGCCATGCGAACCATCATCGATTCCCTGCGAGACAGCGGTATCGTGCTTGTGGCGGCAGCGTCGAACAACAACACCGACAGGCGTGCGTTTCCGGCGGCCTACCAGGGCGTTGTGGCGGTGTGTGCCACCAGTGTGGAAAGGGCCCGTGGAAATTACGGCAAGGCGATTTTCAGCAACTTCGGGGAGTGGGTCGACATCTGCGCGCCGGGCGAGCAAATTTATTCCACCCTCCCCGGTGGCAAAATAGGTGACCAGAGTGGCACCTCCATGGCCGCCCCCCTCGTGGCTGGAGTGGCAGGGTACCTCATGGGCATTGCGGAAAGCCTCGGCATCCCTGTGGTGGGACGAGCCGATGCGGTGATTGCACGCATGCTGACGGCCTCAAACTGGGGTGTGCTTTATTCCGCGGAGACGGCGCCCTTCAATGAGCCGTACCAATTCAAGCTGCCCGACGGAACAGGTGCGGAGTTTTTGGGGCGCGGCTTTTTAGACATGGAAAATGCGTTGACGGGTGCTCGCAGTGTCGAAAGAACGGAAGTTCCCAAGCCGCAGGTGGAAAGAGGCTGCGTGGCAAGCACCATTGGCCAGCCCAATCCGCATGCCATGGGCGATGCCCTGACGAGTGTTCCTTTGCTGCTCGGTGCCTTCGCTCTGCTCTTGAGGCTCAGGAAGGTCTGGCCCTGGAAAGTGAGGCTCCGGAAAGCGATGAGATGACGCGCGCTTCCCACTCGTCGTTCTCCTGGAACCCCTCGTAGTCGGACACCACTGTGAACGCGCTTTTGCCTTGCGGTTGGCCCAGCACGAGGATGCGTGTGCCAAGCGACAGAGCTTCGCGCACATCGTGCGTGACAAAAAGGCAGGGCATGGCGGAGTCTTCGAGTTTCAGGCGCAACCATCTTTGAAGCGAAGATCGCGTGAGGGCGTCGAGAGCCGCGAAGGGTTCGTCGAGAAGAAGGCAGCGTGCGCCATGAACCTCAGATACGATTTGCGCTCTGGCGAACGAAACACGCGATGCCATGCCTTGCGAAATTTCCCACGGATAGCGATGCGCTGACTCAGAAAGGCCCACAGCAGCGAGGAGCGTGTGGACTCTCTCTTTGTTTTTCGCGGCCGACTGCTTTCCAGGGAAGGCGACAAGCAAATTCTCTTCCACGGTTTTCCAAGGAAACAGGCAGGGCACTTGGGGCACAAGACTAAATGCTTGCTGCGAAGGCCCCCAGCCAGAAAAATCAAAGGTGGTTTGACCTTGCAGAACGTGTCCCCTTGCGCCGCGTTCGAGGCCCATGAGAATGCGAAGGAGGGTGCTTTTTCCGCACCCGGAAGGCCCCAGAAGAAACACGCGTGCCCCAGATGGCAGGGAAAAGTGTACCTCGCGAAGAACTTCGGGGCCACGGCCATAGGAAAAAGAAGATAAAGACACCGACATCATGCTCGTCATGGCTTTTTTGCAGGGGGCGTTTTTGAGGAGGGTGCTTTTTCAGTGGCGAGGAACGCGTTCGAAAAGTGCGCCCTGGCAGCATCAGGTGCCTTCACGAGGCCTTGTGCTTTCATCCAGGCGAGCGAAGATTCCCAGCGGCCCAAAGTTTGGGTTCCCCAGACTTTCACACCCTGTGAGTACTCCTTCGAAAGGAATTGAGCACTTTCCTTCACAAGCGCCGCATCGAGTTCGGGGACTTCTTTGAGCAAAAGGTCTGCGGCTAGGGTGGGGTTATTGATAGCCACTTTGTAGCCCTCTGTCGTGGCCGCAAGAAAGGTGCGCACCAGGGCGGCATTGGACTTTGCAAGAACGTCGCCCGTAATGAGCAGTGGGGAAGGTTGGTTGAAGACCGGGTCGATGTCTTTCACGCAGAGGGTTTGGAATTTCACGCCCGCGAGCTTCGCACGAATGCCGTCCCACGCCATGAAAATCCACATGAAATCGGCATTGCGTTCCGTTGTTGGAATGAAGTCGCTCACGCCTGTGGTGACGATTTTCAGTTTCGAGAAGTCAGCGCCGTTTTTTTTCATGATGTAACGCAACTTTTCTTCTTCTTCGGGCGAGCCCCATCCTCCGTAGCGCTTGCCTTCCCAGTCTTTGATGTTTTTGATGCCTGAAGTGCTTCGCCAAGCGAAACACGACGTGTTGTTTTGAATGACGGCCGCAATGCTTTGCACGGGCACCTTTTCGGCTCGAGCATGAATAACGTCGCTCATGAAGCTGACACCAAAGTGAGCTCTGCCAGCGCCAACGAGTTGCGTGGTGGTTGTTTGGGCAGGTTGCACGATGGAAACGTCGAGGCCCGCCTTCGCATAGAGCCCCTGGGCTTTCGCAACGTAGAGGCCTGTGTGGTTGGTGTTCGGAGTCCAGTCGAGGGCGACGACAACTTTGGTGGGTGTGGATGGCGCACCCAATGCCGTGTTTGTCCCAAGCCCGAAGAGCGCCGCGAGAGCGAAAAGTTTCATGGGGGTCAGGCTCCAAGGAAGAGGAGGGAAAGGGAGGGAAGGGAAGGGAGTGAGTTCACGTTGAAGGTTACCTTGCACGCGCGGGCCAGAAAACGACACGACGGCGGAGGATTTCCACGAGCCACGTGGAAAGGAGGCTTGCGACAACAACCACAAAAACAGCGGCCATGACGCGATCGGTGCGATAGGTGCTTTGTGCGCGAATGATGTACACCCCGAGTCCGGCCTCGCTGCCGATGAGTTCCGCCATGGTCGCACTGACCACAGCATAACTGACACTGACTTTCAGGCCTGAAAAGAAACCTTGCAGCGAAGCGGGCAAGCTCACCGCGAAAAAAGCTCGCACACGGCTCATTTTGAGCATGGCGCAGACGGCCTCGTACTCTTTACGGGCGTCAAGAAGAGCGTCGAGCCAGACAGCCGCAATGGGAAAAGAACATGTGAGAAGAACCAAGACAACTTTGGGCGTCATGCCAAGCCCAAGCCACAAAAGCAGAAGAGGGGCGAAGGTGAGGTAGGGAACCGCCTGGGACGCCACCAGAAGTGGACGGACAGAGTTCCGCACGCACCGACTGGCGTAACACGCTCCGCAAAGTGCAAAGGCAGCCACAATAGAGAGCGCGATTCCCAGTGCCCATTCCTGTGCCGTGACAAGGCCCTGGCGTCCCAAGAGCGCGGCATCGTTCACCAGAATGCGCGCAACATCGACGGGTGAAGGCAACAAATAGCGCGGGAGTTCAAAGATCCGCACCGCACCTTCCCAGACGAGAAGAACGGCTGCCGCCACGCCTAGAGTGGTGCCAAGCCCCGTAGCCGTGCGCGCAGTTCTCACCCGATTCCTCCTTCGTGATTTCGCACACAGGTGCGCCAGTCTTCTGACACGTCAACGATTGCAGCAGAAATTCGGGCTCAGATGGCAAATGATGTCCAATGTCGACTCGCATCTTTGAAACGTACCGTAAAGGAGTCCTTCATGGCCAGACCGTTGCTCGCCTCCGCGTTCGCGCTTTCCTGGGGGCTCGTAGCGCCTTTCGCCGCGTCCAGGGCTCTGGCGGTGGACTTCAAAATCGATCTGCCTCCCTTGCCGGACTTCGACGCGGCGGCAGGGGAAGAGCCCAAAGAGCTGTCCGACGAACTTCAAAATGCCATTGATGCGGCAGCAACGGCAACGTCACAAGGGTCGCAAGGCGTCGGGGCGTCTGAAATTGACGTTCCCCTGAACGATTCGCTGGGCTTGGAATCGTCGCCTGCGGCGTCGGAGCCTTCCGCTGTCTCCCATTCTCCTGTTGCGGCCAAGAAGCCCAAGGTCTTCTCGAATCTCTCGCGCTCAAAAGGGCGCAACTCCCGCGGAAGTGGGAACCCTGCGCAAGAGAGTGTTGTCACCGCGGCCAATGGATTTCCCGTCATGCAGTGCCTCACTTCGAACGTGAAATTTTGGGAGCGTGTTTATAGCGAAGTCGATGAGCATCAGATGCTCGTGCACGACAAAGACGATCTTTCGGTGGTGTACGCCGTGGTCAACGTTCCCCCCATCCATCAGAAGCGCGAACGGCAGACGGCGATGCGCCTTTGGCGCGCGCACTTTGAACAAGTGCTCGGCTCATTGGCCGTGAAGGCGGGTTCACCTTCACGCTGGTCGGCGGAAGAGCGCAAGCTCGCCAAGCGGATCCCTGCCGAAAAATTGAACACGGCATGGCTGCGTTCGGCGCCTTCCACCCTGCGATTTCAAGGCGGCATGAAGACGCGCTTCGAAGGTGGCATCAAACGTTCACTGTCCTACATGCCCAGCATTCATCCTATCATCACCAAAGCCGGACTGCCGTCGGACATTGTTCATCTTCCGCACGTCGAAAGCAGTTACGTTCCCTATGCGCGCTCGAAAGTGGGGGCCGTGGGGCTTTGGCAAATTATGCCCGAAACCATGCGTCAGCTCATGGGGAGTTCGGCCATTCACCGCCGCACGGAGGTGGGCATCGCGACCCAGGCTGCCGCCAAGCTCCTGAGACAGAATTATGAAACCACGCGCAGTTGGCCTTTGGCTCTCACAGCGTATAATCATGGGCTCGCTGGAGTGATGAGGGCGGTGCGTCGCACAGGCAGCAGCGATCTTTGCGACATTATCGAACGGTACGAGAGCCCGAGCTTTCGGTTCGCCTCGAGCAATTTCTATGCGCAGTTCCTGGCCGCCAGGGGCCTCGCCCTTCAGCGTTACGAATTTCTGGCCAACGAACGCGGTTCGCACAAGGTGCTCAAGGAGGTCTTGGCGAGTCACGTGAAAGAAGGAAGCACATGACGCCTGTCGCCTCTGCCTTGAACTCCTGGATTCTGTCTTCGAAGTTCTCGTTTTGCCTCGCCTCGCACTCCGGAGTGAACGCGTCCTCCGAGCATTCCACTCCCCGTGTCGTTGTTCATGTGGGACTGGACTCCGAAACCGAAGATGCCTGGCTTGTGGCCGCCCGCGCCGTGGCGGGAGATTTCAAACCGAAGGTCTGCGTTTTTGCTGGCCGCGCAGACGATGGCAGTGGTCAATGGGCGTGTGTCGTGCCTGCATCGTTGCCTCGCAAAATAGGGGGGCATTCCCTGGGCGCACGCGGACTTTCCACCTTACAAGGCGCTATTGCGTGCGCAGGCCTTCTGGCACTGCCAGCGGGTGCCGTTCCAAAAGACGGCGTTCTTCATGTGCGTCTTTCAAAAGCGCTTTGCACTTCCCTAGAGCAAACTCAAGAGGAGTTTCTCACGGGGTTTCTCCAACGTGCACACACTTTGAAAAAGGGGACAAGCCAACCCTTGAAGGTGTCCTTCGAGAGCCTCGACGTTTCGGCCGAGGCGTTCAGCGCCGCCCAGAGTGCTTGCGACGCCATGACCCTCGCGCGTTCGCTTGTGAACATGCCAGCCAATATCTTGAATCCGGAAACCTATGAGCATTTTGTGCGCGAGCTGGTGAAGTCGGAGTGCGCGCGTGCGCAGAACCCCAATCACCTTTCGGTGGAGGTTTTTCATGCCGAAAGACTCGCGGCCGACGGCTGCGGACTGTTGTGCGCGGTGGGCAAGGGGAGCGACGTGACTCCACGCCTGCTGAAACTTCAGTACACTCCTGTGCCGTCGTCGCGCGCGAGCCGCCATGTTGTGCTCGTGGGCAAGGGCATCACCTTCGACACCGGTGGCCTCGACGTGAAACCCTCCAACTTCATGCGCAACATGAAAAAAGACATGGGCGGATCGGCGGCCGCCTTGGGTGCGTTCTTGTCGCTGACCCGCCGTCAGGTGCCTCTTCGCCTCACCTGTTATTTGGCTCTGGCCGAAAATATGGTGTCGGGTGCGTCGATGCGGCCCGGCGATGTCTACACGGCCCGAAACGGCGTGAGCGTGGAAATCGACAACACCGACGCCGAAGGTCGTCTCGTTCTTGCCGATGCCCTTTGCTATGCAGCAGAGGAAAAACCCGACTGGATTGTCGACTTGGCCACCCTGACCGGCGCAGCGCGTACGGCGCTGGGAGGGGGAGTGGACGCCCTGTTTTCCAACGACAAGGCAGCGGAAGACCTCCTTTTCCGCACGGGTCTCGAGGTGGCCGACCCTGTGTGGCCCCTTCCCTTGGTGGATGAGTACGAAGCCCTCCTGGATTCGTCCGTGGCCGACTGCGCCAACAGTTCCACAACGCCGCAAGGCGGCGCCATCACTGCGGCCCTTTTCCTTCGCAAATTCGTGGGAAAAGTTCCTTGGTCACACATCGATACCTACATGTGGACCGACCGCGCTGGCGACCTTTTCGCAGAGCCGGGTGCCACAGCGAAGTGCGTGCGTCTGGTGGACGCGTCTGTGCGTGCCTTTGCGAGCAAGGGGAATTTGGCGTCGGCCGCGTTGAATTGACCGGCCGGCGCTTTTACACTGCCAGTGTCGCCCGCACCCTTCCTCCCTGTGGAGAGTTTCATGACGGAAACCCCGGAAAGTGTTGAAGGCGCAGTCCTCTTGGTGAGCGGCCGCCTGCGCGAGTGGATCCACGAGGTCAACAACGCGCTCTTCATTACGAAGGGGTTCCTCGAAGAAATTTCGGGCGAAGTGGAAGAGAAGAATTACCTTCAAGACTCGTTTGACCACGAAAACTTCGTCGACATGCTGCAGACTGTGGGTCGGAGCGTGGAGCGTATCGACATGAACCTGCAGAAGCTTCGCCGGTTCGCGAAGGAAGAGATCTTCGACGCCACGGGTGTGACGCGGCCACCTTAAGGCAGTGAACCGGCGGAAAAAAGTTAAGCTGCCCGCCCGTTCGGTGGCTGACAGCTTCGTCGTCCCTCTGAGGAGGGAAAGTGATGGGTCGATTTTGGGAAGATAGATTTGCTAAGGCTGGAGATCAGAAGGCGGGCGGTAACAATGAGGCGGGCGAAGTTCGTACCCGAAACGTACGACCTTCGGGGAAGTCCTCTTGATATTGGATTCCTGCAGTCTCCGCTATCATGAAAGAGTACACAGCCGCAAGATGGTTTTTGAAAATACCGTTGACATCTGTCTTAGCCGGTCGGCCAAAATAGCTCCAATTTTTTAATATGTGTGTTCTTTTCCGGCCTGTGTTCCCCGTTTGAATACACCCTGGAATACAGAGGGGTTGTAACGGAACGAGAAGGAACAGCCCGTCACACGCTCAAGGGCGGGCGTACGTGCTTGCTCCCACCGTAATTTCTCGCGTTGCGGTTAGAATGACTGCCGTCACGGTCTCGTTCCCCACCTCGACGACACGTGCCGTGCCAACCTTTACCCGGTCGAGTTCGTCGTCGTCTTCTCCGAAGAGGGGTGAGCCACCGGGCGGCATAAAGAGGTCGATTTCTTCCCCCACACGCACCGCACCTTCTTTTTCCAGAAACACGGCCTGCGCTTCGCCCACGAGCCAAACGTTGTCGTCAAGCACGCCCACCACGCGGCTTCGCATCGACGACTTCCGCGTGTCCAGGCCGGGATTCACTTGCACGTAAAGGTTTCGAAACGGAACCAGGACATCGCCTGGGCTGACCCCCGTCGGACCCGCCTCAACCAAAAGAGAAACAACGCCCGAGGCATTGAGATGCACGACCCCAACGGTCGCCACGTAAACGTACAGAGGGTACTCGGGGGTGTCGCCATTGGGCGCGACGATGTCTTCCACCTTGCGCAGCGCAAGGAAGCGTTCGCCCTCCTTGGGATTTGTTTTGAAAGATGCAAAGGAAACTTCACCTGTAATGGCAAGCGAAGGTGTGCTTGGCAACGAAAGAACCTCGCCCACGGCATCCACGACTTCGTTCGTCATGAACCCCGGAATGCGGAACGCATAGGCCGTTGAGGCCTGGAAGTCTCCCATTGAAAGCACGCCTTCATCTTTGGGAAGTTCGTCGGCATCGAGAATGTCGCCATCGCGACCGTCCCGCCAACGCTTCGCCAGCGGGTTGGTGGACTGGAAAGTGGAGCTTTCCAAAGACACGGGGTTGATGAGGGCCTCCGTGTCGCGTGCAGCCAACAGGGGCCCCCCGGCTCCATCGCTCGGAGTGAACAGGAGCACCATGCCCGGGTAAATGAGATTTGGATTCTGAATGGCGTTTTCGTTCAGGCTCCAGAGCTTTGGCCACCAAAACGGGTCGTCGAGGAATTGGTCGGAGATGTCCCAAAGGGTGTCGCCGGGTTGCACAACGTATTCTTCCGGGGCCGCGCCCAAGGGAAGCTCTTTGAGCTTGGAGGCAATTTCACGCGCTTTTTGCATCTCCTCGGCCCCCATGGCACCAGGGCTCATGCCGGAAAGCACCGGCGAGGCCTCCGAAGGCGAGGGTGGCACAGAGACGGTCTCTGCCGGGACCTCCGGAGGAGGCTCGAACTCGGGGGGTGCCGTTGCCAAGGGAGACGCGTTGTTGGGCACGGGGCTGGGTTCACCGTTGCCGGTTGCGGCTGCCTTTTCTCCAAGAGCAAAGGCATCATTGCTTTCGTCTTCGCCGCTGCCCAACGAGAAGTCGTTGTCGGTTTGACTGTCGGCGGCTTCGTTGGCCGTGTTTATCGCGTTCGCGTTGACTGCGTTCGCATTGACTGCGTTTGCGTTGGCTGCGTTTGCGTTGACTGCGTTTGCGTTGACTGCGTTTGCGTTGACTGCGTTGGTGTTTATCGAGTTGTTTTCGGCTAAATTCGATGCCGCATTCTGTTTGACGGCATCCTCAATTTCGGCCTCAGCGGGAGCCGAGAGGTTTTCGTCGGTTTGCGCAAAGGCGTCATTCGCGCTCAGCAAGGCATTCAAAACCGAGCTTCCCGTGAAGAAAGCCAAAGCTATGGGGAGAAACAGAGGTGTTGGTTTACGGTTGCGCATGTCGCACCTCATTCGGCATCGCGGAGGCGAGCGAGCGCGGCGCGGGCCTCTTGTCCCTGCCGTCCTTCGGGCCGCGTGGCGAGGAGTTCCCGATAGAGGGCAAGAGCACGTTGGCGTGTGCCCATGAGTTCATGTGCGCGGGCTTCCCAGAGCTTGGCATCGGGAAGGGAGGCCGAAGTGGGAAAGCGGGAGTAAACCTGACGCAGGGCCGGCAGGGCGTTCTGAGGTTCCCCGAGTTTGATCCACCCCTGTGCTAAAAGGACGAGGCTTCGCCCGCCATCGTCGAATTGGGGAAAACGGGTCTGCACGTCGGACAGCAGGACAACCGCTTCACCATAACGGGCCAGCCGCATTTTTTCTTCGGCTTCGTCGGTGAGTTTCGCCGGAGAGCCTTCAATGTTCACGGGTGTTTCTTTTGCTTCGTCTTCGTCAGGAGAAAAAGAACCTGCGGGAGCGGGGAGGGGGGCGATGAGGGAAGCCTTCTCTTTGGCGTCCACGCGTGCGGCCGCTGAATCGTCGAAGTCGAGTGCGAGGCCGCTGCGCCGCTTGCGCGCGTCCATGTCGCTGCGTTTGCGAATGGCGAACAGTTGATTGCGCAGCTCTTGAGTCTCGTGCTGGAAACGCGAAAAGTCTTTGCGAGCCAGAGATGTCGAGCGCTCTGTTTCTGAAAGCCGTTTCTCAATCGTTTCGAGTCTCGACTCTATTTTTGCCAAGACGTCTGCGGCGGGTGTCGCTTTTTCGGCCTCCGAAGACGGCTCGTCGCCTCCTAGCCCGAGTGTGGCACACCCACCCACCAGGAATGCAGGAGCAACAAAGAGAGAGAGTGTGGCGCAAAACGAGACCCACCGCAGGTTCTGAGCCGGCGGTTTCAAGGAGTCGTTTGAGGAACAGGAGAACAAGATATCAAGGCTGCTCGGGCTGGGCATGGCAAACCTCCCCTCGGGAGTTTAGTCTTCCGCCCGTCGGGGCCAACGGGTCGGAACTTGCCTGGAGTGTCAAGCGACAAGGAGGAACATGAGGCCGTGCCAAAAAACGACGAAAACAGTGAAGAAAATAAAAAAGAAACAAGGGCAACCAGCAACAACACATTCGGGATGGGCCCCAATGCATGGGGGCGTTCGCGCCCTTTGTTGGTGGCCACAGGGCTCACGCGTGGCATTGGGCGTGCCTTGGTGGACGCCTTCGGCGACAAGGTGACGTGGCTTTCTTTGCAGCGTGCAACGGCCTCGGAGTCTTCCTTGCCCGCATCGGTTGAAGTGCTTCCTTGGGATCTCGCGGCGCAGGCGAGCCCCACACGGAGCCAAGCTTTGGTGAGTGCTCTGAAGGGTAGGCCCGTATGGGGACTCCTGCACTGCGCCGGTGTGCTGGGTCCTGTGGGAGGTGGGGTGAAGGGTTTTGAAGAGGCCTTGCGGGTGAACACGACCTCTGTACTCGACCTGTTTGAAACGCTTGTGAACGCAAAGGCGTTTTCACCGCGAGAGGAAGACGCGAGGCCACCTTTTGTTCTTCACCTGTCGTCGGGGGCTGCTCTTTCGCCTTACCAGGGTTGGGAAGCCTACTGCACCTCGAAAGCGGCCACACGCATGCTTTTTCGTGCATGGTCGACCCGCTTTTCTGCCAAGGAACTTGTTGTCGCCAGCATCGCACCGGGAACAGTTTTCACTGACATGATGAAAAGCGTTCTGGCGTCTTCACCCCTCGACTTTCCCGCGGTCCAAAAGTTTCATGACCTCCAGGCGCAAGGAGGTTTGGTGGCACCCGAAGTGCCCGCTCAGGCCATTGCGGCACTGCTCTTCGGCGACTCCCAGAGTTACGCCGCACTCCACGGCACTTTGTTCGACCTCAGAAAGGGCGTTGTGGCAGGGGCTTGAAGGGTATGGTCTAACCCCAAGAAACTGGACCATCTTTTGTCAAAAAGTAAGATAATCACGTCCAGTTTTTTGGAGGATTTTAGAGCATGAGAAAGAGCCGAAACTCTGCCGAGCAAATGCTCGCCGCTGTGCGCATGGCAGACGTATGAACACCCATGGCTGACGTCTTCCGTGAGGATGGGATAAGCCACCAGTCCTATTACGCCTGGAAAAAAGAAATTTGCAGGCACAACGCTCTCAGAGTCGCGCCGTCTCAAAGAGCTTGAGAAAGAAAATGCGAAGCTCAAGAGGCCGCTGGTTGAATACCTCATGATGTCCTCGTAGCAACGGCGCGTGACACCAAGAATCAGATTTGAAACAACGATGCGTTGGCCGAGGGCAGAGGCGGGTTCTTGAGCGCTTCCGTGAGGAATGCGATTGGATTGAGACCATTGGCAATGACCGTCGCTATAATGCTCATGAGGACATCGCCCACGGCAGCGCCATGTTCTGTTCGATAGAACAGTGAATTGCGACGGTGCCTGATGGCGCGTTTGAGAGTGCGCTCAGCTTCGTTGTTGTCTAGAGGTGCCCCTTCGAATTTGAGAAATCCGGTGAGGCGTTCCCAGTGTTTGACGACGTAGGCGAATGCCTTAGTGATGTCCTCGTTCTTCCCGCGGCGGTAGGTGCCGCGCTGGGAGAAATCGAGGAGTTTGGCCATGAGCGGGCCGCTATGTCGTTGGTGCTGGACGAGCCGATCGGCCGGCGGAAGTCCTTTGAACTTCGATTCGTTGGCATAAACCTGAGCGACGAGTTCAAGCGGCAAGCGTGTTTCCTCGGGCTCGTGTTCCACGAGCTCAAAGAAGTTCCGTCTAGCGTGAACGAGGCACGCGAGCGTTCTGATATGTGTCACATTGTGAGCGTGGTTGGCGCTGAGAGAATCGCTCATGGCAAGCGGAGGCGGCGCATTCGCGGCGCGCCTGCTCATGATTTTTCCGAAAACCTCGCCTGCATGCCTCGTGCTGGTTTCGTAGAGAATGAATTTTTTCGACCCTTGCAGGCCCACCAACGTTGTCACCGTGACGCTCTTGCGCGAATTCGCTTCCGTGTCGAGTTCCATGATCCTCATAGGGCTGTCATCTCGAAACGTCACGTCACAGTTGGCGATGCTGTTCTTTATTTGCATCAGAAAATAGCGCAGACGCTTCGCTGCCTCTTCGAATAACCTGAACTGGGTCGATTCAGGCACACTCAGCCCCAGCATTCCAGTAAGATCTTGCATGCGATGGCTCGGAAGACCCGCGTGGTATCGAAGGAGTGCCAAATGAGCGATGGCGGAGAAGTGGTATTTGCCGATGCATTCATTCACAACAGCCGGGGATTCAGCGGATTCGGTGTGCCCGCACGATCGGCAACGCAGGGTTTCAATTTCATACACTTGCGTCACAACCAGATTGACGCATTGGATGACGGTTTTCTGGAGAGGACGATCCGCGTGCACATTCCCGCGACGGCAGGAGGGACAGGTGTTGCCGTGCGAAAGTTCATTGCACGAGCAGCGAATGACCTCAGTGTGAGCGTGCAGCTTCAAATTACGACGGCCGGAGCGGCGGGTCTTTGCGACGTCCGGCGCCAAGGCGAGTTCAGGTTCCACACTATCGTGCTTGTCCAAGACGAGTTCGGCATCCGAAAACAGCGTCCCGCTTAGGCTTTCTGTACGCTTCCCGAAGACGAGGTTTTGCAGCCGTCCGACCGACACAAGCTTGTTGGCCATCGCCACGTTGTTCGCTTCGCAGGCGCTCAAGAGCGCAAGAAGCTTTGCCTTCACATCCCTCTCGATCTCGAGACCATCAAGAAGGGTTCGGGCGCTTGCAAATTCTTCGGGCTTGAGCAGTTTGATCATCACGACCGTTTGTTGATTGCTGAGTGTGGTAACTTGCAAGTAAACAAACGGTTTTTTGTTGTCAAATTTCAGGGATCAAATAATTTTCTCTGTTGGCTCGAATTCGGCCAAGAACGGATTGCCGTTGAAAATGAGCACCATGAGCTCATGCGCTTTTAAGGGTAAAAGAGCCGCTCCATCTCGTGGCCATTTTTTGAATTTTCCAGAGCGAAGTCTTTTGTGAAGGCACCACATTCCTTGCCCATCCCACACAAGAAGCTTCAACGAAGTCAGCGAGCGATTCCGAAACACAAACACTGCACCTGAGAGCAGGTCTTTAAATAGTGTGTTTCGGCAAAGCGCCGAGAGCCCCTCCGTTCCATTTCGAAAGTCCACCGCTTCGTGAACAATGAAAATCGCTGTCTGTGGGCCGAATGAGAACATCAGCGTGGACCAATATCGAGTGCTGCGCGCAGTGTTTCACAATCCGCATAGAATCTCGCAGTGGCGCCAGAGGGTAGAAAAATCTCGCAGAGGACAGAAAAGTCTTCCAAAGTTTCGGACTTTTCAGCTGGCACTGGCACCGTGAAATTGACAACTTTAGAACACCTCAGGCTGGTGGTTTCTTGAGAGCGCGCCAAACGTTCTTTGAGGTGATAGAAGTCGAGCCCCAGTCTCTTGCTCACAAGCGAAAATGGGTGGGTGTGGCTGTAGTGCTCCCCGTCTGAGCCGGACACCTAGCCTTCATACCTAGGATTCTACTGGTCATGGCTATCAAGGGAGAAGTTCTTCTTGCTCATGGGCGTCAGCCACGAAGACGGTTTTCGGGTGCTGAGAAGATTTCCCTCGTGGAAGAAGCGTAGGTTCCTGGTATGAATATTTCAGCTGTGGCTCGGAAGTATGCGATTTCCCCGAGCCAGCTTTTCTCCTGGAGGCGGCTCATGAAGGACGGCGAAATCAAGGCTGTTGAAAGCGAAGAAGAGGTAGTTCCAGTGAGCGAAGTCAAAGCCCTCAAGGCCAAGATCCGCGAGCTTGAGCGTTCTTTGGGTCGTAAAACCTACGAGCTCGAGGTCATGAAAGACATTCTTGAGATTGCCCGCGAAAAAAAACTGTTCTCGCCCTCACTGTCGTCCGCGAACAAAGACGGGAAGTGAAGACTGTTGCAATGCGAACTGCTTCGTTCAGAATCTCGTTCTCTTCAGTCTTCCGACCAAGGACGCGCTCGAGGCTCTTGATGCGGGCTTCCAATTCTTTGACCTTCGAGACCGGGACAACTAGGTCTTCGGCCGCGATTCCCTCGAGAG
>JADCJN010000195.1 GCA_020247005.1 Silvanigrellales bacterium
ACAACTCCCCTGACTGGAGACCCCCATGACCACGGAAAAGAAACAGACGCTCGCTGGCTGGATCCTCTCAGGCGTCCTTTTCGCGTTTCTCGCTTTCAGTGCTTCCGGCAAGTTTCTTCAGCCCCCTGAAATGGCAGAAATACTGGGGCACATCGGTTACACCGCTGAAAAAACTCTACCCCTTGGCTTTGTAGAAAGCGCTTGCGCCATTTTGTTTCTTATTCCGCGCACCTCATTTGTGGGGGCCATCCTCCTCACAGCCTATTTGGGAGGGGCGACCTCCACGCATTACCGCGTGGGTGATCCTTTCTTCATGCCCATTATCCTGGGAGTGCTTGTTTGGGTGGCCTATGGCCTTCGCACGCCATCGGTTGTGAAGGGCGCGCTAGGCGTTTCCTAAACCGCGACTCGCAACAGGTCCATTGAAACTCAAAGGCCCTGCTGCGCTCTGTGTGCCGTGAACGTCACCAAATTGAGGATTTCCTCAACATCGCTGTTGCGCTGCAACACATTCACAGGCTTTTTCATGCCCATAAGAATAGGCCCGATGAGTGTCGCGCCGCCCAATTTTGCAAGCAGTTTGTAGGCGACGTTTCCAGAGGTGAGGTCGGGGAACACAAGAACATTGGCCGCACCCTTCAGGGACGAGAACGAATAACTCCTGTGCAGGAGTTCGGGACTCACCGCGGTGTCAGCTTGCATCTCGCCATCAATTTCGATGTCAGGGCGAAGGACTTTGACGAGCTCGGTCGCGCGGCGCACCTTGTCAGCGTATTCGTGCTTGTTCGAACCGAAGTTGGAAAACGAAATCATCGCCACCCTCGGCATTTCCGAGAGGTAAAACTTCGCGGTGTCGTGGGTTTGAATCGCGATTTGAGCCAGCTCGTCGGAAGTCGGGTTGATGTTCACCGTGGTGTCAGCGAAAAAGAGGCTTTTGTCGCGCCAAACGAGCATGTAAACGCCCGCAAGAACCATGTCGGGCTTCGTGCCCACAATTTGCAAGGCGGGTCGAATGGCATCGGCGTAGTTATGGTGCACGCCGCTGCAGTAGGCGTCAGCCTCACCCTTCTCTAGCATCATGGCGGCGAAGTGATGATTCTCGGTGATGAGCTCTTGCGCCGCCATCCGTGTGAGGCCCTTACGGCCACGCTTCGAAAAAAGTTCCGCCGCATAGTCAAGCGAAAGATGCGAGGTGGTGGGGTCGATGATAATGGCGTCCTGGAGGGCCTCCATATCGAGCTCTACTATGGTGCTCTTTATTTTTTCGGCGGAGCCCAGAAGAACAGGCTCACAGATGCCCTGTTCCCTTGCCATTTCTGCAGCACGCAAGATGCTGTGGCTTTCGCCTTCCGGAAACACAATACGAACACGATTGCCCCGTGCGCGGTTGGTTTCAACCACTTGCCGTTTTATTTTCCGCGTCACAGCTTGAACAACGCCAAGCCTTGATTCGAGATTATCAACGTATGCGTCCAGATCAATCTTTTTGCGAGCAACACCTGTTTCCATGGCCGCTTTCGCCACAGCAGGCGCAACCCACAACAGGAGGCGTTGGTCAAAGGGCTTGGGAATCAGGTAGTCGCGTCCAAAGGTGTGGCTCGACATCGCGTAGGAACGGCTCACGCTCTCGGGCACGTCTTCTTTGGCGAGCTCCGACAACGCATAAACCGCTGCCATTTTCATTTCTTCGTTGATTTGTCGTGCCTGCACATCCAAGGCGCCGCGGAAAATGTACGGGTAGCCCAAAACGTTGTTCACCTGGTTGGGATAGTCCGAACGTCCGGTCGCAATGATGGCGTCTTTGCGCACGGCAAGAATATCTTCAGGACGAATTTCGGGATCTGGGTTCGCCATCGCAAAAATGATGGGGTCTTTGCCCATGGCCGCAACCATTTCTTTCGTAACCGCACCCGCAACGGAACAGCCACAAAACACCTCCGCACCCTCAAGGGCCTCGGCGAGTGTCCGTTTTGGGGTGTCGTTCGCGAATCGCTCCTTGTACTTGTTCATGCCTTCGACGCGGCCTTTGAACACGACTCCCTTGGAGTCGCACATTATAAGATTCTCTTTCTTCACGCCCAAGTTCACGTACATCTGGGCACACGCAATGGCAGCCGCGCCAGCGCCGTTCACCACGACTTTAACATCCGCAATGCGGCGGTTGGTGATCTCAAGTGCGTTGAGAAGAGCTGCGCCACTCACAATGGCCGTGCCGTGTTGATCGTCATGGAACACGGGAATGTTCAGCATTTCACGGAGCCGTTCTTCTATCTCGAAGCACTCCGGCGCCTTGATGTCTTCGAGGTTGATGCCCCCAAAAGTGGGTTCGAGCAGAACACAAGCCTTGATGCAGTCTTCCACAGTGGGTGCGTTGATCTCTATGTCAAAGCAGTCGATGTCTGAAAATTTCTTGAAGAGAACCGACTTCCCTTCCATCACAGGCTTTGCCGCCAGCGGCCCAATGTTGCCGAGGCCAAGCACCGCCGTGCCGTTGCTGACAACAGCCACAAGATTTCCTTTCCCCGTATATTCAAAAACGAGGTCCGGATCTCTGGCAATTTCTTTGCAAGGCTCAGCGACACCGGGCGAGTACGCGAGGGTGATGTCCTTTTGCGTCTTGCATTCCTTGGTAACGGCGATCTCGATTTTCCCCTTGCGCCCCTTGCTGTGGTATTCAAGCGCCTCTTCACGCAATCCCATCGAAAATCTCCTCTGCGAACGCGCGTCTTTGCGCGTGCGTCTGTTGTCGCCGTCCCTCTAACGTCGTGGCGACCGGCCCGTAGACTACGCTCGGACCCGGAACGGGTCAAAATTCCGTCTGGGGCTGGAAAGTCTTACAGGCCCCCGACAGGCTTCCCCCCACTACCATAGAGGGAAGATCTGGGGAGACATGATGGCGAAGATCCTTCTCATTGATGACGACGACGACCTTCTGGAGTTGACGGAAAGTCGACTCTGCAAAAAGGGCTTCGAAGTCACGGCAGTGTCATCCCTTACGGCGGCTCGCCAGGTGTGGGAGCAGGCCCCCATGACAACCTTTGACGCCGTCGTCTCCGATCTTTTCTTGAAAAACGAAAACGGCCTGACATTCTTCGAACAACTCCGAGCTGCTGGCTACCTGGGAACCTTTGTTCTCGCCACGGGTGATGCTGAGGGTGACACACGCATCCGCGCCCATCTCCAGTCTTCTCCAGGATTCCACTGCCTTCAAAAACCGTACCCATTCGGTACCCTTGTCGGTATCTTGGCGCATTCCTGTGCGAGGAGCGCTTAAATGTATTCAGAACATTATTCAACAGGCCGCGAAATCCCTCCACAAACCGGCTATTGGCTCAAACTCGGAGATGCCGCACATGCCTTGGGCGTCTCCGAAATCACGCTGCGCCGCAAGGTGAAGTGCGGCAAGCTCGCGCACGATTTCCGTGGCGGGAAGTATTACGTCTACCTGCACAAAGACGATGCCACGGGGCGTTTCTTCGAACCCGAAGAAACGCTGGACTCCCGCCAGCCCCGCTACGAGCGCACTCCCGTTGGACACCTCTCGAGTTCTTCCGGCACCACGCTCGCGCCTTCCCTCACGACGCGTCTGAGCTCCACACTCCCTTCCATTTCCATCCGCGACACGCGTCAATCTCCTGACGTCGATTTTGAGGGACGCACTGCCCACCAAAGAGTCTTGGCTCTCGAAGAGGCCCTGGTGCAAAAGGACGCGCTTGTTCAGGGGCTCCGCCGCACCCTTGAAGACCAACAAACCCTCATCGCTTTTCTTGAAGACACCATCGGTCACCTGGGGCAGGCTCAGGAAGCCTCCAACGCAGCATCGCGCGAAGGCCAACGGCCTTTGCCAAGAATCACCCAAAAGAGAACCTGATACGCAAAGACGATGGCCATCAAGGCGATTTGGCCCCAAGCCAAGGGCACCACTGCCAGAGGCCTGAGTGCCCACAAGAGTCCGAATCCAAAAAAGACGATGGGGTGCGCAACGAAAAGCAAGGCGTGGAGGCGATGCTCCATGGCCCCGCACTCCTTGGCATGCACCCCTTCGTCTTTCGTGACAAACACACACGAAATTAAGCAAAGAGTGGCATACACCCAGGGCGCAGCTCCGCGAAAAGGAAACAACGCGGGAACCAAAAAACAACTGAGTGTCGAGAGCGTATCGAGCGGATGGCCATAACGCTCCCATCGCCCCAAGCCGCGCGCGTGGTGAAATGCAAATTCATCGACAAGCAGAAGTGCTCCTTGCGCGGCCACAGGCGCAAGGCATGCAAGCAAAAACGGGTCGCTCAAAACCACATGCGAGAGCTGCACGTTCGCCTCACCCACACTTGCGCAAAAGCGCGCCGCAAATGGTGAGGCCTGGGCCAAAAGCGAGGCTCACAACGTGGGTTCCAGAGGCGACGTCGGCGTCGTTTCCAATGGCATGCCAAATGTGCGGAAGGGTTGCCGAAGACATGTTCCCTTGTTCCAGCAACACCCGCGTGCTGAAACGTGTCTGCCACGGCTCAAGCCCCAGAAGCTCTGCAACCTTTTCTATGATGCGTGGGCCACCGGGGTGAACGGCGAACACGGCTTTCGACTTCCCATCGGAATCGAATGACGACCCTTCGGGTGCTTGCAAAAAAAGGCGGTCCAAGAAGCCTGGCAGCGTGCTGGCAATGAGGGTAGGAACGTCGCGCGAAAGGGTCATGGCAAAGCCCACGGGAGAAATGTCCCAAGTCATGGCTTCACGCGAATGAGGAATCATCTCTTCACGCAGCGAGAGGATCTCAAACCCTCCCGGCTCTCGGGGCGGCTCTGTTCCCACACCATAGCGAATGAAGCCATCGGCGAACAAACTCTGCACTACGAGCTGTTCGGGGGAATGCTTTAAGGGATTCATGTGAAGCGTACACATCTCAGTGTGCACGACGTCGACACGCGGAGCAAACCCTTTGCTTTGTGAACGACCACGCCCCAACGAGGCACCCGCAGCCAAAAATCCTGTGGCCATGCGCAGCGCAGGCACGGCAGCGTAACAGCCCATGTGGTAGGCATGTGTGACATGCGTTTGTTCTTGCCAACCCATGCGAACAACGAGCTGTTGGGCTGCAGAGGGAGACACGTAGCCGGTGCAGGACACATGAATGAGGTCAGCAGGCGCGTCGTGACGAGGCGTGCTCTCATACAAATCGTCGAAAACTCGCAAGGCGGCTTCTTGAAAAAAAGCGTTTCTGGTCCCCACATCGGCACCGGCAGCGGTCTTCGAGACGTTAAAAATCCTCATGCGGCTCCACTCGAGGTGAGTAAAGTCTTCAAGCATGTGCCCACGTTTCCCAATTTTATCTGGCGAGCAGCCGAACCGATGGAGGAATTTTTTCATCTGCGCATGAAAAGAATCGACTTCAAAAAGTTCAGAAGCAGCCGAGGGGGCCAAAGAGTTCTGCGGCTCCCCCTCTGTCCGCTGAGCAGCCCGAGCCGTTGATTCTGCAACAGAGTGCGCAGCCGCAAGCCACTCCATCCCGCTTTCTTGGGTGCTTTCGAAATCAGGCCGCCTGGGCCGAAACGCGTGGACGAAAAACTTCATGTTGGGCACAAAAACCCCCTCGCCATGCAAACTCCAGGACGTCACACCCGATTTATACCCATCTGAAGGCCTTGCGGCAAAGCGCAACTCTGCTCAGACAAGAAGAGTCTCCGCCACAGAGGCCACGGTTTGAGCAGAAAGCTCCTTCATGCAGCGCCAGTGTCCCAAAGGGCACTGTTTCGCCCCATGTTTCGAACACGGCTGGCAGGGCAGGGGCCCTCCTTTTTCCGTTGCCAAGGTCACGGCAAGCGCGCGTGGACCTTGGGGCCCAAATCCGGTCGTCGCCGATGTCGGTCCAAAAATGCCCACCACAGGGGTGTTCACTCCACACGCAATGTGAAAAGGCGCTGAATCATTGGCAAGGCTCAAGGTCGCACGCCCGAGCACAAGAGGAAGGTCGGCGAGAGGAATGCAGTGCGTTGCGTCATGTAATCGCTTTTGCAAATCCTTGTTCCACAAACTCGCAGCGTTCAGAAAGGCATTGCGAGCTTCCGTGTCGGAAGGACCTCCTGCCAGAACGCACTCGAGCCTGGAATGCCGCTCGAGCAAAAGCCGACACGCTTGCGCAAAGGCAGCAGCCGGGTACTGCTTCGTCTTCCAAACCGATCCAGGCGAAACAACGAAAAACCCAATATTTTCCCTCTCTAGATGCGGAAAAGCTTCAAAAAATGCATGAGGTCGCCCCTCCGCCTGCAAGTTGCCCCTCAGTCTGAGACCTCCACGCAATGCGCTTGGAACAAGGTCATCGGGCGCTAAGCTCAGCAGACGCTCGCTTTCGTGGCATTCCAATAAATAAGGTTTCGTTTCTTTATAAAGGCACGCCCCCGTTGCCGACGCAAATCCAATGGTCCGCCTTACCCCCGACAATTTCGCAATCAAAGACGAGGTCAAAGACCTGTGCGGAACAAGGAGGACGTCGAGCTCAAGCGCCTTCAAGGCTCGGGCGCACTCAAACAAGGCCCGGAGTTTGCGAAGGCCTTTTCCTTTCTTCACAACGACGCGCTCGCTCAGACGCTTGTCATGCGCATAGAGCGCCGAGCCGGCTGCATTGCTGACCAACGCGATGGTATGCCCAGCTGCGTGCAAGCCCTCAATCAACGTGCCCGCCAAGGCCAAGTCACCAATAAATGCCGTATGAAACAGAGCGACTCTGAGCGAGCGGGCCTTGGTCGCACCAGATTCCTGAGACGTCCTGGCCGTCATAGGGTTTTCTCGAGCACCAGGGCCGCCTCTCTGCCCTGATAATAATTTTCCCGACGGGCCATGATCTCGTACCCTTGAGACGCGTAAAGCGCGCGAGCCACAATGTTCCGTTCGCCAACCTCGAGAAGGAGCCTAGAGGCACCCAGGGCAAGGCTCTCGCTTTCGAAAGCTTCCACCAAACGCGTCGCAATGCCGCGACTCCGGTGGGAAGGCGAAACGGCCACGTAATCGATTTCCGCATCTTCAAAAAGGCACCGTGCCTGAAGGAAGCCGACGACGGTATCTCCTTCCACGGCAAGAAACAGTCCGTATTGCGCTCCTTCCTCCTGAGCAAGCACGCGGGCTAAGAACTCTCCGACACTCGTTTCTGCAGGAGCATAGGCGCAGACTTCAAGAAGCCCACACAAACCCTGCAGGAGTTCTTGCGCGCGCTGCGGGTCTAGGAGGCCTTGCAACGGCTCCCGACGGGTTCCATAAAGGAACTGAATGTCGAGAGGAGTAGGCACACTGTGCGGAGTCATTTCGCCTCGCTTTCCATAGTCGCGTGCCAAAACCAAGTCTGGGAAAGAAGATTCGGATTTTTCCGCAAGTCGCCACGCACGCGTTCAAAGGCTTGCGCGCGCAACGCGATGTCGACAAGCGTTCGCACCCTTGATTCAGGAAGCGACGTGAGGAAAGCTGTCGCCGCGGGACCTCCTCCCGGAATGCGGCATTTGCCTGACTTCACCGATGCGCGGAACACAGGAATAGCCAATTCAACTTCGCGCTCTTGAGGCACAAAAAGATTCAATTTTCTCGACTCATTCCAAACCAAGGCCTGGAAAAGGAAACGCCTCGCCTCGGGGGGAAGCGAGTCGGTGTCGAGCGTCCGGTTCTGGCCGTTCGGGGCCAAAATCGAAGACGCGAGCCAATTGAATTCAGGAAAGGCTTCAACGCTGCCCACCGCGCTCCAGGCACAGGCGAGTGCGGAGGCGTCCCATGCCGTGTACACATCGGTTCCCACCGACAGCAGCGAACGGTTCAAGAGAGGCGACAAAGGGGAAGGTGTTTGGGCCAACGCAACACAAGAAAAAAAGACGAACGTGCCCAGGCCCCAATTTTTAAAGCGCCGAAACGTCGCCAAATTGCACCTCCAACTGCCACGTCAGCGCCGAAACCCGGAAAGATCGCAGCCCACGCCAGCGCTCGAACGACAAACGGAGCGCCGCAGTGTCGGGCCACACCAATCGTACACCACCCCCGTAGGTTGCAGCGGTTTCACTGGGAAAGGCGTTGGAACGCCGGTACGTTGGTCGAGCTTCGAAAAAGCCCACGAAGCCAAGCCCTCCCACGGCGAAAGGACGCACGATGCCATCGAAGGTCTCTCCCCAAAGAAACGGCAGGCGGGGTGAGAACTGGATTCGTGAAAACGCGGCAAGGGGAGCGGTTTGCTCAGGAGCTTCGGCTTCGTCCACCAATGCGGCTTCTTGCGGTTCCCACAAACTCCACCGGGCTTGGAGTCCGCCCGACCACGGACCTCGAATGGCCTGATCGTAGGAAACGATGGCTCCCACTCCCGGATTCACATACCGCTTCCGCGTTCGGTATTGGGTCGTTTCCTTGTAAGTTCCAAACCCCAACACGCGCGATTCCAAGCCGCGAAAGCCGCTGCGCAGGGGCTTGACCCGTGACTCTTCGGGAACCGACGTTTCTTGCGCCGCGGCAGACGCCGACAGGGCAAGGCCATGTCCGATTGCAACGAGGGCGGCGGTGGCTCTATGACAATGGTACACAGCGCGCCACTCCATCATGGTCTTGCGCAATTGGGAGGCCTATGACGACCGAAGTGCAACTCTATTCCGACGGTGCCTGCTCCGGCAACCCAGGACCGGGCGGCTGGGCCTGCGTGCTGGTCTCTGGAGGCCGACAGCGCCGCCTGTCGGGCTACGATCCCGCTACCACGAACAACCGCATGGAGCTGCTTGGCGTCATTCGCGGGCTCGAAGCCCTTTTGCGCCCCGCGAAAGTGCACGTCGTCACCGACAGCACCTACGTCAAAAACGCCTTCACCGAACGGTGGCTCGACGGATGGCAGCGAAATGGGTGGAAGACGCGTTCGGGTGATGCTGTCAAAAACCAGGACCTTTGGATCCAACTTTGTTACCTTCAACGCAAGCACATCCTCACGTGGGAGTGGGTCAAGGGGCACTCCGGACACACGTTCAATGAAATTTGCGACACGCTCGCAAGGCAAGCCATTGTGCGCAAGGCGGGCGTCGACGAGCGCGAAGAGTCGTACTCGCATAGCATTGCACATGATTGACGCCCTCATGCCCAATGGCTACAACCTTCGGCAACATTGAAAACAATTCCGTGACTTTCGTTGCCTCCAGGGGGTCCGCAGACATGAACAAATCTGAACTCATCAACGCGGTCGCGGGCAAGGCTCAGGTCAGCAAGACTGAAGCGGAGCGAATCATGAACGCTTTCATCAGCGTCGTGAACGAAAATATCTCGGTGGAAGGCGGCATTCGCATCATGGGATTCGGAACCCTCGGCGTCGTGGAGCGGAAAGCACGCAATGGTCGCAATCCCATCACCGGACAGCCCATCACCATTGAAAGCCGGAACGCACCGGTCTTCAAGGCCAGCAAAGAACTGCGCGAAGCCGCAAACCGTCTGCCCGAAGACTGATTCTTAGAGCCTTCGCCAAAGCCATGGTCACAGCGTTACGCCGAGTGTGAGGCCCACGCGCATGGTCCAGAGCTTGTTGGCCGACTTCCAATCTTCGACGGGCGAGTCGCCCTGCGTTGTGAAAAAGTCAGGAACGACCCGACGGGCTCCGTAACTAGCCGCTCCGGTGATTCGGCTCGCGATGGCGAAACGGTAGCCCACATCTGCGCCAAAGCTCATCCCGTAGACGCCTTGCTCCTGGCGAACATCGACGTCTTTCCGGGTGAACACGGTGCCCATGCCGGCGAATTCCGCACGCAGAAAAGAGCCTCGCAATGTTTGGCTCTCCAAATATTGTGTTGCCGTGAGTCCCACGGCCGTGGTCGCGTGTTTGAATTTGTCGCCGTCCTGCTTTTGGTACTCGGCCACCCCCCCAAATGCGAACCCATCGATGACAACGTATTCGCCCGAAAGTCGCAAGCGTTCCCACAAGAGGTCTGCAGGATTCCACTCAACGACAGCATAGGTTCCACTGCGTGCCGAGGGCGACGTTCCGAATCCGGGCGCGCGCACAGGCGCCGCAGACGACGGCGGCAAGTCGTCTTCACTCACCGCAAAAGCGACGCTCCATGGCGACAGAGCCAAGAGAGCCACCGTGGCAAACAGTCCACCATGCCAACCACACACCGATCGACACATTGCATGACATAAACGAGCCATTGGGCGTCCCATGCGACACTCTCCTCAAGACGGGCGCACTGACCCGCTCACTTGAGGATATCAGCTGGTGCCATGGTAAAGACGCGCCTGCCGTCAAAAACAGGTCCGTCAAGTGGCGCGCAAAACGACCGTGGCGTCTAACAAGCGGAAAAAGGTCTTATTCCCGCGTGGAAATGAGCTGAAGCGCGCCAGCGCGGCTGCGCACAACATCAATCCACTTGAGGGCACCCTTCACGTCGGAAACGAGCAGTGTGAACTGGCCTTCAGGAATGTCGGTGAAAAATCCACGCAATGTGCGCGCCTTTTTCACACCAGGTGCCAAGGGAAGGAAATGGAACGGCGCGACGCTCTGGCCTGTCCACGCGTCACGGAGAGACAAGCGCAGGTCAGAGTAGTCGACTTCGAGCCCCGCCAGATCGAGAGACAGGAACACGACTCCTTTCGAAGGGTCGGCATCGAACGAAGGCATTGCTCGCCGCACATCTTCGAGCGTATCGGGGTCCATGGCCCGCACAACAAAGGCCTCGCTCGAGTCCGAGTAGGCAGCAGGGGCATCCTTCGACGCCTCCATCTTGTTGCGAATACGAGCTGTCAGGAGCTCATCGCGCGAGACGATGGAGAAACTCGAAGGGGCGCCTTCTTCGTCTCGGCGCACATGAATTTCTTGCCACTCCTGCCCAAGAGGAAAATAGACGGCGCCATTTTCGTTGGCTTCTTCAAAAACCTGAGGCGCGTATGCTTTGTCGGTTGAAATCCGCAAGCCGTAGACGCGCGACCAAGAGGCGCTTTCCTCTCCGCTGAGCCATCGGCGAGTCGACAATGTGCCAAACCTCAGCTTCTGCTCATTGGCCGAGGAATCGAAGGCGGCGAAAGAATCGACGAGTTCGAGCGGCATCGCTGCCCGGTAAACAGAAGTCGTCATGTCGAAAGCAAGCCCTGTTTCGAAAGTCGAGGGCTTTAAGTGAACCGTGAACGAACGACGGGTGCCATTCATCAAACGCACATTCACATCAACGATGTCACTCTGGGCATTAAAGACACAAAATTTCCCGCTTCGAGTCGCTTCGGCCAAATTTGCGTCGGGAAGTCGGCGGTCGTTGAAGTAAAATGGCCCCTGCCACTCTCGCGGGGCTGTCAGCGTCACGCGGGCGCCAATCAAGATATCTCTGTTCGACGCCGCAAGCTCGGCGCAAAAGCCGCTCGCATCGAGCGTTTGTCTCACGCCGAATGACGCCGAGAGGTCGTCGACAAACGAGGTCTTTTGCAATTCGATGTCAACAATTCCACCCGCGGCAACAGTGACAGGAACAATGCGGCGCGCCAGGCGGCCGTCTACGTCCCAAGCCACGATCTCGAACCGAGAGCCCAGCGGCATGTCACGAAACTCGAAGAGCCCGTCGGCCTCCGGTTGAATTTGCCAACCCGTGCCGGCAATGCGCAAAACGACGTTGGACGCCTGCATTCCGCGGGGCACAGCCACACGCCCCCGCACACTCACGTACCGAACCGGTGCAGCTTCGTCTGAGGTCGCTTTCGAGGTCAGGGCAAGGCCTTCGGTGCTTTGAAGTTCCGAAGGGATCTCAAAACGCCTCTGCGAGGCTGAGTTTGCAATGTTCACGAGCGACGCATTCAGGTCGTCAGAGGGCGGGGCCTGGAACACACTGGGCGAAGACACAGGGCTCGCGACCGCCACAATGCCCTCACTCGTCACGCGTTTCGTTTCGCCCTCTTCCACAACTTCAATGACGAAGCCTTCGGGGGGGCGCACAGGTGCGCGCTCAGGCAGAGGGGCGGGGTCGACCTTGGCGACTTCCACAATTTTCCCGTCCACCACGGTGTAGACCTTTTCGGCGTCGAGTGAGACCGGATCGACGTCGGTGTCATCGGGGAGACCGACTTGAGCAAGAACCGAAAGCCCTTCCCCCGCGGCATTGGGAATGATGGGGTCGTTCGGCGAAAAAGGGGACAAGAGCGAGCCTACGTAGCGCTCATCAATGCCAAAGTGACCCAAAGCACCGCTGCCAAGCATCGATCGGAACCGGTTCCTCGCGTTCACCAGGGTTTCATACGGAACGTCGTGGATCTCGTCATTCAATGGGCTGACGACTTGGGGCTGACGAGGTGTCGGAGCTGCCACTTCAGAAGTTGAGGTCGCAGGCTTCGGGCCCAAGAGCCCTTCACTGGCGCTGCGACGAGAGGCTATGGAAATGCCGTGGGAGACAACGGGCGGCGCAAAAGGTGTCTCCGCGGCAACGGTGTCTTCCGAACCGTCCTCCGCCGGACTGCCCAAATCGACTTCTTCGGGAGTTTCGAGAACATCGCTTTCGCTCGCAACACCCTCTTCTCCGGGCAGCTCAATGGGAAGTTCGCGCTCGTCGCGCGTCTCTACCACGGCAAGACCGTCGTCTGCGCGCCCGAGAGCGGGCCAAGAAAGAAGCGCGACACCGCAAGCGGCCGAAAGCAGGCCGAGCCTGGCAGGCCGGTGTGTCCGGGTCTTCTTGTCGTCGGGCGTGCGCGAGGGTCCCACGATGTTTCTCTCCGGTTTCCTAAAAGTGTGGCACAATCCGGCCCAAAGAGGGGGCTGGCAACCGAGGGCTTTTGACGCACTCCTCGTCGAAACGTCCTTCACAAGGGGAGGAGAGCGGCCCAGGGTCTCTGCGGGTTGTCGAGGAAGGAGATCGGCGCCCCAGGCTAAAAATTGAGTCCAAAACGCCGGCAACGAAACAGAGTTCCTTTCTCATGGAGGTCTGGCGAACTTGGCGACATCCAAATCCAATGTCAATCCGAACGCCTTCTCGAAGTGTTGCTTCTCGAGGGAAGCTTCGTAGAGCTCCAAAAACGCATCCACCGCTCCGTGCAAATAGAGGCTTAAAACACACGACTTCGACTTCCTATTCAAACGCAGTTCTTGAATCTTACCCAAGCGTCCGCGGTCAAGACTCGCCGCGAGTCTCAGAATGGACGAGAGCCGTTCAATGGTTTTCCGCTCATTCGCATCGAAGTTGGCAAGAATGTCGTCATTGTCTCGAGGGCCTCGCTTCCTGTGATACCGGATGATAGCGGCAATCGCTTCCATCTCTTTTTCCGTAAACCCTAAAAGATTCGAGTTCCTCACAAGGTAGTGGGCGTGTTTGTGGTGCCCCGTAAACCCCAAGAAGCGGCCGCACTCGTGAAGAAACGCACCACACCTCAAGAACTCGCGCCATTCGGGTTTCATCGCATGGGAGTCTTGCAACTGATCGAACAGGCTCACGGCAAGCGTCGTAATGTGCCACGCGTGGGGCTCATCGACGTGTGTCTTTTGAGCAAAGTGGCGAACCGAACGCCAGCGCACATCTTGGGGGTTTCCGCGAAGCCATTGTCCCTGACGCAAGAGCGTGTCGATCACGATGCCTTCACGAAGAGCCGACAGAGAAATCGTCCACTGCGACACCCCTGACTGCTGCGTGATGGCGTCAAGAACCAGCGCCCCAGCCACAATAATGTCGGCACGTTTGGGGTCGAGTCCAGGAACAAGAAGCCGATCCTTCAAATGAGACGCACTCACAAGCGCGACCTTGGCCATTTCAAGCTCTTCGGCTGTCAAAACAACACCGTGAAAACTCTCGGGCACAGACACCCCTTGAAGGGCGCAGGCAACTGTCTTGAGAGCCTTTATGGTCCCCGACGAGCCCACGGCGGTGTCGAACCCGACTTTCCGAATTTCTCGCACCACGGGCTCAAGGCGAGAGTCGACGTAGTGCTTCAGGGCCGCGAGGTCTTCAGGAACAAGAGGGTCGCTTTTGAGGTAGCGCTCCGTCAACCGCACCGCGCCAATTTTTAGCGACGTCGAGTATCGTTCTTCGCCCCACTGCCCGAGCAGAATTTCTGTGCTCCCTCCGCCAATATCTACAAGCAAAGCCGATTTTTCGTGCACAGGAAGACCATACTGAACACCCAAATAAACGAGTCTGGCCTCTTCCCGACCCGACACGATTTCGACATTCACACCACAACGCTTCGCCAATTTGGTGCAAAATTCCTCGCCATTGCGGGCTTCCCGCAAGGCATGCGTTCCCACGGCGCGAACGGTTGCTTTGTGCCCGTCTGCAATTTCCTTCATCCGCTTCAAAACCGTGGCGACCTTCGTCAAGGCATCCGCATTCAGAATGGAATCGTCGCCCAGATCGGCCCCGAGTCGGGTTTGATCCTTCGCGGTGTCTAAAATCTTGAGCTCGCCCGAAGGGCCGACATCGGCAACGAGCATGTGGATGCTATTCGAACCCACATCGATGGCCGCGACCCTGGCTTCGGGTCCGACCGAGGCCAGGAATGGCGTCACCATCAGTTCTTCTTACCTTCCTTTTTACGATGGGCGTCTTTTTCCGCCGCTTTCATTTTCTGATCCGCTTTTTGAAACTCCGTCATGTTCCCTTGTGAACCAAGCGCATCGATGGAACGGATGGCGTCGTCGTAAGCGATGCTTTTCACTCCTTCCGCGCGCGCAAGTTCAATAAATCTGTCTTGAGCTCGGAAGGCTTTGTCTTTTCCGGGCGTTTGAAGAACATAGGAACCGTCGGGCTGCATGACGTGCGATTTCGTGTTGTCGAGAAGGAACGTGTGCAGAATTCCGGTGACTTTTGCCTGAAGGCTGGGCTCATCGACTGCCCAAAAAAGCTCAATACGGCGGTCCATGTTCCTGGGCATGAAGTCGGCGCTTCCGAGGTACATTTTCGGATGCCCTCCGTTCTTGAGCCACAGAATTCGAGAGTGTTCCAGAAAGCGATCGATGATACTCACGACACGAATATTCTCGGACACTCCAGGCATTCCCGGACGCAGCACGCACATGCCGCGAACAATGAGGTCGACGCGAACGCCTTTTTGGCTCGCCTTGTAGAGTGCCACCACAAGTTTCGGATCGGTCAGAGCATTCATCTTTACAATGATGTGCCCTGGATTGTCGGGCGTGTGCAACCTCTTCTCGGCTTCAATGAGGCTGATGATGTGGTCACGCAACCGAAAGGGCGCGACCTGGATTTTTTCAAATTCCGGCATGCGTGAAGGCTTTCGGCCTTTTTCGTCGTTGCCAAGAATGTTGAATCCCGTCAGCAAATTGAACAGCGACCCCACGTCGTTCGTTATGGCCGCGTCTGCGGTCAGATGCCCGAGGTCGGTATAAAGTTTCGCCGTGGAGCTGTTGTAGTTGCCCGTGGAAAGGTGAACGTAACGTTGAAGATGTCCTCCTTCACGCCGAACGACAAGCGTGCATTTCGCATGAGTCTTGAGTCCCACGAATCCAAACACCACGTGTGCACCCGCACGTTCCAAACGCCGCGCCCACACAATGTTGTTCGCTTCGTCGAAGCGCGCCTTGAGTTCCACGACCGCGGTCACCTGCTTCCCGTTCTCAGCCGCCTTCACCAATGCGTCGATGATGGGCGAGTCTCCCCCTGTGCGGTATAGGGTCTGTTTGATGGCCAAGGTGTTCGGGTCAGCAGCGGCCTGCTGCAGGAATTCAAGCACGCTTACGAACGAATCGTAGGGGTGGTGCAAGAGGACGTCGCGTTCGCGAATGATGTCGAAGATGTCACGATCTTCAGCCAAGCGTGGCGGCGTGCGCGGATTGAAGGGCGGGTCTTTGAGCGCGGGGTCGACGTCAAGCTTCGTGAGCGCTCCCAGATCTCGAATATTCAAGAGTTCGGGAATCTCATACACGTCCGAATGGTCGAGCTCTAACGCCATGCGAAGCCGATTCTTCAACTCGAGCGGAAATCCCTGCTCCACTTCCAATCGAACGACAATTTTCTGCGCACGGTCCTTGAGCTCCAGCTCAATCGACTTCATGAGATCCTTCACCTCGCCTTCCAAAAGCTGGTAGTCGAGGTTTCGGGTCACACGGAAAACATAGGCCCCTGAAACCTGTGTCCAGGGAAAAAGCTTGTCGAGATGCTGACGAATGATGTCTTCAAGGAGCACGAATCGATGCTTGCGCCCACGCGAAGACACAGGCACGAGCCGACCCAGCGCAGCGGGCACTTCCACAAACGCAAGAAGCGGCTCTCCGTTGTCCCCCATTTCATGAAAATTCACGGCAAGATACAGTGAAAGGTTCGCCAAATAAGGAAACGGATGCGCGGGGTCGACCGCAAGAGGCGTCAGGACAGGAAACACCTGCTGCTCGAAATACTCGTCAACCCGCTCCTGTTCCGCACGCGACAAATCGTCCGGTTTACAGACGAAAATGTTTTCTTGCCGCAGCGCGGGCAGTATGTCGGCGGCAAGAAGCTGTGCAGCGTGCTTTACGAGGCGTCGCACTGTGATTGCGACTTCGTCGAGTGTCTCCTCCGGATCGCTCTCGTCTGGGTAGCGCGACGAAGTGGAAATCCCTTGGCCTTCTTTTTCAACAAGGCGAAGGAGTCCAGAAAGTCTGACCATGAAGAATTCATCGAGATTCGATGCAAAAATCGTGGTGAACTTTAGCCGTTCAAGAAGTGGATTCGTTTTGCAGCCAGCCTCATTGAGCACCCGTTCATTGAACGCGAGCCAAGTGAGCTCGCGATTGAAAAAAAGTTCCGGATCGTCGAGCGCCACGGGCTTGGAATGCCCACCCGCTTTCTCTGGCTTGGATTCATCCGTCTGTTTCTTCGTTCGGGTCCCGTTTTCCCTTTTCTTCACTGCGCGGAATCCTTCATGCGGGGTTTGGGAAGAGCCATTCGCAGGCGGGGCTCTTCTCCCCACCGGAACTCGCCGCTCTCCCATTCGAGCCAAAGCAGGCTCCCCTTCTGGACGGCTCCAAGAGAAGCCAGGCACCGAGGGGCAATTTCATCGAGGAGACTTTCCAGGTGCGGATTGTGCCCGAACACCCACGTGCACGCTTGCGGCCCCACTTCAAATCGCTCGAGACCTTGGAAGAGAGCCTGCACCGTGCGCTTCATTCCCCCTTCCGGGGCGAACGTCGCATCTCTCACGAGGCAAACGTTGTCGGGGTTAAAGAAGTGCCTCAGAGTTTCTTCGGCACGGCGGTACCCACTGGAAAATACGACATCGGGTGCTGGAACACCTGCCGCGTCGCTCAGGGCGGCCAAGGTCTTTGCTTGAAAATGGCCTTTTTCTGTCAGCGCGCGTGCGAAGTCGTCTTTGCTCCAAGAGCGTTCCTCTGCCGTCGCGTGCCGAATAAGAACGAGGTGTCGGAACATGGCGCCCTCCCTAAATGCCTCTTCACTTCGAATGTCGAGTCGGTGCCGAGCGCTTGGCCGCCAGGGGCGCGTGTGCATCGAAATGGCTTGTCGCCGCAGCAACATCGGCTGCAATTTGCCCCTTCAGGGCGTCGAGTCCGTTGAACCGCATTTCGGAACGAAGGTAACGGAGCAGGTGAAACTTCACCTTGGCGCCATAGATGTCGCGATCGAAATCGAGAATGTGCGCTTCGATTTGGACTTTCAACCCGGCTCCCAACGTAGGACGCACTCCACAATTCATGACACCCCGAAACCCTTCCCCGACGCCCTCGACATCCACCCGGCAAGCATACACGCCATGCGCTGGGACGACCTGCTTGGTTGTCTCAAGGTTCGCCGTCGGAAATCCGATGGTCCGTCCTCGTTGATCGCCTTTCACAACAATACCGTCGAGCGCATAGGGACGACCGAGCGCGCGGTTGGCTTCTTCCACGTTTCCGTGAAGCACGCATTCGCGAATTCTTGAACTCGACACTTCCACGCCATCGAGCAAGAGAGGTGTGGAATGCGCGACTTTCCACCCTTGCGCTTTCGCAAGAGGACGGAAGTGCGACCAGCAGCCTTGCCGATCGCGTCCGTAACAAAAATTGAACCCAAGGAGGATGCTATGGAGAGCAAAGTGCGAAGGCAGGAAGGACTCTACAAACTCATCGGCTGTTAAAGACGCGAACGATTTGTCGAAATTTTGCACATAAACGGCATCGGCTCCAGCCTCAAGCAGTGCGTGAACCCGCTCTTCGAGCGACATGAGAAGAGGCTTTTCCTGCGCAGGTCTCACAACATGCGATGGGTGAGGATCAAAAGTAAAAGCAATGATGGGGTGGGGCATCGAAAATTCACGCAGCTCTTCTAAGAGCTTTTGATGTCCCAAGTGGACGCCGTCAAAATTGCCAAAAGTCATCCCAACGGGAATGCGGCCGGAAATGAGCTCTGTCCGCCCGTGAACCTCGAAGTCCGCTCCCACAAGCTTGCCAATTTTCAAACCTGCACCTGCGAAAAGTCGGCGACGCTTTCATACAGTCCACGGATCCGCACGAGCAGTGCGAGCCGGTTGTCTCGGATGTGTGCCTCTTTATCCAAAACCATGACTCCTTCGAAAAAGCTTGCCAAGGGTTTCCCAAGTTTAGCCAATTCCATGAAGGCCCGCTCGAAGTCTTCACTCGCAAGGGCGTCCGCCACATTTCGTTCCGCAATGGCGAGACAGGCAAGGAGGGTCCGCTCAGAATCGTGAGAAAAAAGTCTTTCGTCGACAGCTCTCTTTTTCTCTTTATCGGAAGGGACATCGGCAGTGAGATTCCGGCTGCGCCGGTACGGCACGAGAGCCTCTTGAAGCGACCCCTCGCCAGTTTGTTGTAAGGCCAACGCAGCGGACATCACGAACTGACGCGCCTTGGGGAGGGCCATACCGGCCGTGTTAGCCGTTGCTGCGTCAACAGCGAAGGGATTGTACTGCCCGCGCCAGGAAGCCTTGAGTCGTCCTAAGAGGAAGGTCCGGACTTTCTCAAAAGTATCGGGTTTTACTGTTCTGCCAGAACCGGCCAACCCCAAAAGAGCTTGGCGCAGGGCCTCGTCGAGGGTCAGTGGGACCACAACGGTGTCGTTGTCCTCCATACCCAGAAGCCGAAGGATGCCAATAGCCAGGCGGCGCAAGCCGAAAGGGTCTTTGTTTCCTTTGAGCTCGGCGCCATGGTTCATCATGAGGCACAAAGAGTCGAGTTTGTCGGCCAGGGCAACCACCTGACCTAGAGGAGACGAAGGCAGAGCTCCTTGCGCAGACTTCGGCTCGTAATGCTCTGCAATGGCTTTGGCGATAACTTCCGAAGAACTCCCGAAAGGCTTTTGGTGGCTGACAAGCACGCCACCCATGACGCCCTGCATTTCATCGGGAAACTCTTGCACACATCCTGTGCGAAGGTCGGCTTTGCAGAAAGCCCCTGCCAAACCTGCGGCGTCGATGAATGCGGCCTGCGAAATCCCCTGTTGTCCAAGCGCTTTCTCAGGAACCGAGGCTGCGAATGTCTGCGCTAACGTGCCAACACGTTCCGACTTGTCCCACAGCGTGCCCATGTCTGCCTGGAACAGCTGAGCTTTGAGCCTCTCGCGCAGCTCTGCCAGGGACGTTTCGAGGTCTCCGTCGTAGTAGAAGGCACCGTCTTCAAGCCTGCCCACAACGACGTCCTGGGTGCCCTTCACCATCGACTCGACATTGCCACAACGGTAACCCGCCACCCCAACATAAAAGGGAAGCAGCTCGCCCGCAGACGTTTCGAGCGCAAAAGAGTTCATGTGCTCGCGCAGCACACTCGCAACCAAAACCCCTGGCAGACGCAAATATTTGGCATCGAATGCACCTAAAAACACGAACGGACTTTCCGAAAGCCCGGCGCATTTGTCGAACAAACCCTCGTCGGCACGCACGCGACCTTTTACGCTCACCGCAAGGCGTGTGGCTTCGTCGACCAACGCCTGACGCCGTTCGGCCCACGATATTTTTACACCGCGCTCCCCGAGCGCCGTGACGTATTCATTTGCATGTCCAAGAACAATTGGCGCCGGAGAAAGAATGCGGAGGCCTGTTGTCGAGCGGCCAGAGTGGAGCCCGAACATCTGAAGTGGAACAACCGCTTTGTCGGCAAGAGCCACAATCCACCGCACAGGACGAATAAACGGCCTCGAAATGCTCTCGGGGAGCCACCGCATCATGAGTGGTGCGCTCAACGACTCCACCCACATTTTGAATTGTTCCGCAAGCACGCTTGGCAAATCTCGCCCCTTCAGGGCCTTCTCCGCGTAGAGAAACAAACCTCCCTCTTTCTCGCGGAAATGGGCAGTCGCCGGTTCGATGCCATTCTTTCGCAAAAAGCCCTCACCCGCAGGACTCAGCGAACCATCGGCCTTCTTCGCAATGCGTTCGGCTGGGCCCCACACTTCTTGCACCCTATCGGGTTCCGTGCAGGGAACAGCCTCGAACTGCACTGCGAGGCGTCGAGACGACACGAATATCTCCGCCTTCGTCGCAAGCAAGGCATCTGCAAACGCGGAGTTGTTTGCGAACGTCTCTCCGAGGCTCGAAAGAAAGGATCTCATTCTCAATTCAATTTCTTGCTGAGCTGACTGCTGAAACGCCGGCGGCATTTCTTCCACACCCAACTCGAAAAGCACGTCGCAGCTCGACTTTCCATGCAGCAACGCAGGCGTGTAGGGAAGGGAATCCGCTCCGGGTGCCTCCGAGACCGCTTTTTCTTGCTCTTGCCCCTGCGAAGCACGCTGAAGCGACAATGGCTGCAGAATTTGGCGAGGGTCGGCGTTGAGTCGCTTGAGCATGGGGAAGCCCAGCTTCTCGCGCTCCGAGCGATAAATTTCCGCACACTGCCTGGCACACTCCCGCACTCGCCCAATAAAGCGCTGCCGCTCGGAAACTGAAATCGCACCCCGAGCGTCAAGAAGGTTGAACGTATGAGAAGCCTTTAAGACCTCATCGTATGCAGGAAGAATGAGATTTTTCGCACAAAGTTCAGACACGTTTCTCTCGCAAGCATCAAATGTTGCGAAGAGCTCTGACACCTTCGCTTCCTTGAAATTGAAATGCGAGAACTCAAACTCATTCTGAAAGAAGACATCTCCATAGGTGAAGTTGTCATTGTAAGGCATATCTAGCCCATTGGTGATGCCTTTGGCGTACATGTAGAGCCGCTCGAGACCGTAGGTGATTTCACCCGACACCACTTCGATGTCCATGCCGCCGAGCTGCTGAAAGTACGTGAACTGGGAGACTTCTTGTCCGTTGGCACGAATTTCCCAGCCAAGACCCCAAGCTCCCAGAGTCGGACCCTTCCAGTCGTCCTCGAGAAGAGAAACATCGTTGTCTTTCAGGTTCACTCCCACGTGCTGGAGGCTTGAAAGGAAGAGGTCGACAATATTGGCAGGAGAGGGCTTCAACACAACCTGAAGCTGATAATAGTGCTGAAAACGGTACGGGCTCTTCCCATAACGTCCGTCCACGGGGCGCCGGCAAGGTTGCACATACACCGCTCGCCAAGGCTCAGGCCCTATGCCTTTGAGAAACGTGTGGGGATGAAAAGTGCCAGCTCCCATCATGGAGTCGTAGGGTTGGCTCCAGATACAGCCATGATCGATCCAGTACTGTGTCAGCCTCAGCACGAATTCCTGGAAGTTCCTGATGTCCACTGTCCACCCTTTCCGGCATTCTTTTCCGCTCGGCTCCATCCGCCCAAGGCTACTCTTGCGAGGGGAACGGGAGAACGAAATATCATGAGACTAATACCAAGAAGGACGCTGTCAAAGCGTCCTCGTTGGAAACTTCTTGCAACCGTCACCGCTTTCACGCTTATTTTTCCTGAAGCGCTTTTTGCACTTCAAGAGGTGAGAATTTCCTTTGCCGCATCCACCACAGCGCAGGCACATGGATTCAACGCAAACCGAGTCCGCATTGCACGCGTGCCTGCCTCGGGCAAGTACCGCGTCATCATCCAATACACCCACATCGAAGTCGGAGAGTATCGCGAGTCCTTCGCAGAATTCGAAACAAAAGAGGCTGCCATCGCCGCCTACCAGCAGCTTGTCCAGGGGGCCGATTTCTTTCTGGGGGACGTGACGAAGTCCATACACTTCCACACGCCTCCACAAAAAAACTCACCTTTCTGAAGACAGAAAAAGAGAGGGACCCACGAGGTCCCTCTCTTTTTCTTCAACCCCACCAAGCCAGAGGCTCGAAGAGTTAATCTGCCTTTTCGACACCAGTCCAGCGGCTTTCAATGCGTGCCGCTTTGCCCTTGAGCTTCTTGATGTAATAGATGCGCGACTTGCGAACTTTACCGCGAACCTTCACATCGACTTTGTCGATCATGGGAGAGTGGACAAAAAAGTTACGATCGACACCAATGCCACCCGCTGAAATCTTTCGCACCATGAACGTCGAGTTCGTCGTGCCTTTGCGGTAGCGGATGACGGTGCCTTCGAACGCCTGAAGACGGAACTTGGGAGTACCATCTTTATTCGCGCCTTCCAAAATCTTCACCTGCACAGCGACTGTGTCGCCGGCACGGAAATCAGGGAGTGCTGCCTTGCGGAGGAACTTCGATTCAAACTGAGCCAGAACTGGATGCTTCATTACTTTGTCTACCAATCACTCGGGAGGAACCTTAGACGAGCCGACCCAATAGGGTCGGCTCGTCAGGGATTTGCGGTGTCCCTGTGACAAAAGTGGTCGGGGCGACAGGATTTGAACCTGCGACCACTTGCACCCCAAGCAAGTGCGCTAGCCAGGCTGCGCTACGCCCCGACGAAAACCATGTGCAGAACGCACAACCTACACAAATAAACTTAGATAGCAAGAACCTTCTTGACATTCTTCACGATGGCTTCAAAGGCAGCGGGGTCGTGAATAGCAAGCTCAGAAAGCTGCTTGCGGTCGATCTGGATATTTGCCCTAATCAGCCCGTTCATGAACTTGCTGTAAGGCAAGCCGTGAGCGCGAGATGCAGCGTTGATACGCTGAATCCAGAGGGCACGGAACTCACGCTTCTTAACCCGCCGGTCGCGGAACGCGTACACAAGGGAGCGGCGAACAATCTGCACAGCGGTTCTGTACAGACGACTGCGAGCGCCGCGGAAACCCTTCGCGAGTTTCAGGATCTTCTTGTGACGACGGCGAAGCTTAAAACCACGTTTGGCGCGAGCCATGGAGCATTCCTTTCATCGACGACCGGGGCTTCACGGAGAAGACTTCCACCCGGGAATCAAACGACTAACAAACGAATTACAGGGAGTTTGGAAGGCAACGCTTCACAAGGCTCATGTTTTCCTTGCGAACAAGCTTGCCCTTCCGAAGGCGATTCTTATGCTTGCGCGACTTGTGTCCAGTGAGGTGCTGCTTATTCGTGCAGCCTACCTTGACTCGACCACTTCCCAAGACCTTGTAACGCTTTGCTGCCGCGCGCTTGGTCTTGATCTTGTTTTTCTTCGCTTTCGGAAGTTCCTTCTTGCGGATCAACCGAATGCGCGCTCTTGTCTTAGCCATTTCAACCGCCCTTAAAATCGAAACGAGTTCTCGTGGTGAGCCCGCCCGGACTCGAACCGGGGACCAAAAGATTAAAAGTCTTTTGCTCTACCAACTGAGCTACGAGCCCACCGTGAGGTCTGTATTTAGTCATCGCACAAGCGTTTGTCAAACGAATTACCAGGAAAATGCATGAACCATTTCCATTGTTTGGCAAGACTCCCTCGCGCAGGAATAGCGTGGGAAACGCGACTCCAAAAGTCACGTGGCAACACCAAAAATAACCAACAACGAAAGAAGCCCGGAGACCGTTAGGTCTCCGGGCTTCGTCTCCTCTCTTGCGAGAAGGAGAAAGGGAAGGCTGCACCGAGCTACTCTCCCACACTTAAAAGTGCAGTACCATCGCCGCTGACGGGCTTGACTTCGGAGTTCGGAATGGG
>JADCJN010000196.1 GCA_020247005.1 Silvanigrellales bacterium
GATGGCGAAGCGGTGTCCACAGTGACATCGGTGTGGGCTGGTGCCGAATGGTTTGAGCGTGAATGTTTCGACATGTTTGGCGTTCGTTTTGAAGGCCACCCCGACCTTCGCCGCATTCTGTGCCACGAGGAATTCCAAGGGCACCCCTTGCGGAAAGACTACCCTGCCGACCTCATTCAATCCATGAGCGGCGCGCCCATGGAACACGTCTTTGAACGCGACAAAGAGCGCATGATGCGCGGCACCGACGAAGACTGGATGTGGCTCAACATCGGCCCTGCACACCCAGCAACGCACGGAACACTTCGGTTCATGGCGGTGATGGATGGCGGCGAGAACATCAAGGCCATGGACATGGAGATTGGGTATCTCCACCGTTGCTTCGAGAAGATGTGCGAAACCCACAACTACAATCAGATTATTCCCTACACCGACCGCCTGAATTACTGCTCTGCCCCATTGAATAACAACCTCTGGGCAGAAACCATCGAGAAAATGTTTGGCGTGAAAGTGCCTCCGCGCGCCACCATGATGCGTATGATTCTCGATGAGTTTTCCCGCATCATCGACCACTTCGTGTGCATGAGCACGAACGTTCTCGACATGGGAGCCCTCACGGGATTCTTCTACGTCTTCGCTGAGCGTGAAAAAGTTTACAACCTTTTCGAAAAGCTGTGCGGTGCGCGGCTCACGGTGTCACTCACTCGCGTGGGCGGCCTGGGCTTCGACATTCCTCCGGGATGGATAGCGGAGGCCAAAGAGGTCGTCGATTCCATCGAAAAGGCGAACAAGGAATTTGAAGAACTCGTCATGGGCAACCGGATCTTCATCCAGCGCGCTCAGGGTGCTGGGCCTATTTCCAGGGCCGACGCCGTGGCGTGGGGCTTCACTGGCCCCTGCCTGCGGGCCACGGGGCACGAGCTCGATCTCCGCAAAAACAGCCCCTACTATTTCTACAATGAAGTCGATTTCGACGTTCCCGTGGGCAAAAATGGGGACACCCTCGACAGGTTCTTCGTGCGCTTCGAGGAAATCCGCCAGAGCCTTCGCATTCTCCGCTGGTGCCTCGCGAATGTTCCCGAAGGGCCTATTGCCATTGACGACAAAAAAATCTCATTGCCGGCCAAGAAAGATGTTTATGGGAACATTGAAGGGCTCATGAACCACTTCATGCTCATCATCAATGGCGTGCAGCCGCCGCCCGGCGAAATTTATCACGCGCATGAGTCTCCCAACGGTGAGTTGGGCTTCTACGTGATCTCCGATGGCTCCGGACTCCCCTACCGTGTGAAGTGCCGCCCTCCGTGCTTTGCTCTCACCAGCGCACTCTCTCGCATGTGCATTGGCGGGAAGCTTGCCGACGCCGTGGCGACACTCGGCAGCATCAACATCATTGCTGGCGAACTCGACCGCTAAACTCCGTCTAGGTTCCAATGAGGCCCTACCGCCATGTCGCACCCTGAAACCCGCCCCGCGTCACGGTTTTCTCCGAAGCTCAAAGAAACCATCACGTCTTTGCTTGGCCGTTACGAAACAAAGCGTTCGAGCATCCTCCCCATCCTCCATGCGGTGCAGGACGAACGCGACTGGATTTCGCCCGAAGATGTGCAGGAACTCGAGCGCGATTTCGGCCTGTCTGTGGTCGACGTCACCGAAGTCCTCACCTTTTACACGATGTACCGAAAATCACCTCCCAAGCCCTACCGGCTTGAAGTGTGCGGGAGCATTTCCTGCTGGCTCTTGGGGTCTGACGACACCCTTCGTGCGGCCGCAGAAAAAATTGCGGCTGCCCAAGCGGAAGGACGGCCTTTGCCGTTCGAGGTGCATCGCGTGGAATGCCTTGGCGTCTGCGGCTATGCTCCTGTCGCTCTGGTGAACAAAGACCGCTATTTGAACGTGACACCTGCCGAAGCTCTGCGGCTCATGGATGACTATGCGAAACGACCTTTGCCCGAAGCGGCGAAAGTCGCCGCTGCCGACCTCGCCGCACGGGGCGGAAAGTACGAACCCCCGGCACCGGTCGGACAGTAACAAAGCGTCCGCGGACACCGCACCACAGAGGAGCACACCATGCCCGTCATGAAGTCCGAATACGCCGGTCACTCTCCGGAGAGTTGCCGCATCCTCACGGAATTCGAAGGGATGCCGGGCAGCCGGACCCTGGAGTCGTACAAATCCAAAGGGGGCTACACGGCCCTGGAGCGTGTCCTGAAAGGGAATGCCCAGGGGGCGAAAATGTCGCCCGACGAACTCATTGCGCTTGTGAAAGCCTCGGGCCTGCGCGGTCGAGGCGGCGCAGGCTTCCCCACCGGCATGAAGTGGGGCTTCGTGCCAAAAGCGCCAGGCGAAAAGTACCTGATTACGAACTTCGACGAAGGCGAGCCTGGCACCTACAAAGACCGCTACATCGCCGAACTTTCGCCCCACATGCTGGTGGAAGGAAAAATTTTGGGCGCCTACGCCATTGGCGCTCAGAAAAGTTACATTTACCTGCGTGGTGAATTCTACGACGAAATTGCGTGGTGCGAGCAAGCCATCAAGGAAGCCTACGCCGCAGGTCTGCTGGGTGAAAACATTCTCGGTTCGGGTTTCACGCACCACATGGATGTGTACGTTGGCGCCGGGGCGTACATCTGCGGTGAAGAAACGGGCCTCATTTCGAGTTTGGAGGGCAAAAAGGGCCAGCCGAAACTCAAGCCCCCGTTTCCCGCTGTGAAGGGGTATTTGGGCAAACCCACCATTGTGAACAACGTCGAAACTTTGGCCGCCGTGCCCTGGATCGTGCGCAACGGTCCAGAGGCCTACAAGAAATTCGGAACCGAAAAGTCGGCCGGCACCAAGCTGTTCAACATTTCAGGCCCCGTGGTGAGGCCTGGGTGCTATGAGCTCCCCTTGGGCTATCCGCTCAAACGTTTCATTTATGAAGACTGTGGTGGGCTTCTTCCTGGGAAAACCCTCAAGGCGGTGATTCCCGGTGGCGCTTCGGCCCCCGTGCTCACTGCTGAGGAAGTGGAAACCATGACCATGGACTACGAAGCCTTCGCGGGGGCAGGCACCATGTTGGGCTCCGGTGCGGTCATCGTGATTCCCACCGAC
>JADCJN010000197.1 GCA_020247005.1 Silvanigrellales bacterium
CGGATCGCCCATGGCTTGATGAAGAACGCATCAAATTCGCGTCAGGCTGACGCTTTCTGTAACGAAACGAGTCGCGCGTTTGACCCGGCTCGGGGCGGCTTGCCGCACCGGGACGGGGAGAAACGCGGGACTCGTGAGTTAAGAAGGTTGGGAGGACAAGTCTGAGACTCGTCATGCTCGCCATTGAAGTGAGTAGTCTTGAGCGGGCGCCGGCCGAAATATTGCTTATTTAAAGTTACATTTCTCCGATTCCGTGCTTTATGGGTTCGCCATTCTGTTGACGTGTGATCGATAGGCGCTTCAGCGCCTTGCACAAGCCTTCGGAAATGCCAGCCCTCAATTCGTGGAAAGAGCGCTTGAAATGCTCATTTTTGCCGCCTTGAGTGCGGGCAATGTTCCTGCCACGAAGGAAACGGCCGACAAGACGAGTGCGGCAAACAGGTACTCGTCGGGAACGATGGCGATGCGAAGCGGGATGTCTTGGGAAATGATGCCGATGTTGTAGGTGAGGTTCAGAGCGGAAAGCCCCCAAGAGAGGCTTACGGCTGCAACAAGGCCAATGGCGCAGGAAAGAAGTGCCAAGTAGCAGGCCTCAAGCGCGAAGAGCATGACAATTTCTTTTCTGCGGAATCCGATGCTGCGCATCATGCCAATTTCTCGGGTGCGCTCTGTCACCGCCTTCAAGATGGAATTGAAAACGGCCATCATGGCAATGGTGACCACGATGGAAAGCACGAACGTGCGGAAAATGCCCAGAATGCTCACGGTGCGTCGGTACAGTTCCCCGAAAGGGTGTTGTTTCCACGGAAGCGCGTCGAGCTCCACACCGCGCTGCCGAGCGTACGCTTCGAGCCGTGCGCTGAAGTCCGCCGGAGACTCGCCTTCGGCCAGCAGAACGGTGTAGCGCGACACTTTCTTTGAGTCCGTAAGTTCCCATGCAAGTTCGATGGGCACCACGACGTATTTGTTGTCGAGTTCCCGCAAACCTGCATCCATGAATCCGACGGGGTCTACAGACAGCAGGTTGGCCTGCGCTTGTTCCGTTGTTACCTGAAGGTTGAAGCGGGCTTCGGGCGGGCAAGTCCAGGGGCGTTCTTCTGGAATGTATCCTCCTTTGGGCAGAACAATGTTTCCTTGCGCGGCTGTTTCGCAGTCGAGAATGCGTCCAAGCGACTGGCCCATCACAACGCTCGCGCTATCGCCTTGCGCCAAGGGCCTGCCTGTGACGACGTTCCACTCCCAGTTCTCTCCGCGCATGGTGCGGCCCTCGGCAACATCGAGGCCGTAGCCCACAAAAATCGTGCTCCGGCGTCCGTTGCTCACAAGCCCCGACATTTCAAGGAACCGCACGCGAGAGCGCACACGGGGCCCTTCTGCTGCAAGAAAGCTGTCGACAACGGCCTGTTCCTTTTCATCTAATGACCATTTCCACACATCTTCCCTGAGCTTTTCGGCACCACCCTTTTTCTGGACAACGAGGTCGCCCAGCATCCCTCGACGTGGAAAATTGTCGTCGTACTGAGACAGAACGTCTTGCAAGAATCCGCCAAAGAGAGCCATGGCGAGAAATCCAGTGACAAGCGAAAGAAGTGAGGCAAGGCTGTGTCGCCAGTTTCGCAACACATTGCGCGCAGCGATGCGCGAAAGCGCGCGAGCGGAGGAGGGGAGGGCGAAGGAGGAGGGGAAGGGCAAAAATTTCGAAGGTTTCATGGCGTCAGGCTCCTGTGCTCGAAAGGAGTTTGGCCACGGGTTCGTTCACCTTGCCACGCACTGCGACGAGCGTGGCGAGTGCACCCAAAGCCCCCAGCACCAATGCGATGGCAAAGAGTACGGAGGGTGACAAGACGATGAGAAATTGCATGGTGTCAGCGATGCCTGGCGGTTTGAAACGGAAATTCATCGCATTGATGATGCTCGCAGCAAGAAAGGCAATCGCCATACCCAGAAGTGCGCCCCCTGCGAGGCACAGGACAGCTTCTTTCACAAAAAGCCGCGTGAGGTCTTTCTTCCGAAACCCGAGAGATCGGAGCATTCCCATTTCTCGCGTCCGCTCCGACACCGTAATGGTCATGGTGTTGAGAATGGTGAGCGACGCAAGGCCACACAACACCACTGCAATGGCGGCGCCCAGCGTGTAAAGAAACGTCAAAGTTCCCACGAGCACAGGAGCGACATCGACGTCGTCGTACACGTAGGTGTCCCACTCGGCCCCTGCGGCTTTCGCTCGTTCGGAAAGTTCACGCGCAAAAGAAGGTGCCTCTGTGGCGTTCGAAAGGTAAATGGCGGCAGACGTTGCGTTCTCAGTGCCGTAAAGCTGGCGCAAAAGATTCAAGGGAGCGCTGAGAATGCTCGCGTCGACGTCTGCGTACCCGGAAGAAAAGCTTCCCACGAGTTCGGCATCGACGACGCCGAATTCGCCTTCGAACCCCGTGGAAGCGAGTTGAATGTTCGCATCGAAGCGAAGTTTTTCAACATCCGCGGGCAAGCTGCAGTCGGGAACGAACGAAGATGTCTTTGCGCCCGAAAAGAGGGAAGGGTCTTTGGTGAGGAGGGCCAAGAGCCCCTGACCCACCACAACGCCATTCAGAGAGGATGAACCGCCTAAGCCGACGCCGAGTTTCACGGCAGCGAGTTCCGGAGTCCACTGAAGCACTGCGGGGTGTGAACGCATCCATCGCTCGAAATCGACCGGCATCCCGCGAGCGGAAAATGGCATTGTTTTGCACCCATTACCCGCGAGCCCCGTGCCAAGAAGAAAGGGCACAACGCGTTCCACGCGATTTCCGCCCGAAGAAATTTCATTCGACAGTTTCTGCAGAAGGGCGAGGTCGCTGGGCGTGAGAGTGAACGTGCGTGGCCGAACGGCCGCGCTTTCCAAACCGCCTTTTTTGTAGACCGACACATGGCCTGTGTAGTTGTGGTAGATGCTCCACACGGTCATGTAATTCTTCACCCGAAAGACGTATCCGGCGGCGAGCGAGAGCCCTGCGACACCCAAAGCCACGGCAAGAGCCGTGACAGCCGTGCGTCGCTTTGAGCGCCACAAATTTCTCCCGGCAAGAGTCCAGCTCATGGAACCTTCCCGTTAACAATTTTTCCGTCCCGGATATGAACGATGCGATTCACCCGTTGCATGAGCTTTTCATCGTGAGTTGAAAAAAGAAAAGTCACGCCGCGCTTGGCGTTCAGGTCAATCATCAAGTCCACGATGCGGTGCGTGGTTTCAGAATCGAGATTCGCGGTGGGTTCGTCTGCCAGAACGAGCGCAGGGTGAGTGACAAGCGCGCGCGCAATGGCCACACGCTGGCGTTGGCCCCCCGAAAGCTTATCGGGCACTTGTTTTTTCAAGGAGCCAAGCCCCACGTCTTCGAGTGCTTGGTCGACGCGATCGCGGCGTTCGAGCGGACTCATTCCCTTGCGCAGAAGGAGCGGCAATTCCACGTTCTCGCCAACATCAAGAACCGGAAGAAGATTGAAGCTCTGGAAAATAAATCCGAGTTTTTCATTGCGCAGCAGGCTTCGAGCGTCATCGGAAAGACGCGCGACGTTCACGCCTTCCAGAAGAACTTCACCTTCGTCGGGTTCGTCAATGAGCCCCGCCATATTCAAGAGCGTGCTCTTGCCCGAACCCGAGGCACCGACCAAAGCTGTGAATTCGCCCACACGCAGCGTGAGCGAGAGGTCGTTCAAGGCATGGACGTCGACTTCGCCGAGTTTGTAGCTTTTGCGCAAACCGTGGAGTTCGAGGAGAGGCGCTCCGGCAGGGTCGGGTGTTCGCATCGGCGGTGGTTTCCTTATCATCGGGCTCGCAGGAGGATCCGACAGAGCCAGAGGGCATTGGAGGGGTTGTAAGCAAGGCCATTGCGCCAGGCGCGAAGGTCTTCCTTGAGGAAACGAAGATCCCTCAAAGGAAACGCGCTTGCGCGGTGGGCTTCGAGGGCGGCCTGAAGACAGGCATCAGCAAGCGTGGAGGCGTCGTACTTTTTACCCAGAGCCTCTGCTCTTTCCACAAGCCTCCCCAAACTCTGAGCTCCGGGCCGGGGGCGAGAAGCCAGAGAGTCGGGGGCGAATGTCGTGGCCTGCGCCGGAACGTCCGTGTGCACACGCCTTGGGGTGGACAGGAAGTGTTCACGAAGGGACTTGGCATCCTCGGGTTCGAGCGACTCCAACGGACCTGAAGGCACATCGACGCCTGGTGGAACGAAACGCACGGGTATGCGTTGGCAGCGGCTTGCGATGGTGGGCAACACATTTCGAGGGTTTTGCGCCGTAAAAAGAAAGAGACAGGGTGCCGCAGGCTCTTCGAGAACCTTGAGAAGGGCATTGGCCGAGGGCACCGAGAGGCGTTCGCAGGCGTCGACGAAAAAAAGACGACGGCGGCCTTGAGTGGGGGCAAACAGCGCGCGTTCCCTTATGGGCGCAACCTCGGCGAGTTTTATGAGCTTCGCTTCACGGTCGACGATAACCACATCGGGGTGTCCTGCGGCGCGCTGCCAAAAGTCGTCCGCGTCCGGTGAACCCGGAAGAACAATGCCGCAGTGGGTGAGCGCGAAAAGAGCAAAAGTCGAGGCCGGCAGGCCCCCTTCCGGAAGACGGCTTCCGACCAAAAGCACGGCATGGTGATGCAGGGCAAAGGCTCCCGCTGCAACGTCGTCGACCAAGGCCGTTGTCTGTTTTTGAGCAGAGAGTGGCTTTGCCTCATTGGTCATGCGTGGACATCTGCGAGTGCGGCAAGGATGCGCGCAAAGACTTCGTCCGCATGCCCAGAGGCGTCGATGAGGACACGCCTGGGAACAACTCCGTTCGGGTAGGGACGTTTGCCAATGACGAGTTCACGAAAGGCTGCTGCAACACGAGCGAACGTGGATGCGTCCATGGCGTCGAGTCGGTCGGCAGTTCCCTGGTGGCCTGCAAGTCGGGTGCGCACGCGCGCTGCTGCAGCTTCCGTTGGAAGATCGAGAACGAGCGTGAGGTGGGGTAGGGTGTCTTGCAACGCAGGCTTTGCGACGCGGTCGATGAGGTCGAAGGAAAGCCCTCCGCGAGCACCCTGATAAACATAAGAGCTGTCGAGAAAGCGGTCGCACACCACCACCTCACCGCGCGCGAGGGCGGGGCGCACCACTCGTTCAAGGTGTTGTGCCCGGGCGGCCATCACAAGGTAGAGCTCAGCAAGGGGAGTGGGCACGTCGCCTGCGGTTTCCACTTGCTTGAAAAGTGCGCGGATGTTTTCGGCAAGAGGCGTTCCGCCGGGTTCGCGCGTTTGCCGCACAACAGCCCCGCCGCGGGTGAGGTGCGCGGCAAGCATTGCCCCCTGGGTCGTTTTGCCGCAGCCTTCGCCACCTTCCAAAACCACAAACATGATGCCTCCTTCGCGCCCGGCAAGAATTGACCTGCGAGGCTTGCCCGCCTAGGGCTAACATACTTCATGGAGTCGAAAGAGCCCCTGGGCGCAAGGGATTACCACACCCAGGGACCCTTTCCCAAAAAAGGGAAGCCATCCGATGAACGTGGACAGCCTCACCCTGTACGCTTACGCCGACAAAAGCCAGTCGCGCGAACGCGAACTGTGGAAACGCTTCCTCAAATTGCTGCTTCCCGTGCTGCTCGAAGCCGATGCCGACGAAGTGGCGGAGGTCTTCGACGAAGCCGTTGTCGACAGCGTGGACGCCATTATGGAACCGCTTTCCGGCAAAACGGCGAGCCTGCAGACCGCAGGGGAACTCGTGCGTCTGATTTCCGGAACACTGGCTCTGGCCTTAGGTCTTCCTGCGGAATTTGGTCTCTCGGCCTTTCTCGAAAGCAATCCGCCGACGCGCATTCACGCAGCGCGCGCGTCCGCCGTTCGCGTCACCGACCAGGAGCTCATCACCCGCTGGCTCGGCCGATTCTCGCGGATCCAAAGCGACGATGACTTTCTGGAAATGGCCGCCGACTGGAAAGACAGGCTGAGGTCTCTTCTGCGAGGAGAGAAACTCTTGGCTCCCGAAGAAGGGGCACAAGACGCACAGGAGCCCTCTCTCGAGTCCACCACTGAGTCTGGGCCCGAGTCCACTCAGACTCGAGGCACTCCTGTTCCCGAGGAGCCCGACTTCCCTCGGAGAAAGAAACGGAGTGCGTGACGGGAAGTTTCTCAACTTCTTGCACGGGCCTAGGCGGAATTGCAGAGGCTTGAGGGAATGATGCCGAGCAATGGAATTTCAAAAATAAAACATGCGCCTTTGCCGGCATGACGCTCGTAAAAGAGTCGGGCTCCATGCGACTGAGCGATGCCCCTCGCCACGGAAAGGCCTAGGCCTGTTCCATGCCCAACCCCCTTTGTCGTGAAGAAAGGTTCCATAATGCGTGATTCAAGTTCCGTTGGAACTCCGGGGCCTGAGTCTGTTACGGCAAGCCTCGCATGAGTGCCATTGCTTGTCAGAGCCAGTTTGACGACGCGAACAGGCTGGCCTTGAACGGCATCAAAACTGTTATTGAGAAGATTCATAATGACCTGCGAAATTTCGGTGGCGCGGCAGCAGGCGTGGATGTCGGGCGCGAGGTCGACTTCCAGCAGCACCCCATGGTGGTGGAAGCGTTCTCGGCACAATTCTAAGGTGTCTTCGACTACCGTGTTCAAAAGCTCGTCGCGTAGCGGGTCCGCTCCACCGTCGCGTGAAAAGGAGCGCATGCCCCGCACGATGCGGGCAATGCGATCGATGTTGCGTTGCAGCGATTGCGCGGCTTCCCGGGCGTCTTCGATGCTCGAATTTTCGGACCCTTTGAGCAGGTCGGCAATTTGTTGGGCGCGTCCTTTGAGAATGGTCAGGGGGTTGTTGATTTCATGGGCGACACCGCCCGCCATTTCTCCCAGGGAAGCGAATTTTGCTGTTTGTATCGCTTGCTGGCGTGCGAGGTCTAACGAGTGCGCAAGCTCCACTTGTTCCGTGATGTCTTGGCAGGTGCCTCGCAAGCCAACACGTTTTCCTTCTCCGTCGAACACACTCCGGCCTCTGCCTTCGAGCCAGCGAAGGCGTCCCTCTTTTATGCACCGGTAGCGAAACTGGTAAGGTTTTCCATCCAAAAGCGCCTGTTCTATTGTGCCCTTGAAAAGAGCCTGGTCGTCTTCGTGGATTGTCGACACGTGGCGTTCGTAGGTGGGTGGGCCCGCTTCAAAGCGCTCGGGAAAGAACTCGAACATTTGACGCGACCACGTAATGGCACCCGTGCTGATGTCGAATTCCCAACTTCCCAAACAGGCGACCGATTGCGCGTCTTCAAGCTGAAGCTTGGTTCTTCGCAGCTCGCTCTCAACTTCTTTTTGAAGGCTGATGTCAAAGTGAGTTCCTGTGAATCGCAAAGGTTTTCCAGTGTCATCGCGCGCTGAAATTCGGCCTCTGTCGAGAATGTAGATCCACCTGCCGTCGGCGTGGCGCATGCGGTGAACATTTTCGTAAATGCTCGTTTCACCAGAAAGGTAACGCTTGATGTCGGCGGAGGCGCCGGCAATGTCGTCAGGGTGTACGCGGTCTGCCCAGGTGGAGAGCGTTTGGGGGGTTGTTGCGGGGTCGAGGCCAATCATTTTGCACCAGCGCGCGTCGAATATCACCTCGTTGGTTGCAAGGTCCCAGTCCCAGGCCCCGAGTCCGCCTCCCTCAAGAATGTAGTTGAGTCGCTCCTGCGAACTTGCGTTTTCTTGCTCAATGCGAACGGTGTTGTGAACGTTGGAACATAGGCCAACGCACTCACCTGTGTGAAGCGTGACGGTGGTCCACGTGCTAAAGATGTGGCGTCCGTCGCGCGTTTGCGCGAGAAGCGTTCTCGCAATTGCCTCTTTCGAGGTGACGTGTGCTAAAAATTGGGCGCGGTCGTTGGGATCCGGAAAGCATGCAGCCACCACATCGACCTCTCGCATGCTTTCAACGTCCCATCCAAACTCTTTGGTGAAAAGAGAATTGCACCAAAGGAATTTTCCTTGCGCGTCGAGCAGGAAGAGCATCGCTGGAATGTTTTCGACTAAGGTTTGGAAATTTGGTGTCGGCATCTTCCTTTGCTCCTCGTGGCTCAGCGCTCTGACAGCGCACTGTTAGAGCTCTGACAGTGCTCTAACAGTGCGCTTTTAGCCGGTTCTTTCCCGCGCGCGGAGGCAGTCCTCTATCAGGTCTCGAATTTCGTCGAGGTCTCCAATGAACGAGGCCCCGCCCAATTGAATGGCTTCCTTCGGCATTCCATAAACCACCGACGACTCTTCGTCTTGGCAGCAAGTGAAAAGGCCGCGATCATGCAAGGCCTTGAGACCCTGAGCACCGTCACGCCCCATGCCGGTGAGCAGAATGCCCACCACCCGTGCTCGCGCTGCGATGCACGACTGGAAAAGAACATCGACCGAAGGCCTGTGACTTGCCGCAGGGGCTGCAGAAGAAGTGCCCACCACCAGCGTGCCCGCACGCTTCACAAGCGTGATGTGCTCGTCGCGGGTGGACAGGGCGAGCGTGCCAGGCTCCAAGGGAGTGCCTGTTTCAAACGGCACAAGCCGGAGCCCTGAAACCCGGGCAAGGCGCTCGGCAAAGGCCTGCGCAAAGGCGTGGGAAATGTGCTGCACCACCACAACAGGAGGCATTCCTTTCGGGCAATTCTGCAGAAGCCGCATGAGCGCTTCCGTGCCGCCTGTGCTTGCACCAATCACAAAGGCTTCTGGGCGGTAGGGGCGTGTCTGCGCCTGGTAGCCCTTCTTTTTGGGGGCCGCGCTGTTCTTGGCCTTGGGCGTGGCAAGGACATGCACCAGGTCAATAATGTTTTGTGGGGCGTTGGCAATCAGACGCTTTTCAACGAACTCTTGAGCGCCTTCTCGCATGGCACTCAACACGGCCACGGCCTCTTTCGGAGTGGCATCGGAAAGAACAATGACCGGCGTTCGAAAGCCGGCCCGGCGTTGTTCACGCAACCACGTGAGGCCATCTTTTCCGGGCATGTTGATGTCGAGCGTGACGGCGTCGAACGTGGCTTTGCGAGCGGCTTCACTCGCTTCGTCTGCACTGGCCACGGCGGTGACGTTGTAACCTCCACGTTTGAGCACATGTGTGAGCAGACTGCGGATGGTGGCGGCATCGTCGACCACAAGCACCGACTTCTTCGCGCTGCCTTCCGTGCCCTCGGCCTCTTCGAGAGACGTTGAGTAAACGCAGTTTTGCAAAGGCCGCAGGGCAAAAGGGCCAGGCTCAATGGGTTCGCTGTGGCCGAGGCACAAAAAGCCAGCGCGTGGGGGCTTGCCAAGCGCGGAAACAAGCCCGGCCACGATTTTCTTCACAGCGGCAGGTTCGAAATAAATGAGGACGTTTCGACAAATGACGAAGTGAAAGGGAAACTCGAACGAGAAGGTGTCGGGATTCGAAAGATCCCGAACTTCGAAACGGCACCGGGTGCGGATGTCTTTCGAAACGGTCATGAGTCCCTGCGTGCGGCCGGAGCCGACAAGGAAGCAACTGCGGAACCCATGGGGAATGGAGTCTAAGGCCGACGCCGGGTAGAGCGCCTTGCGCGCTTTCACCACCGAAACAGGGTCGATGTCAGAGCCCATCACTTCGTAGTCGAACCCAGGCAGGCGTTTGCGCAGAGCCTCCAATGCACTGGCAAACGAATACACCTCTTCGCCTGTGGAGCAGGCCGCGCACCACACGCGAAACACCGTGTCATGGCCTTGCGGCAACGCCGTCTGTTTCGCAAACCAAGAGGCGGCCGTCTGTTCAATAACTTCAAAGTGAGGACGTTCCCGAAACCAGCTTGTGGTGTGAATGGTGAGCGCGGAGAGAAACTCGTCCATTTCGCTCACACCGCTGGCATCGGGAATTTCCGAACGGGGGTCGTCGAGAAAGGCGACGTAGTCGAACACCGACTCGAGCCCAAGCAGGTCCATGCGGCGCTGCACATTGGCCACCAGAATGTCTTTTCGCATGGTGCCTTGTTGGCACGAGCCCGTAAGAGACTCCGCCAGCTTGAACACGAGTTCCCTTTCTGCAAGGGAAGGCTCCTTGCGGCCCTTCATTCGGCGCGGAACGAGTCGTCGTCTGCCGACACGTCGACCGAGGAAAGAGAGTTTTCGGAGGCGGACGATGCGTTGGCATGGCTTGAAGGTGAGGTGTGGGGCGATGCACTGGTGCCGAATGGTGCGCCCGAAGAGCCTGAATTTCGGGAGTCCGTTCCGGCATCGGATTTCCGCGCCTTGAGCCGAGACAAAAGGCCGCTGGTGTCGGGGGACGTTGATTTGCGACGGGGTGAGGGTGCTTCAGAATGCTCGTGTACGGAAGCGGGCTTTCCAGAAGACCTCTGCGGTGGAGTGGTGTTGCCAACAAGGTCGTCGATGACGTCTCCACTGCCTTCCACACCCGAAGTGCGAAGGGCGCGGCCCGCACCCAGCACAAGCACACGGGACGCTTGCATAATGCGGTAGAGCCGTTGAGCTTGTGTTTCGAGGTCTTCTGCGGAGCCAGAAACCTGTTGGGCTACCACGTTGTTGCGTTGCGAGAGGGTGTCCATTTGTGCCATGGCGATGCCGGTTTGCTTCACACCGATTTCTTGTTCCGCGGTGGCATCGTTGATGCCGCGAATTTGTTCGGAAATGCGCTCGATGGTTCTGGCAATGTCGCCAAAGGTGGCGAGAGCTTCCGCACTCACGCTTTGGCCCTCTGTCACGCGCTCTTGTGTGCCTTCCAGAATGCCTTCCACCTGACGTTTGCTGTCGTCGAGCAGGGCCTGAATTTCTTTGGCGGCGGTGCCGCTCATTTGCGCGAGGTTGCCGACCTCCGCGGCCACCACGGCAAAGCCCCGCCCATGGGCGCCCGCGCGCGCGGCCTCAATACTGGCGTTGAACGACAACAGCTGCGTTTTGAAAACGATGTCGTTGATAACGGCTGTTTTGCTCGCAATTTCAGAAATGATGCTGGCAATGTTTTGCAACTGCCCGTTGGCTTGCTGAATGGAGTCCATGGAGTTCACAAGGCGCTGCATAATGCGGTTGCCGTCTTCAGCCCGCGTGGTGGCTGAGTTTGTGAGCACCAAAGACTCGCGCGCATTTTGCGACGTCTGCGCTATCATGCTCGTCATTTCTGCCATGGAGGCCACGGTTTCTTGCACGGCGGCCGCTTGCGAGGAAATTGAATTGGCCGAGTCGCGCGAAGCCAGTGTCAGCTCGCGCGCCACAGCGGCTGTGCTTTCTGCGCTTTCCTTCAGTTTTTCGGCAACCCCAGTGAACCCCTTCGACAAAAGCCCGGTGATGTAAAGCCCAATGGCAATGCTCGCGGCAATGACGATTCCGAATTCAATGTAGAATTCTCTCTTGGCTAACGCTGCAGTGGCATAGACTTCTTGGGGTTCTGCCTGAACGAGAACGCTCCATTTCAAGTCTTCAGGAATTTTGGTGGATTTCAATGGGCCAAAGGCCGAAACAACGTCAATTTTTTCACGAGCCTGCTTGGCTGTTTGGATGCCGAATTCACCCGTCATGGCCTTGCGGACGTCTTCGCCGCCTTCGGTTTTTGCATTCAATTTTCCGACAACTTCCAAGTCTCGTTCACCTTTGGAATGTGCAAGGTCGTAGTCCAGAATCACGACTCCGTTGCCATCCACGAGTGTCACCATGGCGGAACTCAGGCCGATGTCCTTCATTTGACTCATGGCTGATGCCGCTTCCGCTTCGACCCAGGCGAAGTCGGAGCGTGTGGTAATAACCCCCACAACGTCACCCGCCGCATTTTTCAGGGGTGCTGCAAAATGGATGCCGAAAATCTCGGTGCCTGAGAGTGCGGAGGCCACCGGGTCGCGCCCCACGGGGCTCACGTAACTTCCCGAAATGTTCTTGGCCGCGTCGCTCAAAAAGGTGCCGCGCTTGGCGTCCACAAACCAGGCTTCCGTGGCGAATGAACGCCCTTCCAAAGCACCGACGTTGGTTGGTTTGTCGTCGGGCCCCTTGGAGTTTGCGGCCACGAAACGCCCTTCGGCGTCTACCACCAGAATGCCCTGGTAAATGCCATAAAGCTTCACGTAGTTGTCGAGCACAGGCACAATACTTGCCTTGTCGAGGCTTGCCAGTTGGCTGTTGGCGGCGAAGGCCTGCACGTCACCATAACGTTCATAGAAAAGTGCCGACACCGTGCTTTGAAAGCGGTCTCGTGAGTCTTCAAGGCGTTTCTCGAGCATTTCTCCATATCTGTTTACTAATTTATTCATTGAAAAAAAACTAACGGCTCCCTCAATGGCGAGGAGTGAGAGCAGTACTGTAAGAATTTTGGCTCTCAGAGAAAAACGCCTTCCAAATCCCTTGGAAGGGCTGATTTCGGTTTTCATGCGCTGCGTGCTCCTGTGTGGGGTGCCATTGTTTTTCGTGTGGTTCCAAATTCACTGGCATTCAAAATCATGCTGAGGTCGAGGAGGGTCACAAGGCTGCCGTCTGGCAGCGTGGCCACACCGCGGAACGAGCCATGCATGCCCTGTCCGCGGCTCTGAACGTCGACGCTCGTTTCCGGGATGTGGGCCACCGACACCACGCTGTCGACAACCACAGCAACGGCCCCAGGGCCGGAGCTGCGTTCTCCGCCACGCTGCGCAGAGGCATCGGGGATGGCCTCAGAGCCCACCACAAGCAAAATTTTTCGCGCAGAGCTGCCGGGCACCTTTCCTCCGAGAAGGGTGGCGAGGTCAACAAGGCCCACCACTTCGCCCCGGATATTGATGACACCCAAAAACGAGGGGTGC
>JADCJN010000198.1 GCA_020247005.1 Silvanigrellales bacterium
GCAGATGCGCTTCGCCAAAGCAATGCGTGCACACGAGTGCGCGAAAGGTGTCTTCCGCAAACTTCAGGAATCTGGCTTCGTCCGAATGCACCAAAGTGCTTGCATCGGCGGCGAGAAGGGAGTCGAAAAAAGCGGCAGCAAGACTGGGGTGCAGGAGGGCTGAAGGGGCTTGGGGCAAGCGAGGACGCGTAAAAAGATCCGCCGCTTTTGCTCCGAAAAGGAGGGCCCAGTCGGACTTGAGAAGCTCACGTGCGTGCGGGCTTGGCGGGGTGGCCGCGCTCGATTTTTCGGGGCAGAGGACGTCGGCGTCCTCGAAGGCGGAGAGAAAGCGCGTCCGCGCGTCGCCGTCGAAGAGGGTCTCGTGCATGTCGCTTTTTCCAGTCGTGAAGAGGATCTCGGTGTGCGGCTCCCATGGTACGACGGCGAAGGTCTTCAGGGCAAACCCCCTTTCCCTCAGGCGGCTTCCAGCAACCGTTTGCCCGATGCCCAGCGCACAAATTCGTCTTCGAGTTCCGCGAACGTCGAAATTTCGTAGAGGGTGTCTTGCATGTGGTGGATGTCAAAGACACGCGCCGCAATTTCGTCGATGTTGAAGGGGCGTTTTTCCACAGCAGGCGAAAGCGAATGGAGAATTTCACCCACACTGCTGGCGATGCCTGCGCCGTAAATGCGGCAGGCCGCAGGGTCGCGTTTCGCTCCGGCGTGGGCCGTCGGATTGATGAGGCCAAACTCCACTGTGAACCAATAGATGCGTCCGAGCATGGCGATTTCTTCTGGCGTGCTTGCTCGCAAACCGGCCTGGCCCCACTGGTAGAAGAAAGAGGCGAACCGAGGGTTCAAGAAAAGCGGCAGGTGCCCCATGATGTCGTGAAACATGTCAGGCGCAGGCGTGTATTCGAGTTCGTCGGGGTGACGCACGAAGTCGGTGCAGGGAAAACAGCGGTTTGCCAAAATCTTAAAGAAAATGGGTTCGGGAACATAGCCGCCCACGCGAATGACACGCCACCCCGACTGCGGTTCCAGCGAGGCGTTCACGTCGGCCAGGTGGGGCACGCGGTGTGAAGGCAGCTGGAGGTGAGCTCGGGCCTCGATGTACTCATCGCACACGCGGCCCTGCAAAATGGCCTCTTGCCGAAGAAACATTTTCGACCACGTGCTGTGTTGCTCCTCGGCGTACTGGGGCGGAACAATGGCGCTGCCAATGGTGCCCTCGGGACTTGGGCTTTCGCGCACGGGGAGAGAAGGGCGCGCTTTGAACTCGACGTCGGCCGACAGCGGACCTTCGGGGATCTTGGGAACAAGTGTGGAAAACCCCATGTCGAACCTCCGCGACAAAGTCTCTTTCAATTGTCAATGTGACACGAGACGTGCGATCCGTTCAAGGATTTCGGACGCCATTGTCAGCGGGAGCTGAGTGGCCGCATCGCTCAGAGCGTTGTCGGGATCGGTGTGAACTTCCAAAAAGACGGCGTCGACCCCTACGGCAACCGCAGCCCGAACAAGCGCTGGAATGACGTGCCGAAGGCCCGAAGAGACGCCCTGACCAGCGCCTGGCAGCTGCGCTGCGTGGGTGCCGTCGAAGCACACAGCGTGACCTTCGCGAGCCATTTCCAACAGATTGCGAGGGTCGAACACGAGGTTATTGTAGCCCAGAGACGTGCCACGTTCGCACAAAATGACACGCGGGTTGCCGCAGGCTTCCAGAAACCGCGCCACACGCAGCACCTGTTCGGGGCTTGCATGCTGTCCTTTTTTCACCTGAACGACTTTTCCAGTGGCAGCGGCCGCCACCAGGAGTTCTCGTTGCTCGCAGAGGAAGGCAGGAATTTGAACGACGTCAACCACGGCTCCTGCCTCGCGGGCCTGTTCCGGAGAATGCACGTCGGTGAGCACGGGCACACCAAGCTCTTCGCGAATGCGCGCGAGCCACTCCAGCCCCTGTTGGAGGCCTGGGCCCCGCTCGGTGCCTTTGCTCGTGCGGTTCGCCTTGTCGTAGCTGCTTTTAAAAACGTACGAAAACCCCAGAGCTTCGCACTGGGCTTTCATGGCGCGTCCCACCTCCAGCCCCAGTTCCCAGCTTTCGAACATGCAGGGGCCCGCCATCACAACCGGCTTCACCCTGCCCAACTGAACGCCCGGAGCAAGGACGCCGTCCCACGCGCCCCCGGTGCCAAACACCTTGGGTGTGCCGAGGCTCTTTGTTTCAGAACCACTGGTTTTCATCGCACCGTCTCCTGTCGCGCTTCTTGGAGGGCTTCCCAAAAGACGTTAAGGCCTGCATTCCCTTCGAAAGGAAAAACGTAGGCACACGCTCCAAGCGCACGTGCTGTGAGCACCAATGGCCGCACAAAACGAGCATCTTCGAGCCAACGCGGCTTCCACTCGTACTGAGCCCCTTGGGGTGCCAGAGCTTCACCCAGGTGGAGGCCAAACGGTGAGCCTGTTTCTTTGAGAATCCACAGACCACGCGGGTCGACGACCCTGTCGGCGTAGCCATTCACACCACCGGCATCCACAAGCAGAACGTCGAGCCCCGCAAGCTTTTGGGAGGCACGCACCATGTCGGAGGGCGGCAAGAACGGGCCCCGTTCGAGAGCAACCGGCAGGCCTGCTTTGACGCACGCATCGAGGACATCGGCCTGTCTGCACACCTCGCCGGGAACATAAAGAAACGCAGCGCGTGAGGCGGCCGCCAACGCCACTTCCGACACACTGGAAACGTAGACGCCAAAAGGAACCTTGTTGCCCTCTTCGCGCACTGTGTCGCATGCAGTTTCACAGGCCTTCAGCGCGGCGAGCTTGGTGGCGTCGTCAAGCAACTGCGTGAGTCCAGTGGACGCCGATGTGGTGTCTAATTTCCAGCGGAACGGGTCGCGCAGCGAGAGAGCTCCCGCCGGAAACCCTTCACCCAGGGGAGTGTCGAAAGCCGGACTGACGGCCAAAAGGGCAGGGGTCTGCGGAGTTGCTGTGTGCCAAAGGGCGACGCAAGAAGAAGAGACATTCATTTCAAAAAGAACCCCCGGGCGTTCCTTCGGGGAACGCGAGCTGCGAGAGCATACAAACCGCGGCTGGGAAGGCAAGCCCTCAGGCCCGCGCGGTTTCTTGCGAAAGAAGGCGGTCCAGGATTTTCTCTATGACGTGGGCATCGGCTGCTGTCGCCCCTTCAAACACGCCACCGGCTCTTTGGTTGCGCGCATCGAACCACTTCACCACAATACGGAGTTTCAAGCGCTCGGGGGAAAGGATGCGGAACGGCGAAAGGGGTATGATAAGGCGAGCCCTTTCGCCCGCATGGATTGTTACGGGCGAAACAAATTCAATTTTGAAACCCTGCACGCTGAGGTCGAGCAACACTGCCGAGAACGACGCGAACGGATTCCAACTCGAGGTTTTCACGTCGACCAGAGCGTGGCTTTGGAAACGCGGAAAGCGCTGCAAGGGCCTGCGCTCGCCGCTCTCGTTGGCATGTTCCTCGCTCGAAAACGTTGCGCTGTCATTGCGTGCGGCATCGATCATCGTGGTGCTCCGGTTCGGGTCCCCCAGCGTGAATATCGGGATGCCACAGCAGATCTTGAGGTGAGGCCGCTCTTGCTGGGTGAATTTTGCCGTCGCACAGCGAGTTTGGGAAGCAGTCTGTTGGCGGTCTATGGGCTTTGGAGACCCCCATTCAAGACCCGCCAGCCCGCCGCATGCACAAGAAGACGCTCGAGAAACAAGAGACCGAGTGCTGCCGCCAAAAGCCAAGGGTAGGCTTCGAGCAACGGCACAGGCCGAGAGGCCGTGCGTTTCGCGGACGTTTCTTTCGTGCGTTCGCCCTTGTCGGCGGCCAAAGTCTCGAACCCACGGAAGAGGAGGGGGTTGGCAAGCAGTTCTTGCGAGCGGGCGGTGCCTGGAAACAAGGGCCACTCGAAGCTTCGGGTCACCGGGTCTTCGCGGCTCGCAATGCGTAAGGAAATATTGACGAAACGTGAAGGAGCTTCGCCGAAGGCTCGCACGGGAGACCCTTCGCTCCCCACGCCAACCGACTCTGGCATGCGCAGAGCAGCAAGTTCGAGCCACGGAAGAAGAAACGGCTTCGCCTCACCGCGCACGCGCCCATCGAACGACAGTGCGAAAGCCTCGTCGAGACGCAACGGGCCCCTGGCCTTGAGCAAAACAATGCGGTCGTCTTCATACAACCGTGGCGATTGCAGGTCGGGCGCTCGCAAACCCCCGTCTTGTCGGCGTTGAAGGAATTCCACTACCCACTGGAAAAAGGTGTCGGTCGCGTGCACTCGTGCAAGGCGTTGAGTGCGTTCAAAAGGCGTATCCGCTTCACGGGAAAGGCCGCCCAGGTGCCAGTCGCCTGCCAGCACCGCAAGCACAAGTCCCTTTCCAAGCGGCATGGCAAGCACCACGGGATGTTGGCCTTCCACCGTGCGGGCCAGCACGAGCGCTTGCTTTTTTGGCACGCAACCGGTGCCCGTGGCGCGCGACGAAAGCCCACGCAGGCTCGAGGCGAGGTCCACATCGGTGGTGACGCGGGCATCGCCTTCCTGCCAGGCATAGGTGTTTTGCGCGTCGAATTCCGGCACATTTTCGCAGGGGAATAAGGCCTGTATTTGAGCGTCACGGGCCTGGAAGGTGAGGGGGCCATACTGCAGGAGCATGCGCCCGCCGTCTTGCACGTAACGTGCAAGATTCGCCGTGTCCACCGGATTCAAATAGGCATCGAAGAAAAAATTCTGCGCCACGACGCCGTGAAAGTTAGGCAATTCGCTGCCAAAGAGTTTGTCCGAAGGAAATTCAATCAGCGAAAGCTGCGACGAAGGAACGCTCATGTCGTCGGACGCTTCCCGCAGAATATAATACGAAAGGAGGTCGAGATTGGGCCAAAACTTGAGCTTCTGCCGCAAGGCACGCAGGCTCCAGTCGGGCCCCACGCCGATGTGAAGGAGTGTGGTCTTTCCATGGTGAACGGTGACAACCGTTGTGGCTGTCGACAAGGGCGCAGACGCGAGCGGAGACGACAATGTGGCGGTGAGGGCCTGAGTTCCCGTGCGCACAAAATTCACAGGCACCTGCAGCGTGCGGTGCACGAGCCCCGTGTCGTCGGCCGTCAGCGTTTCCGTGCGAGCCGTGAGCAGCGACGCGCCGGCGCGCAATATCACCTCTACGGGTGCGCTTTCGCCCGGCGAAAGGCGTCCCACGACTTCAAGGCTGGCAACACTTTCTTCTCCTAGAAAACTCGCTTTCGGCAAAAAGATTTCCGACAATCCGAGGAAACTGGCTCTCGAGTCCAGAGCGCCCGTGGCTTCCCCTTCGCTTCCCAGCGCTTCGCGCGGCAAAAGAAGCACACGCTTTTCGCGGAAGGCTGCTGTTTCACGCACTTTCTGCGCGAAGCGTGACGCGGCAGGCCCCCAGTAACCATGGGAAGGAACCACAACAAGAGTGCCATCGACGTTGGCAAGAAGGCTTCCAAGCTCTTCGAGATCTTCCACGGGATGCGACGCAACGCGGCCCCAGCCCCTTGTTTCAATACGGACGCTGTTGCCGTCCAAGGAAAGGCGTGCTTGGGTCTCGCGCCGCGCGCGCGCCGCGAGCGAGGCGTTCGATGCGACGTCCGGAGGAAGAAGCAACGTGACTTCACGCGGTGTGCGTCCTGTGCCTCGAGCGTTTACGAACGGACGAAGAACGGGCAACACGCACAAGGCAAGAATCAAAAGCCGGAGCGCAACGAGCGCGAAGGCCTTCATGGTTCAAGTCCGAGGTTTCGAACGCGGCTCAAAATTTCGGGCAGCTGCAATTGATCCTCCTTGTAGTCGGTGGTGAGCAGCGCATACATCATATTGATAGAGGAGCGCTCCCTCGCTTCTTCGTCGCCCAAACGGCAATTTCCGTCGGAGCCCATGGGGCTCCCATTGGTCAGGAAGCGCGCGCGAGTGGCCAAACCCACGGGCGAAAGAGCGCCCACGCGCTTGCGCAGCGACAACGCCCACGTGGACTCGGGCTCACAACCGTCGAAAGTCGTGAGCAGGTAAAAACTCCGGTACAAAAGCCCGCGTCTGTTCAGGCGCTCCCAACGCAACCCAATGGAAGGGGTTTCCAGTGCGGCAAGCGATCGCGTCGGACCCTCGGCAGAAACGCCCTCTAAAACGAAGCCTCCTCCCAGAGTGACGTGTTCAATAAGCCCAGGAAAAGGCAGGCTGGCAGCATCGGAGGCCCACCAGATTTCCGCGGCACCCGGTCGGCAGCCGCCCGCAATGAGCGTTGCAGGCATTTCAATCGTGCCACGCGAAGCAAGCAGGTCGCGCAGGCGGGTGTAGTTCACTGCGACCTCCGCGGGAATATTCGCGTCGCACCAAGCAATGCGAAAGGGAATTCCCAGCGGCGTGCCCGCGGGCGTGTTGCCTTGTGCTGTTGGCCTCTGGCCCAGAAAAAAGTTTCGCAGCGAGGGGCTTTGTGCGTGGGCGGTGTGGGGCGGAGTCAGCACAGGCACAGCGAGATAAGGAAGAAGGGAAAGAAACAGACGCGAGGCGCGAGCCGAAGTCGCGCGCCGGAAAAACCAGGGCAGCACCCACAGGGCACAGGCGGCAAGGCCCGCCAAGGCCATTCCCCAGGCCACGTGGCGAGGCGTTTCTTGCGAGCGCGCATGGGGGGCCTCGCCCGACGCTGCGGCTCGCGGAGTGCCGTCGGCGGCTGTGGTGTTCCAGGTGGCCGCGAATTCGTCTTCGGAAAGGAGGTTTTCAACGCGCTCAAAGGGCGAGATGCCCACAAGCGTCCACCGAGCGGCGCTCGCCTTCTCGCTCTGAGCGGCGCTCGCCTTCTCGCTCTGAGCGGCGCTCGCCTTCTCGTTCTGAGGGTCGCTCTGTGTCCCCCGGTAAAGCCCAGGCAGCACTTTGGCTCCGGCTTGCACAGGCCGAAACGCGAGCGTTTTTGCGTCGAGCGTTTCTGCGAACCCCGAAACGCCAAGGCTCGCCAAGTCAGAAGGCGAAGAAGGCATTAAAAACGCGACACGGGGGCTTCCCGAGCCTTCCGCGTCGCCCAAAATGCCAAGCCAAATCTGGCTCCAAAGACTCGAACGCCCGAGTTCCCCATTGGGAAGCGCAAGCGATGTGCGAACGTAGCCAATGCGCGCGCGCCGCGCTTCATAGGCGATGGGGGTGCCATCGGCCGCTTCCGTGACAGGAACAAAGGCGTCTCCCCGCACGGAGTCCGAGGGGGCCTGCAGGCCACTTGGAAACGCCAGCACCTCGGTGGGAGGCGGCGGTGCCAGAATAAGGGACGCGGGCAGAGAGGCCTCTTCGAGTTGCACAGCCTGACGCACAAGTTCCAAATTGGGGGCGTCGCTGGGGCGCAGAGGGGCTGTGTACACCAGCGCGTCGCAGCAAGGCTCATAGCCACGCGGGATCCAGAACTCACCCTTGCCGCCCAGGGTGCCCGCAACTTCCTCCGACAAAGGAACAATCCACAGGCTTTGCCGTCGGAATTCCCAGGGGCCTTTGGTTCCGGCCGAGTCCGTGTTTTCCACGCCTTGTTCCACGCACGCCTCGCGGCGAACAGGCAACGAAAAGAACGTCGCGAACGCGCGGAGGTCGGAAAAAGGGTCGAGCTCTTGTGGTCCACCCACGCCGTCGCCACACGCAGTGAGCAAAGGTCGGGTTTTTTCGAGTTCACGCGGGCCCGAGACGAAGGAAAGCACACCGTCGAAGTCTTCCACCGAAAGGCCCGGACGGGCTTGCAAAGGAATGCTCGCGAGCCCCTTGTCGAGTAGTGCGAAGTCCTGTGCTCCGGCAGGCAAAGGCTCCTTCCAGGCGGTCAACACGTCCGAAGGAACGATTTCTTTCCGAGCACCTTCGAAGGCCTTCGGTGCTCCCGTGGAAAAGAGTTTTCCGGAACGAAACGCATCGGTCAGGAACGAGAGGCTTTGGACCGTTTCCACCTGACCATCGGAGACGACAAGCAAGGTGCCCGACCCGCCGCGAAACGCTGCAGAGGCCTGGAGCGCCTCGAGCACATCGGCTTCCGCCAAGGGGCGTGCGAAAGGGACGAGGTCTTGCGTCGCTTCCGCCAAAAACGCTTCCACCTCGGCCAAACCCGGGAGCGGGCGAATTTCGTAGCGCGTGGGGAAAGGGCCCGTTGCCGCACGTGACTGTGCTTGTGCTGGCGTCCCATGCACTGCAACGAGGGCATGCAGCACGTGGCCTTCTGCCACAAGCCGTGAAGCCATGGCCCGCGCTGAAAAGGCATTCTGTTGGCGCGAAAGCACAGCCGACAATGTGGGGTCGACCCACACCAACGCGTCTTCTTGGCCCGCGCGCGCCGAGTTGCTTTCGGGAGGTGGCCAAAACAAAAGCGCACCCGCTGCGGTGAAGGCCAAAACAGCCAGGAACGAAACAAGAGGAGGCACCGACACGCGCACCCGCCGCGATGCGGCTTCGCGCGTCGCTCCCAAAAACCAGGAGGGAATGGACTCTTGCTCAGGGCGTCGTCGTCGGAGGAAGAGGGCCCCCAAGGTTCCCAGAGAAACCAAACAGGAAAGTCCGATGAGGGTCATGAATTCCATGGGGCCGACTCCAGAATCAAATCCCGACTCAACACAGGAGGCAGAGGCTCTTGGCCACTTGCTCCACGGAACGGGAGGGTGAAGTTGCGAGCCAGCCAAAGCCTTGCCGCAGCGCCGTGTCGCGGATGCCTTCAAGTTGAGAGGCAAGGGCGCTTTCATAAGTCTCCCCGGAAAAGCGTTCCGGGGTGAAAGCACCAGAAGGAGGGTACGGATTCAACTGTGCCGAAGGAGGGGGCTCTTGACCTCCCGCAGTCACATTCGAGTCCGCTTGCCCCCACACAGACTGCCTTGGGAGTTCCCTCGCGTCGCGAACGACCAAAAGCGACGAGGTGAGGTTTGGCCGTGCCGAAAGAAATTCGGACAACAGCGCAGCGCCTCCATCGCTGCGATCGGAGCGAAAGAGGGCGTCGGTGGCAACCCACAACCAGCGTGCGCGTTGGAGTTCCGAGGCGCGTGCTGCGAGGAATGCAGGCAGGTCGGCTTCAAAGCACTTCAGAATGCGCACGCCATGCAGCGCGCCCAAGTGAAGAACAGACAGGAGTCCAGCCAGGGCAAGCGCCTGTTGGCCTTTGTTCGCAACCGTTCCTGCGCTTTTGTAAACCATGTTGGAGTAAAGATGGAGAACAATGACAGCGGTCGACCGGCCCGGTGCGTTGTCGATGCGCGTGTGATATTCCCCAAGACGCGCCAGATGCTGCAAAGAGAGATCTTTGAAGGCATCCCCCGGTTCGTAGGCGCGCGTGGAAACACCTAACCGCCAGGCCGCCCGAGGACGGGCGCGGTCGGCGGCAGAAAAAAGGCCAGCGAGTTTTGTTCCCAGTGTCGCGCGGAAGTCGTAAGGAAACGCGCGTGAAGGATCCGCTTCCGGCCACAGCGCCGGATCGGCAGGCAACAGCGAGGCGAGTTCACCAAGGTTCATAAGCGCGCCCCAAGCCCCCGAAATTCAAGACGCCCCAAAGTGAGGGCCAAGAGATTTTAGACA
>JADCJN010000199.1 GCA_020247005.1 Silvanigrellales bacterium
CGCCGGGGGAAGATGGTCGAAGGCGAGTGTGGAAAAGTCGACGCCAAGGTACCGATCCGGAATGTGTGCCTCGCGGAGCCGTTCCACGGCCTTCTCCAGCGAGACACAAGGACACCCATAGGGAACGACATCTTCCATCTGAGTGAGCAGATTGAACTGCCGTCCGTGGCCTGTGCCATCACACCTTTTGCAAGTGAGCCTCGGATTGCAGGCAGGACAAACGGCGAACCTCCGGCGTCCCGTCAAAAATTCCACGAAGACACCACCCGATTGCCCGCAGCGGCAGGCAGGGGGCTGTGTTCTTGCCTGCCGACCCAATGCGCCCGTGGCCTCAGCTGGGCTTTCCCAAGGCGTTCCCGCGGAGCGTTCCGCCTCCGTTTCGTTTTCCTTTCGGAGCGCCGCTTCTTGCAGCCGTGCAAAAAGCTCGTCGAGAGTCGTCATGGTTTCAGGGTCTCCTCGGTGTCGTGTTCCCTTGAACTTTCGCGCTCGTGGTAAAAGCGGTCGAATTGACCATCGCGAAGTGAGCGTTTCACGCGGGTGTCGATGGCGCGAAGACTCAGAGGATACCCCTTGCCCTCGTTTTCGCATTCCTGCGCAATGGCAAAAAGGAGCTCGACAAGGGCGACGGGAGGAATCGACCGTTCTCGCCAGCTTCGCAGGACTTCCAGGTCGGCTGCGGCAAGACTCAACCCCTTCCCGCGGAGCTCAATGAAGGCATGAGCAATACGAGAGTAGTCGGACAAGGGTGCTGGTGCATGCGGGGCCGCGCCGGCCGGAGGCGGAGTCGAACACGACATAGGAAGAAGACACCTCGAGAGGCGAAAGTGTCTGGGGAGGCTAACCCAGCAGACGGCCTTGGCGCCACTTGAACAAGGCGGTTTGCGCAAGCTCCTCTTCAATGCGGAGCAGGCGGTTGTACTTCGCCACGCGGTCGGTGCGGGAAGCGCTCCCGGTTTTGATCTGGCCCGAGTTTGTGGCCACAGCGAGGTCAGCAATGAAGGTGTCTTCTGTCTCGCCACTGCGGTGCGAAATGATGGTGGTGTATCCGTGGGTTTTCGCGAGCTCGATGGTTTGCAGTGTTTCTGTGACGGTGCCAATTTGGTTGAGCTTAATGAGAATGGAGTTTGCCGTGCGCGCTTCAATGCCGCGGGCAAGCAGTTTCGCGTTCGTCACGAAGAGGTCGTCTCCTACGAGCTGAGTGTCGCGGCCCAGGGCGTCGGTCAGTTTCTTCCAGCCCGGCCAGTCGTTCTCGTCAAGGCCGTCTTCGATGCTGACAATGGGATATTTTTTCGCAAGCGTGGAATACAGAGAGATCATTTCGTCGGAAGTGACCTTGCGGTTCTCGCTCGCGAGGTCGTACTTCCCGTCTTTGAAGAAGCTCGAAGCGGCGACGTCAAGGGCGAAGGAAATTTGGTCGCCCACTTTGTAGCCGGCCTTTTCAACCGCGGAGACAAGGTACTGCAGTGCCTCTTCGTTGCTCTTCAGGTTTGGGGCGAACCCGCCTTCATCGCCCACAGCGGTGTTGAGGCCCTTGTCGTGAAGCACTTTTTTCAAATGATGAAAGACTTCCACGCCGGCACGTAGGGCGTCTGAAAAACGCGAAAAGCCATGGGGAACCAGCATGAATTCTTGGAAGTCGAGGGTGTTGTCGGCGTGTGACCCCCCGTTGATGACGTTCATGAGAGGTACGGGTAGGGTGCGCGCATAGGCGCCGCCCAGGTACTGGTACAAAGGCTGTCCGAGTTCCAGCGATGCGGCGCGAGCGGCAGCCATGGAGACGGCGAGAATGGCATTTGCCCCAAGTTTGGTCTTGTTTTCCGTGCCATCGACCTCGAGCAGAAGCCGATCGATTTCAATTTGCTCAGTGACGTCCACTTCGTCTTCCAGAATGGGCGCGATGTGGTCTTGGACGTTTTGCACTGCTTTGAGGACGCTCTTGCCCAGGTAAATGTTCTTGTCACCGTCGCGCAGTTCGCAAGCCTCATGTTCGCCCGTGCTGGCACCCGAGGGAACGGCTGCCGTTCCGCACACGCCCTCCTCGGTATAGACGTCCACTTCGATGGTGGGATTGCCGCGTGAATCCAGAATCTGACGTGCGTTGATGCCTACGATCTTCGACATTGGTTTCTCTCCTAAAACGGCCCGTGGGGGAACGCTCCGAGTTATGCCAGTTTGAAAGTTCGGGCGCAAACCGAGGGCTCGGGAATCAGCCTCTGGCGCGGATTCCCGGCATGGAATGCTCATCTTTCTTAATATGGCCTGCTTGACTTTCCCGATGGGCGTAGCGTAACTCTTTCAAGATACCAGCGTCGAACCAAGAATCCCCCTTTCACTCCCTTAGCGAGGTACGTCATGGCCAAGACAACCACGACCACTGTTTCCACGAGCCAGATCATCGCAGCTGTTGCCAACAAGTTCACGCAACTTCCCAAGAAGATCACGAAGGAAGTCATCGCGGAGTTCCTCAACACGGTTGAGGAAGAAGTGTCTGGCGGAAGCAAACTTCGCATCGACAAAATCGGCATTCTTCAGGTGAAGGAGCGCGCTGCTCGCATGGGCCGCAATCCCCAAACCGGCGAAGAAATCAAGATCCCCGCTTCGAAGAAAATTGGTTTCCGCCCCGCGAAGTCTCTCAAAGAACAGGTCACGGGCGCCCGCAAGGTCGCAACCAAGGCCAAAGCTCCCGCCAAGAAGAAGAAGTAAACGAAGCGCGTCGTGCGCGACGCTCTTCGCATTCCTTCCTGATGCCGGGCGTCTTTCGTTGACAGTTCCTGCCCGTGTTCGTTAAAAGAGATGAACGTCGGCGTAGCTCAGCTGTATAGAGCACTTCTTTCCTAAAGAAGGGGTCGCAGGTTAGAATCCTGCCGCTGACGCCATTTTTTCCTGCGATCCCGATCCGAACTTCCGCGCTAAGGAGCTGGGCATGGCGTTCCAAGCTTTGCTCGCAAAGCGACTCGAAAGAGCGTTCGTCGAGAGTCTGGTAAAGCTGGAGCTCGCCCGAATAGTCGACAACGTCCACCCCACGCTTGTGTACCTGTTCGGCTCAGCCGCGCGCGGCGAAATGACGGATGCGAGCGATCTCGACTTCCTCGTGGTCGTTCCGAACGATGCTCCGATGAAGGCGCTCAAAAGGCGCTATTACGAGTCGCCAGGTGAACGCAAAATTCCAGTCGATGTGATTTTTGTGACCGAGACTGACTTCGACACGCGTTCGCGAGTCGGCGGAATATGCATGGTCTGTGTCGACGAAGGACGCATTGTGCACCGCGCACAACAGGGCGCAGCATGACCCGAGAAAAAAAGTTTGCAAAAAGCTATGCCCACGAGCTCATGTCCGTGTCCCTTCTCGATTTTGAAAGCGCAAAAGACCTACGCAGGGCTGGCACGAAACGTGTTGAGAATATTTTTTTGCTGGCTCAGCAGAGCCTCGAAAAGGCGCTCAAGGCTGTGCTCTGCTGGCACGAGCGGCCGATACCCTTCATTCATGATATCGGCATCCTCGTGACCCTCGTCTCCGCTATCGAACCTCCACCGTTTGGTTACACACTCAACGAGCTGACTGAATTCGCGGCCATTCGCCGCTATCAAGAAGGGTCGGAAGAGTTCACCAGCGAAGAAATCGACGAAATTCTGACTCGGGTCGAAGAAGGCGTCGAATGGTGCCGTGTTCTTGTCTCCGCCGAACTTCCGTAAATCCTGAGTTTCAATCTTTGCAAAGAGCGGCAAGCTCTAAGGTAACGGGTGCCGTAGATGCCACCTAGGATCCCTACCTATCCGTCATTCCGCAGCGTGAACGGCGTCGTCCATCTGGTGCATTTTCATTCGCCGGCCGGAGAAGTCACTGGCGACATGATTTGGGCTCGCAACCAATCGAGCCCAGCCTGACTCAGAATGGCGCCACTTGGATACTTCGTGCAGTTCGACTGCGTGTGATTCTGGCTTCTTTCCTTCATTACCGCCCGGAGAGAGATCAACCGTTCGGATTCAATGGGTGTCGGATTCGCAATTTTCATGAGACGGACGAGTTCGTCCTCATCGCTGGGGCTCATGAAGCTGCCACCGGTATGGACACCCACCTGAACGACGGCGTCGCCCATCTTTTGCAGGTAGGGCGACCCCGAATCGATTCCGCAGCTCTGCACGTTTTCTTTCGATTCAAGAACGACCTGTGGATAAGGACCTTTCGTTTTGACAGACAATGCTTCGAATTTCGCTGCTCGGAGGACTCCATCCGAAGCGAATTTCCCGTCCTTCGCACCCGTGTGTCCATGCCCATAAAGCCAAAGCTCCGCTCCTTTTTTAAGTTGCTCCCCCGAAGGACTGGGCAGATTTGCGAAAACATTCACATTTCTGCCATCTACGAGCACCAAAGCCAAATCGAGCGCATCTCCCGTTTCGCCGTCTGATGGTGGGGGATAGGAGGGATGGGGAATAACTCTTTTGATGACATATTTTTCGGTGCGATACGTCCCTTGAGCGTCTTTGACGTATCCAGTATTGGTGTAACCCCGTTTCTGTAATTTGCTCCCAG
>JADCJN010000002.1 GCA_020247005.1 Silvanigrellales bacterium
CCTTTTGACCGTGGCACAAATGTTCGCAAACACCCCTGCCGCGGCTTGCGGAGGCATGATTTTGCGCAGACATGATTTCCGCCCGACCTTTAATAAGCACGCCAAAGACTGGTGCCGTGGACTCCAGTTTCATGTCCACGCAGACCACGATAACGAACAAGAAACACACCATGGGACCTCTCGCGAAGGTCACCTCGTCGGCCCTCAATCCAGATCGGCCAGTTGCAGTCACAACGCCTTCGCTCTGGGTATCTGGTTTCTCGCCTCCGTCGTCGCACGGCACAAAGAAGAGTTTCGGTGGAAAGACCCTGGCTACGAATACAATTTCACGGATCCGCCTCTCAACCTCATTTATGGAAACGAGAAATGGCTTCAGCATTTCGAAAGGATGCGAGGTCAAGGTTTCACACAAGGCGGCATCGAGGAAACAGCGTCCCTCCTTGCTTGGGCCGACGACGAGGCGCAGGAGTTTGCGCGCTCCAGCGCTTTCGCGCATATTTACCCGGCTCCACCATGAGGGTCGTGATTTGTGACAAATTTCAGCAAAAATTCATCGTCTCCGGGCTTTCTCACTTCTTTTGACGTCCCTTACCAAGTGCTGTCGTTGGTCGGCACAGGCATCGCTGCAGCTCTCGCCGTTTCTGCAGCTGTCAGCACGAGCCCTGAAGGGTACGCCCTCGTCGCCTCCACTGTGCCTCCCTCTTTGCGGGACGCCGTTGCTTCCGCTGTGGCGGCAAAGGCGTCGACCCCGGACCTTTCGCTCCACGCGAAAGCCTTCGCACTTCAGTGGGTCGGGCTCTACCTCCCCTTTGGAATTTCTCTGCTCCTCTTTCATCTTGCCCTCCCTGGGCTGCACAAAAACGTGCGCCGTCTTGGGGCCTTCGCCTTCGCTTTCGCTTTTCTTGCTGTCTGTGTGGGGGCGCTCAAGTCAGGCAACAGAGCGTGGGGAGAGTCCGGTGTCCTGGCGGCAGTTCCATTAGGCACGCCAACATTCTACCAATTTCTTCGAGCCTTGCTCTTCACTGTGGCGACGTTGGGCTTCAGCGTCCCGTTTATTTTTAACGCTGGGCGCGATGCCTCCCGAGCGCTCCGTGTGCTCGTTGTTGTTGCCGCATTTGTTGGATGGGTCTCTTGGGACTGGAGGCAATCACGCGAGTCGCGCACCGTCGACGAAGCCAACCTCGCCGACACCGTTCGCCATCGCTTCGTCCTCGTGTTTCCGGCAACGAACCGCGACGTTTTGCTCGAGGCTCTGTCGCTGCCCGAGTCGCAAGCGATGAAGGAACGCCTTGTTTCGTTGTCACCCGTGTTTCCTGTCACACCATCCGTGCTGCCACAAATCGCCACTCTTCTTTCGGCCCGGACTCCTCCTGAACACGGCATCCGGGACAATGATCCGCAACCCGAGGCCCTCGAACGGCTCGGAGAGCTTGTCCGGGCCGAAAGAGATTCGGCGCGCCACGTGCATTCCACGAACGCAGGAGGATTCGATGGAACGGCTGAGTTGTTGCAGGCGGCCTCCGATACGGGTCACTGGTGTTCTCCCAACATCGCTTCGCGTTCGCAAGCAGGCTTTCTTGAAAACAGTCCGCTTCTTGCAGCGCTCTTACCTTCAACTGCCATGCACGCATTCTTTCCCGCGTCGCGCTGCACACAGCGCTTTTTCGCGCTGGAGGACCTCCTTGGACTCGAGCTGGCCGACATCGGTAAAATGCTCAAGAAACCCCTCGCTCTCGACGCATGGTTCTATCTTTGTCCCAACAATCATAACGGTTGGCAAGGACTCGAAGACGATTGGGACACACGGGGAACGTCGGAAGTCGCACAACGCCAGCTCCATCTTCACCGCATTGCCCGCGCCCTCGAAGTGACGGCCGATCAACTTTCGGCCTGGGGGCTTTGGCACAACTCTGATGTTTTCGTCGTTGGCCTTGGCAATTCCGAGCCCCCTTTGCCCCTGCCTCCGCCCGCGCAGGCAGTCAAAGGTGAGTTCACTGCACCGGAGAGCCCTCCCATGGACGCCTCCTTGCGGTACGGCGTCTTTTCCCATCATTCGACGCGCCCTCCTCAAAACAGGATGGAGACCGCGGCCGAGAAAATTTCATCGCTAGCACCTCCAGCTGCAGCAGGTCTGACCTCGAACACGCTTGTCAGTCAGGTGGAGCTTTCTTGGATGCTGACCTCAGCCCGAACGAAAGCCTCGGGCGAAGCCGAGAGCCGAGCCCTTCCCGCTCTCTACCAGGAACGCCTTCTTGCAGAGTCTGTCCACCCGCTCGCTCCAGCCTCGCACGTCCTCGACGAAGAGGGCATCCCTCGCGTCCGTGCCGATTGGCTCCGCACAGCACTGGCACGTTCCACCCGCTCAACTCTTTGTCGGTACGAAATGGAACGCCCGGGCGGACAAAAGTCGATTGAAACCGTTCTGGTCAGCATCGAGAACGGCCGAAAGCCAGAATCGTCGCGAGTCAGCCTACACCCCCTTCTTGAGCTTGAAACGACAGCCCGTCTTGAAAAAGATGCGGAAGGTTGCGCGCGCGCAGGGAGAGAGTCCCTTCTTGCCTCTTGGAGCAATGACAAAGACCTCCCGGACAGAAAGTGGGACACCATGGCTGTTCTCAAAAAGGAAGGCTTGGGCGAACCCCCGCAGGAGGACGGGCAATGAAAAATCGGCGATTTTCTTCGTCACGCAGTTCCTTCTCCGTGCGTTCTTCGGGACGTCGAGGAGGAAAGCCAACTGGGCTTGTCCTTCTTCGCTCTGTTTTCATTGTTTCTGTGTTCGTTTGCATGGGCGCTCTGACTCTCTTTTCGCTGCGCATTGGTCTTTCTGCACAACTCATGCCCCTGTTTCGTTGGCTCCCAGATTCGGCGCGCGGACTCGCTGAACATGCCACACTGCAGGACGTCAAGATGCGCCGTCTGCGTGCGCTGCTCGCAGAGACGCCAGCCGATTACGCTCCGATGAGCCACCTTCTCGCCACCCATGCCTTCGCTTTCGATTCGAATCGAGACCCGCTTCAACGCGCTCAAGACGCGATGACGCTACTGGCACGCGCCAATGCTCGCCAAACCATTGCGCTGGTGCCAGGTGATGACGCCCTCCTTTCGATTGTGGAAAACATCGACGACCTGACCGGAACAAATTTTCGTCGGGACGTCCTCATTCTTCTTCCCGGAGAACGCATCCGATTTACGTTTCCAAGTCAAACAGCAAATTCCCAAAAGCCCGAAATGGAGCTTGAATTGCGACTTGGATGCATGGCCGCCACAGCCGACCGGCTCGACGCGCCTGCAAAAGGAAGTCTGACGCTGGCCGCAACGCCGCCGACATCGCTGGCCGCACCACTGCCGGTGGCACCACCGGCAACCCTGTCGACACATGAAGAGCGAGCGTTTGAAGTGTCGCCCCGTGGTGAAAAGAGTCTTGTCACCCTTGAAGGGCGAGCAGGAGAAAGCGTTTCCCTCCACTGGCCCTCGACATCTCCCGGGTTCCTTGTCGTCGAAGGTTGGCGAGACAAGGCGGTCACTGTACCTTCCCGAGCCTCTTCTCGCCGCGGACTCGTTGTGTTCACTCTCGATTCGGTTTCGGGAACCGACATGAGCGCGGCGCTTTTGCCAAAAACGCACGCCGCACTCCGCGACGCTTACGGAGATGGGAACACCGCCGAATTCCAGCGCGTGATGCCCGACTCTGTGGATGCCAAGGGCGCAGTCGATTCCTTTTTCGAAGCGTTCGAAAGCCCGGCAGGCATGACACCTCTTGCGCTGGTCTCCCCCGCAGGTCAAAGCCTCACGGCAACGGAGCGTGTGACGCCGGAGGCATCCGGCGCTCATCCGCGCGAAAGCCTTTTCACACTTGCCACGAAGGCGGGAATACCCGCCTTCGTGACGCACATCGAAGCTTCCAACCACCCTTCGTCTGGAACAGAGAATCTGGGCGCGAACGCGAGCAGTCCGAAGGCCGAAGGCACCGACGTGACTCCCTCTTCCATCGTGTGGAGACGAGGAAGAGAGGGCCGTCCTTTGGCTTCAGTGACCTTTCCCCGACGGGGCGAGATCCGAAATGCCGTAAAAGAAGCGCTGAGTGCTCAAGACCTCGAACGTCCTGTCTTCGCGCACGTCAATCTTCGTTTCCCCGATGATGCGCTGGCACCGACGTGGGAAACCGCACGTCAGGGGGGGGTCGGCGCGGTTCCTGGACGCATCCTCGCTGGCCTTGCACATTCTCTTGGAATCCCTGCTGGCCGTGCGGCATCTCGCGCGGAAAAAGCCTCACAAATTGATGACGCGCTTTCGCAATTCCTTGCCCAACGAACGCTCGATGCGAAACACGACTTCGCGCTCGTCGTGTTGAGACGCGATGCCAAAGGCGATGCCCGCACGAGGCTTCCCGCTCCTCCCGATCCGGGTGTCCTGTGGTTCTCTTCCCCGTCGTGGAACGGAAACGCGCCACGTGTGGAGTCGCTCACTGCGCTTGGCGACCTCAAGGCAGCGTTTGCCATGTCGCTGCAAGGCAAATGGGACGGTGATGATGAAAACGGAATCTCCACGAGCGAAAGAGGCAGCCAAGCTGCGCTCTCAAAGCTTCAAGCCCTTGCAAGCAAGGAATCGCCCCACACAGTGACAGAAGGGCCGGAAGGAACCTGGCACCTGTTTCCATATGGAAAAATTCTTGTTCCGCGTGATGTGAGAATCTCTTCTCATTCAATGACGTCTTTGGAAGCCCGTTCCGTATGGGACATTCCGCTGGATAGGGCAAGGGAAGCGCGAAAGGCGATGCAGGAGCGGAAGAACTCTTTAAAAGAGCATGTTGTGCACTTTTTCTTTCCGCCCTCCGGCATACAAGAAAGCGTATCTGCGAGCTTGCAATGGCCGCTCGATCCTCTTTTCTGTAGTGAAATCGATTCACCCAAAATGGAAGGGTCGGCTGGAAAAACCTCACCCGCGCGCGGTGTGGTTGAAAAAGCGGAAAAAACGGATCGCGGGCTTTCAGGTGGATACCGTATTTGGCTCACCGCTGTTGCCGACCCTAAGCGAGGGGCGCATCTTGCCTGTGCCTTCTCGGGAACCGCCCGGCCAAATGCAGATGTGGAAATGCATTTTGAAAGGGGTTCGCAGAGTCTCGCACTCACCCGTGTAGGACTTGGGGAATTCGCATTGGCCTTGCCCGAAGGTCAGGAAGGTGTGCAACTTTCCCAAACTCGCTATGAAACTTTATCGGGACTGCTCGGAGCAGACTTTGCTCCTTTTTGGACTGCTTTCGAAGGCTATGGAGTTTATTTATGGGAAGACCCCAATCCACGCCTCGCCCTTGCCGGTGAAACGCCGCTGGCGCTTCGTCGCAAAGACAAGGAAACGGAAGAACAAAAACGCCTTGAAGAAGAAACTCGCACGTCGGGTGCTCGATTCGCCGAGGAGCGTCCGTGACTCGCTTCTTCAAGCGCGAAAGTGGCTTTCTTCATCTCTCCGGCGACACATTCCCCGTCAAAGACGAGATTAAGTCCGCAGGAGCGCGCTGGGATGCACGCGAGAAGCGATGGGTGGTTCGAGATGCCCCCGAAACACTCGCGTTTTTAGAAGCCATGGGCTTTTTCGCACGAACAGACGGCGTCGACGCCGTCGACGCCCTCGCACCAGTGGGGGAAACTGTTGAGGCAGGTCGCACTTGGAGTGTGGCTGAATTTGTGGAATTCGTCGAAGGCGTTTTTTCTCGGCAGGTGGCATTCGAATTTTGGATCGTCGGCGAAATCACTTCGCTGCGGATTTCGAATGGCCACTGTTACTTCGACCTTGCGGAGCGCGAAGACCTTTCGAGCGACAATGCTGCGGAACTCACAACACTTTTGCCGCGCGTCCCTTCAAAGTCGCCTCGTCGCCTGGGAAAGGCCTTGAGCATTTCGTGCGTGTTGTGGGCAGGAAAGCGCGCAATTCTGGAAAAGACGCGGGGTGAACTCCCTTTCGCCGAAGGCGTCGCTGTGAAAATCAGGGTGCATGCCGAGTTCAGGAAAGAAGGGGCGCGCATCAATTTGGTGGTGAACGATTGTGACGCCGCCTACACACTGGGTGGACTGGCGCTTCAACGTCTGGCCATTGTGAAGGAGCTCAAGCGGCGTGGGCTTTACGACGCCAACAAGCGCTTGCGGCTCGCACCTTTTCCTTTGCGTGTGGCCCTTGTCACGGCAGAAGCGTCTCGGGCACTCTCCGATTTTCTCGACGAGCTGAAAGGGTCGGGGCTAGCCTTTCGGGTGACACTCTTCAATTGCCACATGCAGGGCGAACACGTGTCGCGCGATGTCGCGGCTGCGTTGCAATGGGCGTGTGCGGCTGAGCAGGAATACGATGTGGTTGTCATCACTCGAGGAGGTGGAAGCCGCCTCGACCTGAGGTGGTTCGATGACCTCGAAGTCGCCAAGGCCATTGCCCATTCGCCCTTGCCCGTCATCACGGCCATTGGTCACTTCGAAGACGTGAGCGTCGCCGACGAGGTGAGCTTCCTCGCCGAGAAAACGCCCACGGGAGCTGCGGGTCATTTGGTGGAGTGCGTGGCGCGGAGCCTGGAACGCTGCGACGAAGGTCTCGCACGCGCCGCGGGCCTTGTGGCCCGCCGTGTTCGCGCCATGCGTGATGTTGTGGAGCATGGGCGTGCCTCGCTTTCGCAGGCCGCGAGACGCCGTCTTGCCTTAGAAAAAGGACGGCTCACCGCAGGAGCGCAGACTCTGCGGATTGCAAAGGCACACTCGGCAAGGCCTCTTTCGCGAGGCTACGCTCTTGCCAGAAACGCGCAAGGCAGACTCCTGAGGGCACGCGATCTCGTGGACCCCGGGATGGGCGTCGGCCAAGACATCGTCGTCACTTTGTTTGACCCAGGAACATCTACAGAGGTCGAACTCCACGCTCGCGTGCTGAGCATCGACTCGCACGCCCTGAAGGACACCCCGAACGACGGCAAAGAAGAAGGACGTTCATGACCCAACAAGACATCTCTTACGCAGAACTCTTGAAGGCTTTCCAGTCACGACTCGCCGACTTGGAGCGGGAAGGCACAGATCTCGATGAACTTGCCACCAGGCTTGACGAGGGCTTCGCGTTGCTCGAAAGGTTGAAGGCAAAACTTGTTGAGACGGAAACACGCGTCGAGAACATTCTTCACATCCGTCACGGCACCCGATCCGAGCCGTCCGACATCCCTTGAACACGAAGAAGGAACACCATGGAATCCTCGGCACCGTTGCCCTTCACCAAAATCGTGTGCACCCTCGGCCCGGCAAGTTCGAATCGCGAAATGCTCGAACGGCTCATTGACGCTGGACTCGATGTCGCACGCTTGAACTTCTCGCATGGCGATCACGAAACCCATGCTCAGAACATCCGATGGATCCGAGAAATCGCAAAAGAAAAAGGCAAGGCAGTCGCCATTTTGCAAGATCTCCAAGGCCCCAAAATCCGAACCGGAAAACTCCGTGGGGGTGGGGTGACTCTGGTGCGTGGGCAACGCCTCATTTTGCGTTACGGGGTCGACCAGGTCGACGACGCCCTGCCCATCGATTACCGAGAACTCGCAAAAGACACGCACGTGGGGGCCAAAATCCTCCTCGACGATGGCCTTATGGCCATGAAGGTCACCGACATCCGAGGTTCCGACGTCGAAGTGGAAGTGGTCCATGGGGGCCTCTTGAAGCCTCGCAAGGGTGTGAACTTCCCCGACTCCAGTCTTTCCATTCCGTCGACAACGGAAAAAGACACCCGCGACCTCCTGTTTGGAGTGTCGCAAGGCGTCGACTATGTGGCTCTTTCGTTCGTGCGTCGCCCCGACGATGTGATGAAGCTCAAATCGATGTTGCGCGCCTTGGGTGCCGACACGCCCGTTGTGTCGAAAATTGAAATGCTCGAGGCCGTCGACAACATCGATGCGATTTGCGACGTGAGCGATGCGATTATGGTCGCCCGGGGTGACCTCGGCGTCGAATGTGGTTTTGCCAACGTCGCCGCCTATCAGAAAATCATTGTCGCGGCGGCACGCAAGAAGGGCAAACCTGTTATTGTTGCCACGCAAATGCTCGACTCCATGATTGAAAACCGTCGCCCCACGAAGGCTGAAGTCTGCGACGTCGCCAACGCTGTGTTTGATTTGGCAGACGCCACCATGCTTTCCGGCGAAACCGCATCGGGTCGCCATCCCGAACTCGTGGTTCGCACCATGAGAGAGCTCCTTGATGGAGTGGACCGCAGTGGACTTCTGTCAAAGGAATCACTTCAGGTTGCGAACCGAGAGGGGGTCGCGGATTCACCTGAAATCTTTGCCCGCACGGCGGCAGAACTCGCGACGCGCACGAATGCAGCGGCCATCGTTTGCCTTTCGCTCTCAGGGAACGTGGCGAGGCTCGTGTCGAAACACCGGCCTCTCGTGCCCATCATCGCGCTTTCGCCACGCCCCGACGTCATCCGCCGTCTCTCGCTTGTGCGCGGTGTGCGCGGGCTGCAGAACACCATGTTTTTCGACACCGACGAGTGCATTTCCGACGTGGGTCGAGTCCTGGCAAAGCAAGGCCTGGTGAAGCCTGGCGAGCTTATCGTCATTACGGCCGGCATTCCTCTTGCCGCCATGAAGCCAACCAACGTGATTAAACTCCACCGCGTGAGCGCATCAGACTCCGAAGCCCTTCCCCACGCAGCAGCGTCCCCTTCGGCTGCAAAAGGCTCAACAGGAGCGCCCGCGCGATGACATGGGTTGTCTATGCGCTTCTGGGTGTCTTTGCCGTTGCTATGGGAAGGAGCATCTCGCTCTTTCAAGAAGAGAAAAGGGAAATTGCAGCCGGAAACGTCAAGGTAACACCAGGCAGTGAAACAGAAGCGGAACCGACTGTGGGTGAGGTTGCTCCGGTGGAAACCTGTCAAAAAGAAACACCCTTCTGTACCATGGAGTTTCGACCAAAGACGTGCACGGTAAACGTGAATGGAAAACGTTTTGAGAGCTCGGGAAACAACGGGTGTCAGGCCAACCAAGCCCTCCTTCGCACACTTTGCGCCGCTGGAGTGAAAAGCCTCGACAACACCGCACTTGCTTCACTCCACTGTGCAGAGCCGGCCGGCGACGCAAACTGACGTCCCTCGTCGTGCAGTCCACAGCTCTCTGACGCACCGGTTGTCAGGCATTTCTCGTTCCATGGGACACTGTTCTCATGAAGACGAAGCTATGGGTGGCCAGCGGAAACCTGGTTGTCCTTTTCTTAGCCTGTAAAAATCCGGCCCTGAAGCCAAGCACGGCCCGTGTGCCACTGGAGCCGGGTGTGAGTCGCATTCGGATTGTCGCTCCAGCGGAATGGACGCTCGACACATTGGTGCCTCCGGATGCAGGGCGTCCTCGTTGCCCATTGGCCTTGGGCACTGAGCTCAAGGTTCGAAACGCAACTCTTTTGGGTGCATTTTTACGTTTCGAAGCTCTCGATGTTCTCAACGGTTGCCCCCTCCGTTCAGGCTACATTCCGACACAGAGCGCTGTGTTGTTGGAAGGAGCGGCACCCTTGTTGGGCCCAGCCCCCCTGACGGGACCACAGGGGGTGCCCAGTGCTCCTGCTGCGGCTGAGATGATGCCAAGCGCAGTTCCTGCAGGTTCCTCACCCTCGAAGGCCTTCCTCGATGTGCTTGCCTATGCGGAGGGAACGAAAGGACGGGGAGACGACGGATACAACATCATTTTCACGCATGCACAGTTCACTGGATACCGAGACCACCCACGCCAGTTAAAATGCAGTGGTGGACTCTGTTCCGATGCGTCGGGTCGATATCAATTTCTGTCGACCACGTGGGATGAAGTGAGGGATAAATTAAGACTTACGGATTTTGGAAAGGCGAATCAAGACAAAGGCGCATTGGCTAAAATGGAAGAACGCGGAGTGAAGAACGCCTCGCAGCGGCTCGACAAAGCCGCTTTTTCGACAGCGGTTCTGAAACTTGGACAGGAATGGGCGAGCATGCCTGGAAGCCCTTATGGCCAGCCCACACACTCGGTGGACGAACTTTGGCGCCAGTACCAACAATCTCTAAAATGAGCATCCATGATGAGCGAAAAACCAGACAATGGTATTACAAAGACGCACAAAATAAGCCGCGTAGGCCTCCTCGCTCTGACGCTGCTTTGTGTCTTGGGTGGTTTTTTCTTATGGAACAAACACCCTGACTTTCTTGCTCTTTCATTGAACGAAAGGAACAAGACGAACTCCGACAAGGGGTCGAAGCTGTTTGAAGGTCAAAAATCGGCTGAAAGAATCGAAACCGCCCCCCGAGAACTCGTCCCTCTCCTTGCCAACGAGCACAGAGATTTTGACGACGAGGTGACTGACTTTGCATCGGCACCTCGGGAATTCATGATCGTCACCTTGGCAGAAAATTGGATGGCACGGAAAGAAACCCGCGCCCTGCCTGTTCTCGCACTTCGCTTGAATAACGACCTTGAAAAGTCGGCCGATGACCGACTTGGCCCTTCGGCGAGAGGAGTTTTCCTTCAAGCTCTTGGCACGCTCGGGCGAGCATCGCAAGACACTAACCACCGTCAGCAAGCCTTTGAAACCCTTTCAGCACGTGTCGAACTCGCGGCCAAAAAGCCCACTGCACAAAACCTTGGCGATGGTCTCATTGCGTGCGAGTCCCTTGTCGAACTTGGTTTCCGAGGGAACACGTCCCTCCTTTTTTCGATTCTTGTTGATGAGAGTAAAACAATGCCCTGGCCCCTTGGGGAACGAATTCTTCTCGTGCTCGAAGCCTTGGGCGCACCCGAGAAAAAAGACGCTGCCAAGGTGTTGAGTGGTTACCTGAGAACCCCCCCCAACCCTCAATTTTCGTTTCTTTCCGGCGAAGAAAAAGAGCGGCTTTCCTCTCTCGTTGCGCGTTTTTCATCCGGGCCTTGATGCAGTGGACGCTTGTGCGGAATTCCCGTAGAAGAAAGAGCAGCTTCGCTCGTTCTTTCTTCCAAGGAGTTTCTCATGAATTTTTTCTCTTCGCGCTCTCATCTCACCCTTGCAGGCCTTCTTGGTGTTTGCTTTGGCACTTTGGCTTTGCCTGCTGTTTCTTTTGCCGACTGCAAAGCGCTTCCAAATTGGAAAGCATTGAAAGCCGCACTTGCCGAGGCGCGTGCGCAAGACAATGGCGGCTTGAACCTCGACATGTGGGGAGCTCTCGTGAACCGCGATGGCGACACCTGCGCCGTGGCCTTCACGGGTGCTGATCGTGGCAGCCAGTGGCCAGGAAGCCGCGTTATTTCCGTGCAGAAAGCAAACACGGCGAACGCCTTTTCGCTGCCCGCCCTCTCGCTTTCCACGGCAAATTTGTATTCTGCCGTTCAACCCGGAGGCAGCCTGTTCGGACTTCAGGAGTCGAATCCTGTGCGCACAGAACTCGCCTACGCGGGCAATGCGAAAGCGTTCGGGCAAGCCAACGATCCTCTTGTGGGCAAACGACTCGGTGGCGTCAATGTGTTTGGGGGCGGCCTCGCGCTCTACGACAAGAGTGGAACACTGCTTGGCGCCCTGGGCGTGAGCGGCGACACATCGTGTGCCGACCACAACATCGCTTGGCGCACGCGCAAAGCATTGGGGCTCGACTTCGTGCCGGCGGGCGTTGGCCCCAATGGGGCCGACGGCATCAACTACCTTGGCGACAAGGAAACACCGACAGGCTTCAAGCACCCAAGCTGCGGTGGCAAAGAAACGACAATTGAACTTCCAGCCGTTTCCAAGAAGGGCTGAAGTTGGGGTTCTTGAATGGAGAACCCGATTTCCTTGCTTCCACGGAAAAAATGCCCATAAAAAAACCAAGAAACAGATGTTCCTTGGGGCTCTTCTCGCTGAAGAGTGGGCGCAGCGTAACAGGAAGATAATTGGACATTTGAAAAAGACAAGAGTATCCGAACCGTAGACCCTGAGTTCGAGAGCCAACGGAGGTGAACATGACCCCCGAAGAATTCATCGAGTTCAATACGATTCCAGAG
>JADCJN010000020.1 GCA_020247005.1 Silvanigrellales bacterium
CAAGGGTGGCCGCGGGCGCCGCAGCTTGCACAGGCAATGCGGTTTTCCCGAGTGTCACATTCAAGTCTGCGTTCATCGTGTCGCCTGAGTTGCTCGTCACGGCCCAGCGCAGTGTGTAGCCAGAAGGTTGGAAGTCTTCGAGGACACCCGACCACGTGGTCGCATTGGCCGAGAACGAGCCCATGCCCGCTGTCGTTGCACTGGCAAGGGCGCTCGCAAACACCGCTCCACCGCTGTAGGTGGCAGCCGGTGTCGCGCTCACAGCGCAGGTGGTGTTGGCGCCCAGAGTCGGCAGGGTCAACGTGGCCGTCGCCACTTCACCAGGTGCGAAGGAAAGAGTCTGTTTTTGGCCGCCGGCAATCTCGTCGCCGCCTGCGGTCGCAGACACCACAAGGGAACACGCCGTGGCGGGCATCGTTCCGGCCACCACCCCTGTTGTGGCGCCAATGGTCATTCCCCCTGTGGCGCATGTTCCGCTCACAGAATAAGAAACCGTGTCGCCGTCGGCATCCGAAATGCCTGAACACGTGATGCCCTTGCCTGCCAAAGAAGAGCCGGCCTTGTGAAGGTAACTTCCGGCGGCGAGTCCGGCGCTGTTCGTGGGCGAGCACGCCACATTGCCCGCAGGCAAATCGGCCACGGGTGTCACGGTGAGGGCCACCGTGGCAAGAGTCACGTTGCTGTTCACGCCGTCCGACGCGCGCACGGTCAGGGTTGCCGAACCGTGCTGATTGGCCACAGGGGTGATGGTGAGCGAGCGTGTCACAGCACTGGCATTGGTAGCGTCATCGGTGTCCACGTTGAGCACAATATTGCTCACGGGCACAAGGGCTGTGTTCGAAGACGTGAAGCTGAACGTCAGCACGTCGGCATCTTCGTTGTAAAGCCCGGAGGCCGCACCGCCCTCATCTATCACCACCGCGCCCAGAACAAGAGGCGTGTCTTCGTTGGTGGTTTCTGTGGCCGCGATGCCCGAAACAAGGCGAGGGTTGTCGTTCACAGCCGAAAAATTCACCGTGAACGCTTGGGAGGCCGTGCCGCCCGCACCGTCGTCCATGTTCAGTGTAATGGTTGTCGTCCCGTGAGCGTTGGGTTGTGGCACAACCACAATATTTCCAGCCGCAGCACCCATGTTGGTTGCGCCATCGTCGGTGCGGCTAAACGTCACGCCCTGCACAAGGGAAGTGTCGTATCCGTTGAAAGACACTCCGAGTGTTTGCGCGTTCTCGTCGTCGCTGCCGCCTTCGTCGAGCGTAGCGGGAATGCTCAAGTCCACGTCCTCGGTACCTGCGTAGGGCGAGCCCGCAGCCAGGTTCGCCGAAACCGTGGGGGCATCGTTGGCAGGCTTCACGTGCACCGTGAAGACAAAGTTTTCGCTCTTGGGAGGCACCACATTGGTTTCTGTTACCGTCATGGTCACTGTCACAGGCGTTGCTGTCGTCACCATGTCGCCCACGGGACGCAGGAGAATGCGCCCTGTTGCCGCGCCCATGTTGTTCGCTCCCGCAGAGTCTGTGCGCGAGAAAGAAATGTTGGCGTTGGGCAGAACCAGAATGTTGTTGCTTGCGAAGGAAACAGACACCTCTTGTTCGTTGGCATCGCCGCTGCCTTCGTCAATCAACACGTCCGCGAATTGGCCGGCCCGGGGTCCGCTTGGAATGCGCAGTTCCTGCACAAGGCCCGTGTCTTCGTCAATTTCGTAGGGGCCCGCGCCAAAGGTGTCGAACACGATGCCCGGCTTCTGGTTGGGGTTGTCGATGGACACGGTTTTTGTCCAAGTCGTCGTTTCGCCAGCGCTGTCGGTTGCGGTCACGGTAATCAGAACATCTCCACTGGCGAAGGGCTGAGGAGTGAGTTTCAGGCGTGCGGCTGTGCTTGCCGCTTGCCCCGCGTCCGACCATGCGCCGGTGTCCGATTCATTGCGAATTTGCGCGGTCACAACAGCAGGATCGGCAGACGTTGCACTCAAAGAAACAACTTGTGTTTCTTCGTCGGTGCCTCCACCTTCAAACACGTTGAAGCGGTAGCTCGACGCCGTTGGAGCGATGCCTCCCGGCAACGACACGGGTACGGTGTCTGTCCACGTCACCACGGGGGCATCGTTGGCTCCGGCGACGTTGAGTTGCAGCGAGCCCAGGGCCGTGGGGTCGCTGGCCCAGTCGTCGGCACCTGTCACAACGCTGAAACTCACGGAGTGGGTTCCCGAGAAATTGGGTGCCGGGTGAAAATAAACCAGGCAACGCCGGTTTGCCGTTTGGCAGCCAGGAGAAACAAGGTCGGCCGAAAGAGGAACGTATTTTCGTCCATTGCCATCGGTCAGAAGGCCTGTTCCCATGCCTTCGGGTGTCGCAGGCGGAGTTGCCGACAGAGAAAGGGTGCCAACGCTCGCGGGCAGGTTCGTGTGGAACACCAGGCGAGTGGGTCCGTCGCCATCGCCATCGTTGTAGCCATTCCCCTGAAGGTCCGTGGTTGAAGACCCCACATACAGCTCTTGCGCAGGCACGTCTTCCAGCAGCGCACGGGGCACGTTCTGGGTTGTGGGCTTGTCGGGCACTTCCATGAAGTCGGCGACAAGACGGGCCGTCGTCATGTTTCCACAGAGGACCCCTGACACGCCAGAGGGCTTCGCTTCCTCGTCGATCTCAACAGTTGTGGATGCACCTGGTGGAACAGGAAGCACGTCTCTCCAGTGAATGCTGCCGGCGGGTGGCATGAGTCCAAGCTTCCGGATCGAGGTTTTGCCGATGGACGTGACATTGGGCGTCGTGCGTCCGGCAGGAGGTGGCGACAACTGCGCATACGACGGGGTCAGAATGGGGTTCATGGCGTTGAAATAAAGCCCTGGAATCCCCAAGGTGGGGTGATCTTCCTCGTAGTTCGTGCGCCAATCGTCCCAAATGTACATCCCCTGATCGATGCAGTTAAACGTGGAATTCAGGTACTGAGCATCGGCTTCGAAGGGCACGAAGGCAGGGTTGTTTCCATTCACGGCACTCAGGTTTTCGGCCTTTTTCGTAGACAAAGAAATGCCGCCGGAATCAGTCTCCGTGGTGCGCACCCAATAGTTCATAGTGAGTCGCTCGGCACCTTTGTCGGTTCCCGGAATGATTTTGAACCGACACCAGCCTTGAGCATCGCAAGGAATGGTGCACACGTTGGAGGCGGGGAACCCAGCCTGACACACCTGGGTGTAGGTGGTGTCTGCTGGGTTGGTGTTGTAGCGGATGCCTGCGTTTTTAATGCCCGTGAAGGTGCCCCCTGACGCGCTCATGTCCACATACAAGAACGCCGCTTTGCTCCCATCAAAGTCAAAATACCCTGGTTTGACAACAGCAAGTCCGTCTTCAAAGTCGAGCATGCCGAAGGCGCCTCCCCCGCTGCCCTCGTCGCTGCCGCCCGTCTTCGCCCCAAAAGAAGGGATCACGATGGGGTTCCAAGGGCCAATTTCAAAGAAGGCCGCGTGGTCTTCGTTCGCTCTGCCGCGCGCGGGCATTTGTGACATGCGAGGAACGTCGGGCGTGTTCTGAACGTTGACTTTGATATAAATCCGCTCCGAAAGGTGTCCCACATTGTGCTTGTCGTTAGAAACTAGATTTGTGAAAAATTCTCCAGGCCCAATGGGGTCGGTGAGCTGAACGCACAAGGTGAACGTGCCTGTCACGTGCGGGCTTGGCATCAGCTCCATGGAGCAATTTCCCGTAGGCCAGTTCGACCCATCCAAAGCGCATGAGCTTTGCAAGGTGACGCCAGGCAATTCCGTAATAGTGCTCACGTCCGAGGTGTTTCGAGGAAAGGGGGCTTTTCCTCCCACAGAGGCATTTTGGCCATGTCCGCGTATGGGAACACCAAAGGCATCCTTCTCGAGGGTGCCTTTCGACCGCCGCACGGCGCGAAGCTGGCTGTTCGTGTCGGCATAGGAGTCGGTTCGAGGTGCGGCGAAATTATCTTCATATTCTGTTTGAAACGTGAGATAAGGCGACCAAATAAACGCATTGTTGTCGGACGATGCGGGTAAGGCCTTGATGGTTCCCCCATCATCATACCTATCGTAACACTGGGTGATGCCAATGGCGCGCCCATACTTCGGGTCGCGTCCTGGCATTTGCGCGCTGTCGGGGTCGTAGTAAACCGTGTTTGGAACCGTGATAGAAAACTTAGTGTCCTCTTGAACTGTGATTTCCTGAATGCAAGAAACATTTGTGGATGTCGAGCCAATGGTGCACGGGATACTCGCTGCGCCGGGGTTGAGCCGAAGTCCGTCATTCACGGGGTGCACGCGCGTGTGCACGGACGACCAATTCGACCAACAGGTGGCAGGGTCGGAACACTGTTCATCCGCTTTGGTTTTCACGCGGTATTCGAACGAGGCGTTGCCGAGGTCAGCGTTGCCTGCGTAAGTGAAGGGCCTTCCCGTCGTGTTTGGGGAAATCGCGTTGTAAAAATCAGGAGCGAAGGTCAAAGAGCGTGCTTCGTTGTTGAATCCACCGTCTATTTCTGTCAGCACGATGTTGGAAGTGTTGCGCACCTCAAGGTCGCTTGGAAGCTCTCTGTCGACGTCGAACATGGAATGCAAGCGAGCGTAATAGGTTTGGCCCAGGCAAGTGTCGAAAAGTTTTTGCTGGCATGCCCCGTAACGGGTGCCTGAAATGTCTCGTCCATAGAGCCACGGGTAGGCCATGTTTGGGTCATCTTGGGCCATCCCAAAAACGCCGGCGACGCAAGGAGCAGCGAAGGGGCTGGAGGGACTGTATCCGTCGCTACACGCGTTTTTGTTGGGGGCAATTCTGCCGAATTCAATGCCCGCGGGTGCATCTTCGAAGAGATCAATGACAATGGGCAGGGCGCCAGGGAGGTCGTCGACGTTTTTTATCTGCACATTCAAGGTGCGTGGAGTCGTGCTCCAGTCCGTGTCTCCAGGCGCTGTTTTTCCATCCGCGATGTTGAAAGTGAACTCCGTATTTCCGAAGAAGTCCGGAGGTGGCTTCATGCGCAGAACACATTCGCCATCGGGTTTGCAATTCACGTTCGTCGTCGCGTTTGCAGAAGCACTCGGAGCGCGCGGACCCCAAAACTGTCCGTTCGTGCCTTCCGTCCACGCTCCACCCATCCAACTCGACAGTTGCGTTTTGTTTTGAGGATTTATAATCACTTCAATGGGGTTTGGCGTGGGTGCAGGACTTGGCATCGGAGCGGGAAACCTGGGGTTGTCCCAAAATGCTGTGACCATGCGTTGCATGTCCACAGAAAACTTCGTGGCAAGCCAGTCCATTTTGAAGATCATGCAAAAGAAGGGATCTTCGGCCACATTGCCCGTACAGAGGTTCGTGGTGAGGTCGTTTTTGTAGGTGTAGGTTTCCGTCGTCGATTCGATGCTGTCATAAACCTCTCGATACTTAAAAACGACGTTCGACCACTCATCTTCGTTCACAATGACTCTGTTGTTTGCCGCGTTGGTTCCCGTTGTTGGTTCCGAACCGAGCATCAAAGCATTGTTGAGGGGCAGCAGTACGGGAGGGTCGTTCACAGGTCCAAACGCCAGCGTCGCCGTGCTCCAGGGTGTCCAACCGCCATTGGTTTCGTCGGAGGGGTCCCAAGAGGTCGCGTCGCCTTGCCAGCGCGTAAACACGCGCCACTTGAAATTCATGGCTCGGGTTGAGAACGGGCGGGTGTTGAAATCCTTGGGGCCCCGCACAATGAGGCGACAGTCCCCTTGGTTCAATGTGCCGTCGAGTTTCGAGCGGCACGTGAACTGGAAACGTTCTGGGTTCGTGCCGTCGGCAGGGCGCCAGCGGTCGCTCGAAGAGTTTGTCTGCACATCGGGAATAGTGACGTAACTCGTGTTCTTATCTGTAGGTGAAAAACGCCATTCCCCAAGCACCCAGCCGTATTGGCCTGTGCCTGTGCGCACCACCTGGTTGGGAGGAGGTGAAAACCATCCATAGCCTCCCGTCAGCGTGTCCACAGGATTGGGGTCGACAACGGTGACTTCGGCTATTTCAATTTTTTCCGCATAGTCGCCCGGGTCGGGGTCGGTGTAGGCAAGCTGTGCTCCTGCGCCGCCGTTGTAGCGGATCACAACTTCATTGTTTTCGTCCTCGGCCAGAGCGATTTCTGCGCCGCCAGCACCTCCAGGGCCACCCGCACTGGGCGAGTCGTCGGTGGAAATGATTTTGAACGAAATCTGCGACTCGAGGCTCGTGAGCCGTTTTGCCACATCGTTCGGAGTGGCTTTGGGTGCTGTAATGACCTTGTAAGAAAAGAAAGGGTCGCCACCGGTGCGGGTGTTCAGGTCGGGAGCAGAAAGAAGTGTGCCCTCGCACACCCCATACGCGTCGCAGGTGAAAAGGGTGTCGTCGTTGGCGGCAATGGCACTGCCATCGGCCTTGCGGACCACGGGCACGCCGCTGATTTGGGAAACCGAAGTCACCACCACTTTCACGGCGATGTCGTCTGTTTCGTCGACATCGAAATAGGAATGGTAGAGTCTTTGGTCTGAGCCGAAAGGCGCGCCAGTGGGCCCCAAATCGGCCGCGTCTTTGTTTGTGGCGCCGTTGCCATTGGCCCGCACGAGCCTCACCACAAAGGGAACGTCTTCCTTAATGGCCTCCTGGTCCGACGCAATGGTTGCCAACGAAACAGACGTCGACAGCGGAGTGTCGGGTACAGGGTTGACCGTGACGTCCACCTGCTTCCAGTCGCTCCAATCGTCGGGGCGGTACTCCTTCGATGCACCTTGCAGACGCGTGCTGCGCACGCGGTATTCGAACACGTTGTTGCCATGGGCGTTCAGGGGATAAAGGAACTTGGCCACGCAGCCCGTAGTGGGGTTGCACTGCCATTCAATGTTGAGGTCTGCCGTGGCAACCGCAGGCAGGTTGTACAGGGGAGCCTGCGTCGCAATGTTCCCCATGTTGGGCTGGGCCATGTAACTGAGCGTCCCCGCCTTCACGCGGCAGCGCGCACCCACAATGGTGCCGGGCACATCGGCCGCCACACGCAGCAGAGTTTCGTCGCCCCCCCGGCAGTACGAGGTTTTTGTCGTCGCGCCGTCGAGGAATCGCACTTCGATGTCGGTGTTGTCGCGCACCCTGTCGCCGTCAGGGTCCCACCACGTTCCCGTTGAGGAATCTACGAGCGCGGGCGGCGAAACGACGTCGGGCACAACCACAACTTCGTGTGCGGGGTTGTCGTCTTCGAGCCATAAATTTTCCAAAATGTCGGCAATGCGTGGCGAGTCATTGACGGGCGTGAAGTCAACAGAAATGTTGG
>JADCJN010000200.1 GCA_020247005.1 Silvanigrellales bacterium
GGACGTCAAAGGCAGTATAGCCGCCGTTGCCATAGAGCTGCAGACGCATGGCGACATCGCTGGCAGGCTGAACGCAATGATCCGCTGTCCAGACCCTCACGGTGTCTTGGCTGTCACCCGTCTCGAACGAAACAAGAGCAGTGCAGCGCCGTGTCTTCTTGACGGCCCTACCCTCTGCGACGGCCGATTCATAATTGATAAGAACGCGCCCTGTTTCTTTGTCTACGTAGGAGTCGAGGTCGATGTACCCGCCAGGAGTGTTGCGTGGCAGCCCCGCCTTGGTGAGAATCATGGCATCGTTCTCGAGAGACGTCGCCGCGGTGCCACTGCCGGTGCCGCCCACAATCGCCTGCGTGCGCGCGCACGTTCCCTGAGACACGGAATTGGAACATGCCACGAGCAAAGGAAACAGAGCGACAGCTTGAGTAAGGTTTGCCAAACGCATTCGCTTACCTCCCATTGAGGTATCGGTATTTTTTGAATTAAGTGAAATCCTAAAAAAGAATCCAATCGTTGAGGGCTCTTGATTCATGAAGACTCCGGCCGCCGGACGAGTCCTCTTGTCCCTCTGTTTCTTTTTTCTTCTCAGCCTCTTTACGGTGCACCTTGTGACCTTGGGGCGAAAGCTCTCTCCCGATGCCCTCAGGGCCGACCTTGAAGCGCAAGGAAACATGATTTCTTTGGTGGAATGGGAGGTCATGCCGTTCCGGTGCCCAAAGGGTCCTGCTCGAACTCTCGACTGCGCTCCCGCAGGCAACACCGTTCGTATTCGTTTCCCCGCTCCCAAGGAAACGGCGACGATGCTTGCCTCTCTGGCCGAAACTGGCAGCAACCCTCCTCCAAACGCTGTGAGCATGCGGGCGGTTTTGGACGCGAAGACCCGCGCCTGGCTTTCTGACAAGCGGATAGTCACTCTGGTGCTTCCACGCAGCGTTCAGAATCGAGTGCGGCTTGAAACGGGCGGGCAGGTCTGGGAAACCACAGGGGTGGGTGTCAGCGCTCAAATCCCCGTAGCCACAGCCGACGTTCTCACCGCAGGCGAGTTGAAAGCGGAACTCTTTTTTTCTGGACTTCCGTGGTTTGGGCCCGCCGATCATCCCCCCGCTCTTGTTCGCAACGAAAGCGTAGACACCTACGTGTCGTTTCCGCTCAGAAGTGTCTTCGCATCAGAACTTCCAAACCTCCTGCTCATGGGATTTCCGGTGCTTCTGGTCGCACTCGCGCTGGTGCTCGACCATTCACTCCCGTTCTTGGCACTTTCGCTCTATGGTGCCACAAGGGCAGCCCGTGCTTTTCTGGGCGTTCTTGTGGCCTCCGGAGATGCCCAGGCGCCTGTCTTCGCTTACGCCTACCTGGCCCTCGACGGGCTCGTGACGGCCACTTTGCTCGTGTTTGTTTTGCTCTTTTGTTCCTTTCGCAAGCGGCTCGATGCCCTTTCCGTGGGCCTTGTGGTCAGCCTGCCCTTGGGCTTTGTCGGGGCAGGTCTCTTGGCGGGTTCTTCTTCGGGCACGGGCGTCTTTGCGCTTCTGAAGTCGTCTGATCTTTGGGCCGACGTCATTGCGTCTACGCTCGCTTTGCCCTGCGTTCTTTTCGCCTTCTTCACGGCTTCGGGAACTTCTGACGAAGCACCTAAGCGGGCCTGGAGCCCCGCATTCTTGGGAGCGCACGGTTTTCGCCCCCGGGCATTGCTGGTTGCACTTGGACTTGCCCTGCACCTCGCGGGAGCTTTGGTGGATCTCACTCGGCTGGGTGCTGGGGGTGCAAGGCAACCCCTGGATGCGACGCACCATGCACTGTTGCCGCTCCTCATCGTTGCAACCCTCTTTTCCGTTGGGTCAGTGACGAAACGCATGACGCAGTACGCATCACTCATGAAAGGCCGCCTCGAAACCCTCCTCGTGGGAACACGCAACATCAGCCGCGCGCGTGGCACGCTTCAGGCATTTTCAAGCGCACTCCGTTTGGCTGTCGAAGAAATTCCGGCGTTGCGCCTTGCTCATTTCGCAATCATTGTCTCTTCGGAATCGAATTCGCACATGCGTTACGTTCTTTCAGGAGTCGCCGCTGGCCAGGGCGAGGTTCCTCTCTTCGAAGGGTTTGTGACTCCCGAGGACTGTGCAAGCTTGCGTGCGGGCGAGGCGATAGCACGAGGCCCTGGTCCTCACGATTCCGGTGTGGCGCGCGAAGGCCCAAACCTTCATTTTCCGCTGTGGCATGGGGATGCCTGGAAGGCGACCATTTCCGTTCGCATCGACCCTCATGCCACAGCACTTTCAGAAGACGATGAGGAATTTCTTGCGACGCTGTTCGTGGGTTTGGCCATTACACTTGAAAACATCGGTACGCTCGAGGCACTTGAGCGCGCCGATAGGCTCAAAGACGAATTTCTCGCAAACACTTCACACGAGCTCCGCACACCACTCACGGGAATCATCGGTCTCACGGAAGGACTCTTGGCCAAACCCCTTCTGAGCCAAGACGAGAAGGCTGTCGCCAAAACTCTCACTCTCGTTGTGGGCAGTGCGCGCCGTCTGTCGAATCTTGTGGCAGACATCCTCGA
>JADCJN010000201.1 GCA_020247005.1 Silvanigrellales bacterium
GTGCGGAAAGTAACACAGCGGAAGGAAGTGCCCAAGGACCAGCACCTTCCAGCGCAACCTGTCAGCTTTGAAGCGCGCCTCAGCTCGGAGCCGGTTGACGGCGCGGCGAGTCCGGTTACTTTTCCATGCGGAGGTGCCGGATGCAGACTGTCGATGATTTGAGCAAGGAAAGTGTTCCGAGCGTTCACGTCCTCGACCTTCTCGTCCGCCCTGAGGTGGAAACCCCGAGAGGACCTTGGGGTGAACCCGTACCCGAGGCTTGGGAGTTTCTTCCTTCTCCTCGCAAGCCGTTGGGCGCATTTTCGCGTTGGCCTTTGCGCAAATACGCCGTCATGACGCTCCTCTTGGGTGCGTTCATCTCGGCCGTGTCTCTTATTCAGTGGGCGGCAGGCCTCGACCTTTCGGCAAGCGGTCACAACGTGTACGCGAAAGGGGAAGTGTGGCGCCTTGTCACGGCGCTTCTTGTGCATGGCGACCTTGGACACCTGGGTTCGAACCTGCTCCCCTTTCTTTTTTTTGGCTGGATGCTGCAATCCTATTTTGGGTTCTGGATCTTTCCCGTGCTCGCACTGCCCATTGGCGTTGCAAGCAACGCGTTGACAGTGGCCCTTTACGACTCGCGCCTACACCTGCTTGGGGCGTCGGGCATGATCTACGGCATGATAGCGCTCTGGCTCGTGCTCTATCTTCGGTTCGACGTTGACAGAGCCCTGCCCAAACGCATTGCGCGTGCTGTGGCCTTTGCCCTTCTCATGCTGATGCCCACAACCTACGACGCGAATGTGAGCCACCTGGCCCACGCAAGCGGATTCGTGGCGGGTCTCACGGGAGGATTCGTTGTCATGCCGTTCGTGAAAGTGCGCGACCCTTCGCATCGGAATTAAAACGTGTGCAGATTGTAAATGTAAGGACGTATTGCCGGGTCATCGAGTTCCACCGTCCTGTTGTCGTGCATGGGAACAACCACGAGGCTAATGCCGTCGGGCCGGAAGAAGAACACGACCGGGTTCATTTGGGTGGCATTTCCAATGCGCTGTTTGCGCACAAAAGCGCTCTTTGCAAGGGTTTCAAAGCTCACGAAGAGTTCGTCGCCTCCCCACTCGTAGGCCCGTGGCACCTGGTAGTTTGAGGGTTGCGAAACGCGGGTGCGGAACACGTTGCGAATGGCTTCGGTCATATCGTCTTGCAGGTTCTTCTGTTCGAAAAATCCGGGAGGAGGATTCACCAGGTTTGAAGCCTCTTCTTCGCGGGAGTTCCCATTGAGGTCGGTGACGAACCGGGTCGTGCGCGAGCGACCGAGCCAAACAAACCCACCTTCGGAGTCTTCAACAAGTTGCCCACCTAGGGGTTTTCCGTCTGGCCCAAGCGTTGTGAGCGATTTTTTGAGCTCATAAACCTTCACCACATTGTTCATGCGTTCGCCCAGCTCAAACGAGGTGGCACGGCCGTTGACGTCGGTGACGAGCGACGGTTTGTAGTACGCATAGCCGTCGACGTCGGAAAACCCACCCGGCGTCGCACCTGCCTTTCCATTTCCAGTGGAGCCCAGAACAGCGAACCAAACATCATTGATGTTTCTTTTCTTGAGTGCCGCGCGGACGCCTTCTCCAATGCTCACAATGTCTTCAATCCGAATGGTCCCTTTTCCGCTCATGGCGCCCTGGAGGTTTGCCGACTTTCGGTTCAGTTCAAACCATTCGCCGAGTGCCTGCTTTGCGGCTCTTTCTTCTCCGAGACTCGCTCGCAGTGCATTCACACGGCCAGGAAAAAACAGGTCGGCACGCAATGAGTAAGCAGAAAAGAGATCGAAGAGGCGCTTGGGACCCTTGTGCAAATAGGTGTCTTTTTCAGGGATGTCGATGTGCTTCTTGAAGTCGTTGTAGTTCTTGGCGCGCGTTGAGGCCTCTAGAATCGAGGTGACCTCTTGCCTCAGTGGCGTCGACCATTCGAGCATTATGGAAGCGAGGTACGATTCACTGCGTCCATCTTTGAGTCCATGTGCCAGGTGGTGACGCACATAGGCGAGCCATGCCGCTTCATCGAGGAAAAGGAGCCTGAGAAAGAGGTCTTTGTCGGAAAAATTGACGATCTGTTCTTTGAAGGTCACGGTGCCTTCGATCTCAAGAATGCGAAGCGCGTCTTGTTCCTTCGTTCCTATTGTAGGAACGTCTGCCAAGACCTCAGTTTTGAGAGCTAGGAATTCGTTGGGAGCATGCCGTTTGAGTTCAAGGACGACGTCTGTGAGCGTGCGGTAAAGAACATGCAGGTCGTACATCGCTTCAATTTCACCACGCAGCCCGGGTCTCGTCGCTTTGAGGTCCGCAAGACCTTTCTCGTAACATCGCGTCGAGGCGGTCTTCAGGGCGTCGGGGTCTGCGGAAGCTCCAACCACAGAAGAGGCCTTGGCCTGAGCGTCCATGTTCGCCTGACGCCAGCACAAGGAACGGATCGATCGGTAGGTGTCGAGCATGCGGCGGTCCACCAAAAAAGCCCTTTGTGCCGCGTCTTTCTGCAGGCTCCTGTAGGGGTCCTTTTCAAGGCGCCACTGTTCATGGGAGCCAAGGGGTTCGAAGGTGTAAGGAGACAAATCCCCCCAGGCCTCAATCTTCCTCCCCTCAAACGAAATGGTTTTGAGCTGGCCAGAAGGAAAAGAAAAGGCGGCAATGCGAGAGAGAATATTTTTTGCGTTCGCTCGGGCGGTGGCGGCATCGAAAGCGCCTTGCGGTGCCTCTTTCACGTTCGCATTGAAAACGCGCGTTTTACAGCTCATCAGACACGCGGCGAGCAAGAAACTGAGACCTAGACTTGAGCATGTGGAGACGATGGTCTGAGAAAAGCGCATGGAAGAGTCCTCCGGAAGGGGGCACGCGGGCGAATTGACTCAAGGGGCTGAAAAGTCGATTCTCGAGCGTTGGCAATGAGTTTGCTATTTCGCGGTCGTGACAATTATTTGGAGGCAGCATGATTCTGAGTCAAAAAGCCCTTTTTTCATGGAATGCGCGGCGTTTTCTCCCTTTCCTCCGCACTGCGGTCAGGCTTTCTTTGGGCGCAGCTACGGGCGTTTTTGCTGCGATGGCGTCCCCCGCGTTCGCAATCTCCTTTTCGGCCGGGGGCCTGGCATCCTACGAATCCATTCGGCCTGAAGGCTTCAACGACGAAAATTTGGGTGGCGTCGGCGTGTCTGCCTTGTTCCAAGCCGACGTCACCAAGCTTTCGGGTCAGACGGGTCTTCTGCTGGGCGCGGAAGCCCAATTTATGAGCCTGGAGGGGGAAGCGAACAACACCAAAGTGGAATGGACGCAGGCCACGTTCGGGCCTTTTTTGGGCATCAGTGTTCCGGTGACGTCGCGGTTTTCCTTGCAAACCACGCTCGGGTACGACTTCGGCGTCTCGGGCGAATTTTCGCAGAAAATTGGAGAAGGAACGGAGATCTCGAAAGACACGGAAAGCTTTGGTCGCGTTCGCCACGACTGGCGCGGTGTTTTTGGGGTGACCAACGCCATTGGAGTGGGGTTTGGCGTCGGCTGGCACGCCGGGTCAACGGAACTTGCCGACACCCCAGCTTCGCTCGACTTTCGCGGCTGGGGCATGAAAGGTGTGTTTCTTTACGATTTCTAAAAAGAAACAACGATCCGCTCGAGGGGGAGTCGCTTTTTCGACACCCCTTTTCCCCGGGACTCCCTCAACCACACTAGTGTAAACGAAGTTCCCAAACTGTCGTTGAGGAGGGTTTTCGTTTGGCATCAACATCACGCGTGCTCGTTGTGTCTTCTGTTGTCATGGGTTGCCTTGTGGGTGCGCTCGTCTCTTGTAAAACAAGAACGTTCGGAGACAAGGGTGGAACGGGCTCGGACGCGACCGAGTTTCAAACACGCAACCTCACAGGCTCCAGCCTCGGTTTGAAGTCAAAGGAAATCGTTCTGACGCTCGACGACGGCCCTGGTCCACGCACGTTGGAAGTCGCAAAGTTTCTTGCGAAGGAAAACGTTCCGACCACGTTCTTTATGGTGGGGCGCAACGCCAAGGGCTTGGAAGGCGTGGTGAAAGAAATTTCTGAAATGACGTTGCCCGACGGGCGTCCTGCGCACATCATTGCGAACCATTCCTGGACCCATGAACACGACCTTGGCAGTTCTAAAACCGATTTCAACACGGTACGCGATGAAGTCGGAGACGCCGACGACGTGCTGAAGCCTTACATCGTGGGAACCTCGTTCTTTCGCCCGCCGTTTGGCTCGCTAGCGCATGCGAAAGATTCTCGCGTCGCCGGTCTCAATGGCTCGGGAGACCTTGCGAAGTACATTGGACCCGTGTTTTGGGACATTGGCGGTGACATGGGGAATGGATTTGCAGCCGACTGGGCCTGCTGGAGCCAAAAGTTCTCTGTAAAGCAGTGTCACGATGGCTACGTGGCAGAAACAAAGGCGCGCGGTCAGGGCGTCATCCTTATGCACGATGTCCATTCAAAAACCGTTGACATGATCATGGGCACCAATGGCGCCACGTCCATCATTTCCACTCTCAAGGCAGAAGGCTTCAAGTTCGTTTCTCTTGACGCGCACCCTGCTTCTGTGAAGGCATGGGGAACCTACAAAGACAGGCAGCTGCTGCCGAGCTTGGGCAGCGTGGACGTCACGGCTGTGGACGCCTCTACCATGACGTTCAAGGTGTCAGTTCCTGGCGCCACGCGCCTCGAAGTGTGGGTCGATAAATTGCCAACGGCTCTGAAAGAGGCCGACAGCAATTCCCTCGAATTCACACAGAAATTTTCAACGCTTGGTGCCCGGGTTCTCACCTTGAAAGGGTTCCAAGGGAGCACGCTCATTTCGCTCGACAGCCTCCCTTTCACAGTGGGCACGAGCACCGGCAAAAAGCCTGTTGACGTGGATGACAACGACAAGGCCGCCGCTGCAAGCAGCGCCAACGCGGAAATTTGCAAAAGCGTGTCGGAAGATGTGAACGTTCGCAGGGCAAACCTCACCAAGTTCTCGACGGCGAAGGCAGGGGAGCCTGTTGTCCGCTCCAAGAAAACCCAGAGCGACAGCGACGGAATCGTGTTCGAGGAGGTGTTCTTCCTTCTGCCCCCCACGGGCACCGGCTGGGTTGCCAAGAATTTCATCTGCGACTTATAAGCGGCTGCGCGCGAGCCGGTAGAGACCTAAAATTCCCTCCGCAGACACGGCATCGGGACGGGTGTCTTCCTTCACGCCGAACTCCGCTGCTTTCTGCCAGAAGGTGGCGACAGCCTCGGGCGATGCCAAAGCATCGAGGTCGGACGCAAGCACTCGACGCATCATTTTTCTCCGTGCGCTGAAAAGAAGCGCGGTGAATTCTCCGAAGCGTCTTTCATCGGCAGCGTCGGTGAAGGGCGAGGGTTTGGGCGTGAGGCGGACCACAGCCGAGTTCACTTTCGGCGGCGGTACAAAGGCTGATGCTGGCACGAACAGAACCTTTTCCACCTCGCACGAAAGCTGCAGGCGCACCGAAAGGCGCCCGAAGTCTTTGGTGCCGGGGCGCGCGTTCAGACGGCTTGCGACCTCGTCTTGGATCATGAAAAGAGCAGAGGTGAAGCGCTGCGCGTGCGTCAGGAACCAAAAAAGGATGTCGCTTGTAATGTAGTAAGGAAGATTGCCACAGCAAAGCCCAGGTGCGAGTTCGGTGGGTGGCTCCCAGCGCAAGATGTCTTCTTTCACCACGCGAAGGGTTTCGGGGTGTTCCTTTGCAAGATGCTCAGAAAGCCCATCGGCAGCGCGTTCGTCTTTTTCAATGGCCGTCACCCTCCAGCCTTCGGCCAGAAGTACCTTCGTGAGTGCCCCCGAAACGGGTCCGATTTCCACGCCGGTGCGCGCCGCTCCCACGGGAAGGCTGGCCTGGGCTTCCTGTGCAATGCGGTCAATGACCCCAGCATCTTTCAGAAAGTGTTGGCCAAGGTGTTTCTTTGTTTCGAGAGCAAACGCGAAGCCCTCGCCTTGAGCCACTCGTCCAGGCCTGCCAGCGCCCTGGGCTGGGGAGGGCCGATTTCGGCGGGGCGATTTCAGGGCGTTGGAATTCTTGCGGCTCATAGGTTCTCGCTCCATTGCGCGTAGCGGGGAAAGGCTTGAATGGCAAAGCCATCGCGCGCGCGGCCAGCAGACAGGTCGAGCGCGGCCTGCAGGCCTATCATGGTGGCGTTGTCGGAGCACAGGGAAAGTGGCGCGAAGCGACTGGGCAGAGGCAGGGAGGCCACCCGTGCTCGGAAGGCCTGATTTGCGGCCACCCCGCCTGCCACCAGCACAGAACGCACGTGGGGAAAGTCGGCCAAGGCGTTCTCGAGACGGTCGGCAAGCTGGCCGAGGGCGGCCTTTTGGAAGGCGAGGGCCAAGGCGGCTTTTGTTTCGTGTGGAAGTGCTGCTCCGCTCGCCTTTCCGGTGGGGTAGCCTGTTTCTTTGCGCACGGCGTCGAGCACGGCGGTTTTGAGTCCGCTGAAGCTAAACCCGTGGCGGTTTCGGGTGTCCGCAAGTTTGGCTGGAAAGACGAACCGGGGAGGGCTTCCTGCCGTAAACTCCGACCCCGACAGGGAAAAAGCCTGAGCGATGCGTTCAATTTCAGGGCCACCGGGGTAAGGAAGGCCCAAGAGCTTGGCGACTTTGTCGAACGCTTCACCGCACGCGTCGTCGGCGGTTTGCCCCAACACTTTCCGGCGAGTGGGCGTCTCGGCGAGTCCAAGAATGCAGTGTCCTCCGCTCACGGTGAGCGTGAGCGCTGGAAACAGCGACCAGGCTTCCGCTTTCCAGAGCCCGAGGTCGCCACCGGCCTCCAGGGAACGAGGCGAAAAATCGCGGAGAAGGAAACAAGGGGCGAGGTGGGCGTCGACATGGTTGACGGCAACGAGCGGGAGTCCTGCGGCCAGAGCGGCCCCGCGCGCATACAGCACGCCCACCATAAGAGCACCAATGAGCCCTGGCCCTGTCGTCACAGCCAGGTGCGAACAGCTCGACAAGGCAACGCCCGCTTCGGCGAGAGTCGCTTTGGTGAGGCCATGGATTTTGGCGAGGTGGTCGCGCGCGGCCACTTCAGGCACGACACCCCCAAAAGGTTGGTGGCTTGCAATTTGGCTTTCCACCCGGTGCGCAAGCACACGGAGGCGCTTTGGAACACGCTCCTCATTTTCCTGATCCGCGGTGGTGCTTCCTTCCGCTTCGACCAGGGCCACCGAAGTTTCGTCGCACGAGCTTTCTATGGCCAAGATGCGTCGGGTTTTCACGAGCCCATCTTGTCGAGGCGCTCCTTGGAGGCCTTGCATTCGTCGCGCTCGGGAAACAGCTTGACGCACTCTGCGTAATAGCTTTTCGCCGTGCGGTTCTGTTTCAAGTAAACGAAGCTGTCGCCCGCATAAAGAAGGGCGCGGGGTCGTCTGTCGCTTTTGGGAAAGCGGTCGAGAAAATCGGTGAAGTCGACGGCCGCCTTGTCGTATTGTTGGGTTTGGAAGAACGCCGTGCCACGAAATTCCAGAGCCACTTCCCTTTGGTCGTTCCCTGCATTTGCCTGCAAAACGTCGTTCGCTGTCGCAATGACCTTTTTGTAGTCTTTTTGCGCGTAGGCGGCCCCAAGGGAACGAGAGAGTTCACCCGCGGTTTTGAACTTGGCTGTCTTGGCACCCTTGGCACCCGCGGCGCCCGAGGCGGGCTTGTCGTTTTGCTGCTTTTCAATAAGAGGAGCGGCCAAAAGTTCCATGCGAGTGACGCGTCGGTCGAGGGTGGTCACGGCGTCGTCGAGGGTGGTCACTTTGCCGTTCAGGCTTTCGTCAGACTCGGGCAGAGCGGTGCCGGACACCTCTTGCACGCGCGTCATTTTCACACGCAATTCGTCGATAGCGCCTTGGGTGAGTGAAAGTTGGCGACGGAGGTCTTCCACCTCGTTTTTGGCCGATTGCATCCGGCGGCTGGCATCTTCCGTGGTCGACTTCACGCTGTCAAAAGTGCGGTCGCGCACCAAGATTTGTTTCTCGACTTCACCCAATTTGCGCTCAAGGCGCAAAATGTTGGCCTGAAGCTCTTCTTCGCGTCGGCTCGTCATGCACCCGGCAAGGCCAAGGGTCGCCAAACCGACGCAAGCGGCCTTTGCGAATCGATGGGCCTGGCTGGGAAGGAACGGGCGGCGCGGATTGACTCTCATCGAAGGAACCCCCACAAAGGTGCTCACAGGGCACGTGTGTTCAGTGCGAAGCGAACGCCACTTCCTAGCCGAAATCGCTTCTGCCTTCAAACACTCTATCATCAACGTTGCCGTCAGCGGGAGGTTGCCAGTGGCAGGGGAACGCGCATTTCAGGGTGAAAAGCGGA
>JADCJN010000202.1 GCA_020247005.1 Silvanigrellales bacterium
GCAGAGGGGCTTTTCTTTTGCCCTGAGCCATCTTTCACCGTTCGGCGCAGATTTGGCGAAATGCGAAAAAATCGCATTTTCCGAATCAAGCCGCTCGGGGGCTCTGGGAGCAAATTACAGAAACGGGGTTACACCAATCAGGTCAGAGTGGACCGCAGGAACGACTCTCGCATTCCCAATGAAACGATTCTTCAAAAGCACGCGAATTTGCTCAAGCCAAAAAGCGACGCGTCGGCGAATCGACCCGCCGGCCTTCCTTCCGCCCTTCATTTTCAACCTGAAGTCGACCAGGCGAAACTGCTTCCCTTTGCCCTCCGACGGGCAAAAGTCGCCTGGATCACGGGCGCTCCCGCGTCGGCGTTCTCTCGGATCGATGCGGACCGTTACCTCTTGGGCGACCACGATTTCGCACGCGGGATCAAAGAGCAGGTCGCTTGGTCCGATGCTCAGATACGACGATGGATGGAAGGCCTCCTGCCAATCTGCGAGTCAAGCGAATTCCAGACCCGCTCCCCCTGGCCCGCTCAGGGCAAGGCATTTTTGGAAACAGCATTGGGCCGCCCTGCGACCGCCGGAGACGAGGAACTTCTCGCCGAAATTGGCGCAACAGCGGGAAACGAATCCACGAAAGCGGCTCTGTTGTGCCTGGCGGTTCTGTCCAGTCTGGAGTTCAACACAAAATGAACCGTCGCAGTTTGAATAACAATTCCAAGCTGAGTTTTGTGACTTTAAAGGCTTGTCTGTGGGCTGCCTTCGGTTTGGCGCTGTTCGGCCCTCCAGCAGGACACGCGCAGCAGACGCGGAGTGCTCTCAAGTCGGTGACCGAGTATGCGGCAACGCTGGCTCCCTTCATCGCGTTGCGACCCATCACCGTAGAAGAGCGCGCGAGGGTCGATTCCGGAGGTGCTCCAGAGCTTGGCAACCTCTTGCGCAGCTGGACGAAGCAACCGCTGTTCTCCGACTCCGTCCGATTGTTTATCGAAACGAGGTACTCGTTCGGAGGAAACGAGGGAGGCATCGACCACAACGAACCCGCCAACCTCGCTGTGTTCCTTGAGAAGACAGGCCGACCCTGGACCGAATTCCTGACATCAACATCATGCGTGGACAGCAACGGACAGCAAAAGGCGTGCGACAGCCAGGCGCCCTTCACGGCAGGGGTTCTGACCAGCAGATCGTTCCTCGCGCAGCATGCGGGCGCCTTCAACATTTCGCGTTCCGCAAAGCTTTTGAAAAAATTCACATGCCAAGAATACCCTTTGTCGACGACTCTCGAGCCGCCCGTTCGAACAGCCGACCTCATCGATCTTTTTTCGTCTCCCAATGGCGCCATCACATTTGGTAACGGGAAAAACTGCGCGGCGTGCCACAGTCAGTTCGCGAAGCACGCCCAGCTCTTCGTGAAGTTCGACTCTTCAGGCAGGTACAAAGCGAGCGCAACAGGCCTGCAGAATCCCGACCCCCAAGCGTCAGGGGGATCGAGCACGAATGGCACCTATGTTTCACATTTTCGTGCTCCGGAACGCGCCCAGCGCGAGAATTCTGAAGTGTTTGGCAAAACCGTCGCAAATCTTGCAGAAGCAGCGAAAATCCTCGCAGAACACCCTACGTATCATGAGTGCGCCGCACGAAACATGATTTGGCACTACTTGCGAATGAACGACACGACAGCGAAAGCCATTCCCACCGCGCTTGTCAGCGACATTGCGGTTAAGGCCCGTGCGTTGGGACGATCGCCCACATTCAGTGACCTCCTTGTTACGGCACTCGCTCATCCGGTTGTCATTGAGTCGTATACAAAACACGGAAAGAGAGGCGAAGAGTGAGGGGAAAATTTTTGGAGTCGATGCCTGCGCCTGAGCGCCGGCGGTTCTTGCAACAGGCTTCCCTTCTGCTCGCTGTTCCCATGGTCACCGAAGCGTTTCGTTTCGCCTTCTGGGAGGAGATCGGCGGAACAGCGTTCGCGGCCGATCGCCTCACTGGCCCGCGCTACTTTCTGGAGGTGAATTTCCGAGATCAATGGGATTTTGGCCCAGCTCTCGTCGCCCCGGGTGTCGTCGATGCATTGGGCCGCAGCAACGACATCGCAGTGCTGGGCAAGCCAACTCTCGCCGTCAATGGCCTTCATATCTCCGCAGACGCCCTCGCGCTCAGAGAACACGCCGACACCGTGGCCATACTGGATGCATGCGAGACGAACATCGGCGGCATTCATCACCATGAAGCTGCCAATGCCTTGCGCAGCCCTGGACGAAGTGACAAAGGCGGACCGGGACGCCCTGACATGGCCATTGTCGACACGCGGCCAGGTACCGGCGGCAACGAAGTGCTTTACAGCTCGTCGCCCACCCCAGCACTCCTTCACAATCATGCCGCACGCCTCGCTGACAGCTCGCTCCGAAAAGGTGTCCTCATTCGCAGTTCCATTCGCTCTGGGACGCACACGTTTTACCACTTTGAAGCCAATTTAGGTCAGGACGCTCGATTGGAGCGTTTTTACGACCGCGACACTCTGCTCCGGGCGTTTGAGCCACCTCCCGGTGTGCCCACCACGAACCTTCTCACCGAACACTCAGCCACGCTCACGTCCATCATAAGAAAAATTGACGCTCGGTACCTGAATGAACTCCAGAAACAAGCCCGAGGACCGGCCCATGATGCGAGCCTCGGACGGATCGACTTTTCCAACAGCTCGGAAGTCCTCGATTTGCGCCTGTCCGCCAATGAGCTTTCGCAGTGGCGAGCCGGCGTTCCTGGTCAGTTCAACTGCGACGGAGACAATGCGGATGCCTGTAAAGAAGTGTCCGGTAAATTCAACCTCGGCGAAATGTTCGGCTACGTCGCAAAAATGTTCACGTCTGGGCAAGTCCGCACGGCAGCCATCGATTTCGACTACCATGACGTTCACACCCGCCGCACCGACTCGTTGCTGAAAACTCAAGCCATTCAAACCGCTCTGCCACTGGCTAGGCTCATCGCGGCACTGAAAGCGGCTGGCATCTACGACAGAACCGTCATTGCGATGTACACGCTCGACGGTTCACGTCCTGTTTTGAGGGACGGGGATGGATACTTCACAAAGAATTCTGTTGTCCTCGCAGGCGGTGGAATCCGAGGCGGGTACTATGGCGACATCCGTCTGCGCAATGGAAATTGGTTTCTTCATCCCCCGGGGGCGGACGGTGCACCGGTTGCCGACAACCTCGCCTTGCGCATGGGAGACAGCAACTCTGCCAACGCAAATCGAAGAGTGCAAGGCCGCGACGTCTACAAGACCGTGGCAAAGGCAGCAGGCATCGCCGATGCCCTCGTAAACTCTTTCCCCGACGTCACACAGGGAAGAGTGCTGAGTTACCTTCTGCGAGGGTAGCCAACCTCAGGCGTGTTTGCCTATTGGCTTAAGGGGACCTCTCGCAAACGCATGCATTTGCTCGAACTCAACAAGGCTTGCTGACTCGACGGTCGCCCACCGGCGACCCTCTCGCGATCTCAGGGGCGATGCTCTTCGA